>JAOPYG010000196.1 GCA_025964685.1 Actinoallomurus sp. | reverse complement strand
CCATCCGCGACGACGTGGTGACCGATGGGCCGTTCGCCGAGACCAAGGAGGCCCTGGGCGGCTACTACCTGGTCGAGGCCCGTGACCTGGACCAGGCGCTGGAGATCGCCAAGCTCTGCCCGGCGCGCTTCGGCGGCGTCGAGGTCCGGCCGGTCATGGTCTTCGACGGCATGTGATCCGGCGGCAGGTGACCAGGTCGACCATGGGTGGCCTTCCCGCCGATCCCGGGCCCAGCGCCGGATCGGGGGCCGGGAAGGACCGCTCCACGGCGGCCGACGCCGTGGCGGACGCGCACCGTCGTGAGTGGGCCTTCGTGCTCGCCGCGACGGCGCGCGTCGCCGGGGACCTGGACCTGGCCGAGGAGTGCGTGCAGGACGCCTACGTCTCGGCGCTCGAGGCCTGGTCGCGGCAGGGGGTGCCGCGCAATCCCGGCGCCTGGCTGACCACGGCGGCGCGGCACCGCGCCATCGACGTGCTGCGCCGGGACGTCACCTTGCGCCGGAAGCTGCCGCTTCTGGTCGACCCGGACGAGGCGGCGCCGCACCAGCCAGGTGACCCGGTGGGGGCGGGAGAGGG
The DNA here is from genome assembly GCA_025964685.1 of Actinoallomurus sp. Classification (GTDB taxonomy): domain Bacteria; phylum Actinomycetota; class Actinomycetes; order Streptosporangiales; family Streptosporangiaceae; genus Actinoallomurus. Next base: position 31,044 of record JAOPYG010000196.1, on the reverse strand, counting down.
CGGCGTCATGATCCCTGACGACCGGCTGCGGCTGATCTTCACCTGCTGCCACCCGGCGCTGGCCCGGGAAGCGCAGGTCGCACTCACGCTCCGGCTGGTGTGCGGGCTGTCCACCGCGGAGATCGCGCAGGCCTTCCTGGTCTCCGAGCCGACCATGGCGGCCCGGGTCACCCGGGCCAAGAAGAAGATCTCCGGTGCCCGCATCGCCTACCGCGTGCCGGCCGCGCCGGAACTGCCGGACCGGCTGGACGCCGTGCTGACCGTGGTGCACCTGCTCTACACCACCGGCCATACCTCGCCCGGCGGCGGCCACCTGGTCCGGGACGATCTGGTGGACCGCGCCATCGGGCTGGCCCGGATGCTGAGCCTGCTGATGCCGGACGAGTCCGAGGTCCGCGGCCTGCTGGCGCTGCTCCTGCTGACCGACGCCCGGCGGGCGACCCGGTGCGCACCGGACGGCCGGCTGCTGCTCCTGGAGGAACAGGACCGCTCGCGGTGGGACCGGGCCGCCATCGACGAGGGAACCGCGCTCGTGCGGGCGGCGCTGCGCGGCGGCCGCCCGGGCCGGTTCGCGCTCCAGGCCGCGATCGCGGCCGTGCACGCGCAGGCCCCGGCGTACGGCGACACTGACTGGCGGCAGATCCTGGGTCTGTACGACCTGCTCGCGCGGGCCTGGACCTCGCCCGTGGTGGCGCTCAACCGGGCCGTCGCACTGGCCATGGCCGAGGGGCCCGAGGCCGGCCTTGCCGCGCTCGCGCACCTCGAACGGGACGACCGCCTGGCCGGCTACCGGTACCTGCCCGCCGCCCAGGCGGACCTGCTGCGCCGGCTCGGCCGGACGGAGGAGGCGGCGCAGGCCTACCGCCGCGCCCTCGAACTCACCGCTAACCAGCCCGAACGTGAGTTCATCGCCCACCGTCTGGCCGAGGTCACCGGGAGCCCGCCGGGCCGGTGACGGCCGGGGGAACCAGGCCTGCGGCCCTGACCATGACGGCCAGCCGCCCGCGGCCGCCCGCAAATGTGCGGAGGGTCACGGAACGGGCGGGTTGCGGCCTGGAATACCTCTCGTGGCACACTGGTTGCTGGAGTAAAGCGTGCTCCGGGGTCGGTGAAATTCCGAGCCGGCGGTGACAGTCCGCGACCCGGCCACGGCGCCCAGCGCCAGCGGCCGGCTGATCCGGTGAAATTCCGGGACCGACGGTTAAAGTCCGGATGGGAGGCAGCACGCGCGCGGCGGCAGCGTTGGCTGCCCGTACGCGTTTGCGCGTCCGCGCACCCCCGGAGCCCGAATGGCCTAACGGCTCCGAGGAGAGGAACCGCGGATGTTCACCGGCATAGTGGAAGAACTCGGCGAGGTCGTCGCCGTCGACCGACTGCCCGACGCGGCCCGGCTGACGGTACGCGGCCCGCGGGTCACCGCCGCGGCCTCGCACGGTGACTCCATCGCCGTCAACGGCGTCTGCCTGACCGTGACCGACTCCTCGGACAAAACCTTCACCGCCGACGTGATGGCCGAGACGCTGCGGCGGACCGGGCTCGGCGCGCTCAGCCCCGGGTCCCCGGTCAACCTGGAGCGCCCCGTCGAACTCGGCGGCCGGCTGGGCGGGCACCTGGTCCAGGGCCACGCCGACGGCACCGGGGAGATCCTGTCCCGCACCCCCGGTGAGCACTGGGATGTGGTGCGCATCGCCACCCCGCCGGACCTGGCCCGGTACATCGTGCTGAAGGGCTCGATCACCGTGGACGGGGTCAGCCTGACCGTCTCCGCCCTCGGCACCACCGGCAGCACGGGCGCCACCGGCAGCGCGGGCGGGGAGACGCCGGGGCCCTGGTTCGAGGTCAGCCTCATCCCCACCACGCTGGAAATGACAACGCTCGGCCGGCTCCAGCCCGGCAGCCAGGTGAATCTCGAGGTCGATGTGATCGCCAAGTACGTGGAGAGCCTGCTGGCCAGCGGCCCGCCGGGGAGGCCCGCAACGTCCCCGCCGCCGGCCGCCGGTACAGCCAGCCAGGCCAGGAACGAGCAGCCGGGAGCCAGGTCATGAGCAGCGAAGAATCCATGCTCGACGAGGTCGCGCAGGCGGTCCAGGACATCGCGGCCGGCCGTCCGGTGGTGGTCGTGGACGACGCCGACCGGGAGAACGAGGGCGACATCATCTTCGCGGCCGCGAAGGCGACGCCCGAGCTGCTCACCTTCACGATCCGCTACAGCAGCGGCGTGATCTGCGTGCCGATGGAGGGCGCCGATCTCGACCGGCTGCACATTCCCCTGATGACCGCGCAGAACCGCGAGCGGATGCGCACCGCGTACACGGTCAGCGTCGACGCGCGCGACGGCGTCAGCACCGGCATCTCCGCGGCCGACCGGGCCAGGACCATCCGCCGGCTGTGCGACTCGGCCACCGAGCCGTACGAGCTGGTACGGCCGGGGCACATCTTCCCGCTGCGCTACCACGAGGGCGGCGTGCTGAGGCGGCGTGGGCACACCGAGGCGGCGGTCGACCTGGCCAGGCTCGCCGGGCTGACCCCCGCCGGGGTGCTCGCCGAGGTCGTCAACGACGACGGCACGATGGCGCGGCTGCCGCAGCTGGAGGTGTTCGCCAAGGAGCACGACCTGAAGCTGATCTCCATCGAGCAGCTGGCCGAGCACCGCAAGCGGACCGAACGCGTGGTCGAGCGGGTGACCGAGACGCGCATCCCCAACCGGTACGGCATGTGGCGCGCGGTCGGGTACGCAAGCGCGGTGGACGGCGGCGAGCACGTCGCGCTCGTCCTCGGCGAGATCGGCGACGGCGAGGACGTGCTGGTGCGGGCGCACTCCGAATGCCTCACCGGCGACGTCCTCGGCTCCGAGCGCTGCGACTGCGGCACCCAGCTCGACGCGGCGATGGCCGCGATCGCGGCCGAGGGCCGTGGCGTGATCCTCTACCTGCGCGGTCACGAGGGCCGGGGGATCGGCCTCCTCGCCAAGCTGCGGGCGTACCAGCGGCAGGACAACGGCTCCGACACCGTGGACGCCAACCTCGAGCTCGGACTGCCGGTGGACGCGCGGGAGTACGTCAACGCCGCGCAGATGCTCGCCGACCTCGGCGTCCGGTCGGTCCGGGTGCTGACGAACAATCCGCTCAAGCTCGCGGGCCTGTCCGGTTTCGGCGTCGAGGTGCGCGATCGCGTGCCGCTGCCCGTCGTCGTCACCGAGCACAACCGGCGGTACCTCACGGCCAAGCGGGACCGCCTCGGCCACCAGATCGGAGACCTGTCATGAGCGGAATGGGACGTCCCGAGGCCGCGGCGGTCGACGCGTCAGGACTGAGCCTGGGCGTGGTCTGCGCCCGCTGGAACGGTCAGGTCACCGACCGGCTGCTGGAGCGCGCGCTGGCCGCGGCGAAGGAGTGCGGCCTGCTCGAGCCCGTGGTCGTACGCGTCGCGGGCGCACTGGAGCTGCCGGTCGTCGCCCAGCAGCTCGCGCGCGACCTTGACGCGGTCGTGTGCCTCGGCGCCGTCATCCGAGGAGGTACACCCCATTTTGACTATGTATGTGACTCCGTAACGGCGGGTTTGACGAGGGTTGCCTTGGATGAGGGCGCACCCATCGGCAACGGCGTACTAACCTGTGAGACGCTCGACCAAGCACTGGACCGCTGCGGTCTCGAAGGCGGCAGCGAAGACAAGGGATGGGAGGCGACCGTGGCCGCTCTCGATACGGCACTGACCCTGCGAGGCCTGCGGCATCACGGTCACGCGCGGCATCAGGCGGAGCATCTGGGCTCCTGATTTTCCACGCCGCGATACCGATCTCTCATCAGGAAGGTCTTATACCGTGCTGTCACTCGTGCTTCCCAAGGGATCTTTGGAGCGCGCGACGTTCGAGCTCTTCGACGCCGCCGATCTGACGGTCCGCCGCGGCTCCGACCGCGACTACCGCGCGTCGGTCGACGACCCGCGCATCGACCGCGTCCGCGTGCTGCGCCCGCAGGAGATCCCCACCTACCTCGAACAGGGGCTGTTCGACCTCGGCATCACCGGCCGCGACTGGATCACCGAGACGCAGGCCGACGTGGTCTCGCTCGGTGAGCTGAAGTACTCAAAGGCCACGTCCAACCCGGTGCGCGTCATCATGGCCGTGCCGAACGACGCGCCCTGGCAGACCGTCGCGGATCTGCCCGAGGGCGTGCGGATCTCGACGGAGTTCCCGGCGCTGACCGAGCGGTTCCTGGCCCAGCACGGGGTCAAGGCCCGGGTGGTCCCGTCGTACGGCGCGACCGAGGCGAAGGTGCCCGACATCGTCGACGTCATCGTCGACCTGACCGAGACGGGTTCGTCACTGCGCAAGAACGGCCTGCGCATCCTCGACACCCTGCTCGTCAGCTACACCGAGCTGGTGGCCAACCGCGAGTCCTTCGAGGACGCCAACAAGCGCGCCGCCATGGAGGACATCGCGCTGCTGCTCCAGGGCGCCATCCGTGCCCGCGGCAACGTCCTGCTCAAGCTCAACGTCTCCGACGCGCAGCTCCAAGAGGTGCTCGGCATCATGCCGTCGATGTCCTCGCCGACCGTCACCCGCCTGGCCGGCGGTGAGATGCACGCGGTAGAGAGCGTGGTCGGCAAGCACGGCGTCAACACGCTCATTCCGGCGATCAAGGCGGCCGGCGGCCGTGACATCCTCGAGATCCCGATCAGCAAGATCGTCGATTGAGATGACCACGGCGACGTGGCGACCGCGCCGGGCGCGGATCATCCCGTACATTCTCGCGGTGGTGGTCGTGGCCGGCATGGTCGTCCTCGCCGTGGCGATGCCCTCCAACTGGGCCCTCGGTGACCGCATCGGCCTCGTAGTGATCGGGCTGATCGTCGCCGCGATCCTGCACATGCTGGCGCGCAGCCGGGTCATCGCCGACGACCGCGGCCTGATCGTGGTCAACGGCCTGCGCACCCATGAGTACGAATGGGCCGAGATCCTCGGGGTGTCCATGGGCGAGGGCGCGCCGTGGCCGACGCTGGACCTGGCCGACGGCTCGACGATCGCCGCCATGGGCATCCAGGCCTCCGACGGCGACCGCGCCCACCATGCGGTCGCCGAACTGGCCGCCATGGTCCACGAGCGCGGCGAGGCCAGCGAGACCTGACCCCCCCTCAGCCGGTCGCATACGTGATCGGCGGCAGCATCGAACGCGGGTCGGCGCCACCGAACCACAGGCCGATGGCCAACGCGGTCCGATGGGCACCGTTCGGTGCCCGGCGGTCGCGGTAAGGGGGCGGAATATCCGACGGCTTCGTCGCCGACTGGAGTACGCGCTGACCAGACTGGGACGCAGCCTGCTGGAGCCGATCCGCGCGTCCGGTGACTGGGCGGTGGCGCACGCCGATGAGGTGCCGGCGGCGCAGGAAAGAGCCGCCGGAGTGATGAATTTCGGTTTGCGGCCGGGTCTTACCTGTACCGGGCTTTGACGGACGATTCAGGGGGGCCGCATGACGGTGCAGGAAATCGTGGACGAAGACGAGTTCACCCGGCTCACCGACCCGTACCGGCGGGAGCTGCTCGCGTTCTGCTACTCGATGCTCGGCTCGGTCGAGGACGCCGAGGACCTGGTGCAGGAGACGTACCTGCGGGCGTGGCGTTCCTTCGGCGGGTTCGAAGGCCGGTCCTCGCTGCGCAGCTGGCTGTACCGCATCGCGGCGAACCGCTGCCTGACCGCGCTCGAACGTCGCCCCCGCCGCCCCATGCCGTCCGGGCTGGCCGGCCCCGCCGAGGACCCGGACGTGCCCCTCCTCGGCGCCGAGCCGGGGACCACCTGGCTGCAACCGTTCCCGGCCGACCCGGCCGTGATCGTCGAGGGACGCGACAGCGTGCGGCTGGCGCTGGTGGCGGCGATGCAGCACCTGTCGGCCCGGCAGCGCGCGGTGCTCATCCTGCGGGAGGTGCTGGCCTGGCGGGCCGCTGAGGCGGCGGAGGTCCTCGGCATGACGCCCACGGCGGTCAACAGCGCCCTGCAGCACGCGAGGGCACGGCTGGCACGTGCGGGGCATGTGGAGGAGGAGCTCACCGAACCCGCCGAACCGGACCGGCGCGCCCTGCTCGGCCGGTACGTCACGGCGTTCGAGAACGCCGACGTCGCCGGCCTGGTGGCGTTGCTGCACGAGGACGCGGTGATGGAGATGCCACCGTTCCTGACCTGGTTCGAAGGCCGGGCGGCCGTCATCGGTTTCCTCGAACGGCGGTGCCTGGGATCGGCGGGTGACTTCCGCCTGGTGCCGATCACGGCCAACGGGCAGCCGGCGGCGGCCGCCTACACGCGCGGGCCGGACGGCGTCCATCGGGCCCATGGGATCCAGGTGCTGTCCGTCCACGGTGCCGCGATCACGCGGATCGACACGTTCCTCGATCCCGGGCTGTTCGCCGCCTTCGGCCTCCCGCTGACGATCACGCGCTGAGCGCATGATGAATCCGGCACCGCGCCCGGGTCCTTATCTCCGGCACACCGAATCAGGAAACGGAGCGCGTGATGTCGGAAATAACGGATCAACTCGGCGAACTGCCGCGGCCGGACCTTCCCCGGCCGGAACCCATCCCGGACGGCGCGAAGGCGCGGGCCCGGCCGATCTGGACGATGCTGCTGGCCCCCGCCGGCGTCTTCCTGACCTCGCTCGACATCGTCGTGGTGGCCACCGCCCTCCCGGTGGTGCGCACCCATCTGCACGCGAGCCTGGCCGACCTCGAATGGACGATCAACGCCTACAACCTGGTGCTCGCCTGCCTGCTGATGACCGGTGCGGCGCTGGGCGACCGGTTCGGCCGCCGGCGCATGTTCGTGGCGGGGCTGGTGGTGTTCAGCCTGGCCTCCGCGGCGGCGGCACTGTCGACCACCTCCGGAGAGCTCATCATGGCCCGGGTGGTGCAGGGCGCCGGAGCGGCCGTGGTGATGCCGCTGACCCTGACGCTGATCATCGATGCCTTCCCGGCCGCGCGGCGCGGGGTGGCCATCGGCATCTGGGGCGGGGTGAGCGGCCTGGGCGTGGCGGCCGGCCCGGTCGTCGGCGGGGCCATCACCGAGGGCCTGTCCTGGCAGTGGATCTTCTGGGTGAACGTCCCCGTCGGGCTCGGGGTCGCGCTGCTGTCGGCGCTGCGGTTGCGGGAGAGCCGCGGCCCCCGGTCCCGGTTGGACATCGTCGGGCTGATGCTGGTCGGCACGGGGGTGTTCGCGCTGACCTGGGCGCCGGTGCGGGCGCCGGTGGCCGGATGGGGGAGCGCGGAGGTGCTCTGCGCGCTGGCGGCCGGCGTGATCCTCCTCACGGCGTTCCTCGGCTGGGAACGGCGGACGGCCCATCCGATGGTGCCGTTCGGCTACTTCGCCCGGCGCGGGTTCGCCGCCGCGAACGCGGTGGCCTTCGGCCAGCAGATCTCGCTCATCGGGTCGCTGTTCATGATCTCGCAACTGCTGCAGACCGGGATGGGCTACTCACCGCTCGGCGCCGGGCTGCGCATCCTCGTCTGGAACGGCACGCTGATGCTGGTCGCGCCGCTCGCGGGCGCGCTGGCCGACCGGGTCGGCAATCGGTCGATCATGGCCGCCGGCATGGCCGTGCAGGCCGCCGGGCTCGGCTGGCTGGCGGCGGTCGTACGGCCGGGCGTGGGATACGGCGACCTGGTCCTCCCGCTCATCGTGGCCGGCGTGGGCATCTCCATGGGCTTCCCCACGGTGGCCAACATGGTCACCGGCTCGGTGCCCGTCGAGGACGCCGGAGTGGCGGCCGGCACGAACAGCGCCCTGCGCGAGCTGGGCAGTGTCTTCGGAGTCGCGATCATCGCCCTCGTCTTCGCCGGCAACGGCGGATACGCCTCACCGGAGTCCTTCATCGACGGGTTCCGGCCGGCCATGGCCGTCGCCGCCGCCATCGCGCTGCTCGCGGTCGTGCCCGCCGTACTCGGGCCCGGCGGAGTCATCACCATCACGGCACGGAAGGAAACGTCATGAGCGGGATCAGGATCGTGCGCTACCGGACCAGGCCCGAGGCGGCCGAGGAGAACCAGCGCCTCGTCGAGAAGGTGTTCGCCGAACTCGGCGCCGACGAGCCGGGCGGTCTGCGGTACGCGGCGTTCCGCCTCGCCGACGGGGTGAGCTTCGTCCATGTCGTCGCCTATGAGGGCGACGGGAACCCGCTGGGTGCCTCGCCCGCCTTCGCCGCCTTCCAGCAGGGCATCGGCGACCGCGTCATCGAGCCCCCGACGGCGGAGGAGGTCACCGTGGTCGGTTCGTACCGCTTCCCGATCTGAGTCCGCGGGACCTCGGGTCCCCCGGTCCGGGGACCCTGGGTCGGGCTGGCGTAGCCTCCTCCAGGTGACCGATGACGCCGACAGCACGAGCGCGGACCGGCCCACGTTCGTCGCACCGGAGATCTACTACGCCGGGCTCGCCGCCGCGTTCGTCACCGCCGGCGCCCTGATCACGGACCCGGCCGGCCGGGTGCTGCTGGTCAAGCCCAACTACCGCGACCACTGGCTGCTGCCCGGCGGAACCGCTGACGACAACGAGTCGCCCGAGGCCACCTGCGCTCGTGAGGTGAAGGAGGAGATCGGCCTCACCCTGCCCGTCGGGCCGCTGCTCCTCGTCGACTGGCGGCCCGCGCGGGCCGAACGCCCCCGGCCCACGGTGAGCTTCATCTTCGACGGCGGGACCCTGGAGAGCCCCGAGCGGATCCGGCTGCAGGAGGACGAGCTCGACGACCACGCGTTCTTCGAGCCCGACCAGGCCATCGCCCGGCTGGGCCCCCTCGCCGTCCGGCTGCCCGCAGCGCTCCAGGCCCGCGCGACGAAGATCCCGGTCTATCTGCCCCAGCTGTGACTCCGGCGCGGGCGCGCGGCGACGAACACGGAAGTAACCTTGATGCGTGCCGCATACCACGTCAATCCCGGCATCGGACTTCGCGTCGCCCAAGGCCCTGAGTGAGGCCCTGGAGCAGCACGCGTACCTGTCCGATGACGGACTCGCGACCGCCTGCTTCCTCAGCCTGCGCATGCGCCGGCCGCTCTTCCTCGAAGGCGAGGCGGGCGTCGGCAAGACCGAGCTGGCCAAGACGCTCGCCGCCGTCCTGGACGCGCCGCTCATCCGGCTCCAGTGCTATGAGGGCCTGGACGCCGCGCAGGCCCTGTACGACTGGGACTTCCCGCGGCAGCTCCTGCACCTGCGTGCGGCCGAGGCGGCCGGCGTCACCGACGTCGAGCGGCTGGAGTCGGAGCTGTACGACCGGCGCTTCCTCGTCTCCCGGCCGTTGCTGCAGGCCCTGGAGACCTCGTCGGACGAACGCCCGAGCGTCCTGCTCGTCGACGAGATCGACCGGGCCGACGACGAGTTCGAGGCGTTCTTGCTGGAGGTGCTGAGCGACTTCACCATCTCGGTCCCCGAGCTCGGCACGATCAGCGCCGAGCGGCCGCCGGTCGTGGTGGTGACCTCCAACCGCACCCGCGAGGTGCACGACGCGCTCAAGCGCCGCTGTCTGTACCACTGGCTGGAGCACCCGGCGTTCGACCGCGAGGTGGCGATCATCCGGCGGCGGCAGCCGGAGGCGACCGAGACCCTCGTACGGCAGGTGGCGGCCGCCGCGGGCCGCCTGCGCCAGCTCGACCTGCTCAAGGCGCCCGGCATCGCGGAGAGCCTGGACTGGACCGAGGCGCTCGTCGCGCTCGGGGCGCGGGACCTGAACCCCGACACCGCCGCCGTGACGCTCGGCACCGTGCTGAAGTACCGCGAGGACACCGAGCGGGTCGTGGACGGCGGCATCGGTGCCCTGTTCAACGGGGCCTGACGGTGTCGCGGGACGTCGTCGAGACGCTCACCGGCTTCGCGCGTACGCTGCGCGCCGCGGGCGTCGGCGCGGACCCCGAGCGGGTCCAGGCCATGATCGGCGCCGTCGGCCATCTCAACGTGCTCGACCCGGACGACGTCTACTGGGCCGGACGGCTCACGCTGTGCGCCGACCCGGCCGACCTGCCGCGCTATGACCGCTGCTTCGCCGCCTACTTCTCCGGCGCCACGGCCTCGGTCCGGCGCACCGCCCCGCCGCCGGTGACGATCGTGCGGCACGCGGCCACGCCGGGCACAGCGGGGGAGGACGAGCCAGGGGACGTCTCCGTCGCGACCGCCAGCGAGATCGAGACCCTGCGGATGCGCGACGTGGCACGCCTCAGCGCGGCCGAACGCGCCGAGGTGCACCGGCTGCTCGCCCTCCTCGACGACGTGTCGGCGCAGCGCCGGTCGCGCCGGTTCACCGCACGCCACCGAGGGCGCCTCGACCCGCACCGTACGGTCCGCTCGATCCTGCGGCGCGGCGGCGAGATCTCCGGCCTGCACCACCGGGCGCACCGGACGCGTCCCCGGCGCGTGGTCCTGATCGTGGACGTGAGCGGCTCGATGAGCCCGTACGCCGACGTGCTCCTGCGGTTCGCGCACGCGGCCGTCCGGTCGGCGCCGCGTACGACGGAGGTGTTCAGCGCCGGCACCCGCCTCACCCGCGTGACCCGCGAGCTGCGCCACCGTGAACCGGACTCGGCGATGAGGACGGTGTCCGCGGCGATCCCGGACTGGAGCGGCGGCACCCGCCTGGGCGAGGAGCTGAAGGAGTTCCTCGACCGCTTCGGGCAGCGGGGCATGGCGCGGGGCGCGATCGTCGTCATCGCCTCCGACGGCTGGGAACGCGGCGACGCGAGCCTGCTCGGCGAGCAGATGGCGCGCCTGCACCGGCTCGCACATCGGGTCGTGTGGTCCAACCCGCACAAGGCCCAGCCCGGGTACGAGCCGCTCACCGGTGGGATGCTCGCGGCGCTTCCGTACGTTGACGACTTCGTGGCCGGGCACAGTCTGGCCGCTCTGGAAGAGCTGGCAGGGGTGATCGGAAATGCGTGACGTCCTTCGTGAGATCGGCAAGTGGTATGACGAGGGGGAGACGTTCGGGCTCGCGACCGTCGTCAACACCTTCCGCAGTGCCCCGAGGCCCGCGGGGGCCTCGATGGCCGTCTCCACCGACGGCGAGGTCGTGGGAAGCGTGTCCGGCGGCTGTGTCGAGGGCGCGGTGTACGAACTGGCACAGGAGGTCATGGAGTCGGGCCGTCCCGTCGTGCAGCGCTACGGCGTCACCGACGACGACGCCTTCGCCGTCGGCCTGACCTGCGGCGGCATCCTCGACGTGCTGGTCGAACCCGTGAGCCCGACGGCGTTCCCGCTGTTCGGCGAGGTGGCCGCCTCCATCGAACGCCACGAGCCGGTCGCGGTCGCCACCGTCATCGAGGGACCCGGTGAGATCGGCGTCAGGCGGATCATCTGGCCCGACCGGTCGGCCGGCTCGCTCGGCCTCGACCGGCTGGACGAGGCCGTGGACGACGACGCGCGCGGGATGCTCGCCCAGGGCACGACGGGCATCCGCCGGTACGGACGGCACGGCGAGCGGCGGCTGGACGAGCTCGCCGTGTTCGTGCACTCCTTCGCGCCGCCGCCCCGCATGCTGGTGTTCGGCGCGATCGACTTCGCCGCCGCGGTGGCACGGGTCGGCAAGTTCCTCGGCTACCACGTGACCGTCTGCGACGCCCGGCCCGTGTTCGCCACCGCGAAGCGGTTCCCCGAGGCCGACGAGGTGGTGGTCAAGTGGCCGCACAAGTTCCTCGGCGAGGCCGAGGCGGACGTCGACGAGCGCACCGTGATCTGCGTGCTCACCCATGACCCGAAGTTCGACGTGCCGCTGCTGGAGGTCGCGCTGCGCACCCGCGCCGGGTACGTCGGGGCGATGGGCTCCCGTCGCACCCACGAGGACCGCCTCGAACGCCTCCGCGAGGCGGGCGTGACGGAGGAGGAGATCTCCCGGCTCCGGTCGCCGATCGGCCTCGACCTCGGCGCTCGTACCCCGGAGGAGACGGCCGTGTCGATCGCGGCCGAGCTCATCCAGCGCCGCTGGGGCGGCAGCGGCCAGGCCCTCACCGACACGGGCGGCCGCATCCACGGCTCCTGAACCTCACCGCCCCCCGCGTCGTCGAGATGATCAGCGTTTTGGGGCGTCGCGGCTCCGCGTCCTGGATACGCTTTGCGAGCATGGAGACCAGGCACGCGGGAGCGCCCGCCGGGCTGTTGCTCGCCGCGGGTGAGGGGCGCAGGCTGGGCACGCCGAAGGCGCTCGTCGAGATCGGCGGAATGCGCCTGGTGGACCGTGGCGTCCGCATGCTGCACGAGGCCGGCTGTACGCCGATCATCGTGATCACCGGTGCGGCGCGCGTGGACGTCGCGGGTGCCGTCGTCGTGCACAACCCCGACTGGCGGACCGGCATGGGCTCATCGCTGCGCGCCGGCCTGTCCGCGCTCGCCCCCGACTGCCCGGCCGTCGTGATCGCCCTCGTCGACCAGCCGAACGTCACCGCCGCGGCCGTTCTGCGGCTGCGTGAGGCGTACGCGACCGGGGCGCGGGTCGCGGTGGCGAGCTATGGCGGACGGCCCCGCAACCCGGTTCTCATCGCCCACGAGCACTTCGTCGAGGCGGCCGCGTACGCCGAGGGGGACGTCGGGGCGCGGGAGTTCGTGCGCGCCCGTTCCGACATCGTCGTCTCCGTCCCGTGCGACGACGTGGCCGATCCCGGTGACATCGACACGCCCGAGGATCTTCGCCGGTACAGCTGACAACCGGCGGCGGGTCTCGCGCGTCTTGCACTCGCCAGGGGGCCTCGGTGACGGATGTGACGACAGCGGCGTACGGGCGGGGCCGTGGAAAGGCGAACAGCGCGCGATGACCTCAACCTGGCCGGAGGAACCCGGGTACCACTGGGTGACTCACAACGACAGCACCGCGAGTCATCTGGCGAAGGCGGCGGAGGCGCTGAACGACGACTTTCCCGACACCGCCAAGGCCCAGGTGCACGCGACCATGGCCCAGGCGGAGGCGACGATGGTCGTGGTGCACACGCTGCGGGACATCATGGGCCGGCTGCACGAGCAGGCGGTCGCCGTGGACAACCTCCGCCGCACCCTCGCCGGTCTCGAAGGGGACGACGACTCCCGCCCCCTCGATCCGATGCTCTTCGAGCACCGTCCGGACGTCAGCCCGGAAGACTGACCTCGTCGGCGTCCACGGCGCCGCAGTCGACAGCGCGCCGTAGCCGGTTGGTCAGGGCCTTGATGGTCGCGGGCTCGTCGATCACGCCGTCCGTCCGGGCGTCCGCTCCGTCGGCCTCGTGCCAGGAGCGGACGCGGTCGACCGCCTCGTCCAGGCCGGTCAGGTGGAAGGCGTACACGGTGGCGAAGCGGCTCGCCAGGTGCGCCGCGTGCATGTCCCAGCCCTGGTTGTAGCCGTGGAACAGCGAATAGCGCACCAGAGCCGCGTGCCGCCGCCACGCCCGGTTGACGTCGGCCGTCTCATCGCTCGCCGGGACGATGTTGGTCGAGCCGTCCGACAGGCGCACGCCCGTGCCGGCCAGGGTGACCTGCATGACATGCCGGGCGTACTCGCAGGCGGGGTGGTCCAGCCGCTGTTCCGACGGCGGCAGCCCCAGCGCGGCGGTGTAGTCATAGACGCCGAAATGGGCGGCGCTCAGCCTGCTGCCGGCCGCGTCCACGATCTCGCGCAGCCCGGCGACCGACTCCGGCGTCTCGATCTGGACCTCGAAGCGCAGCATGTTCTGCGGCAGGCCGATCTCGTCCTCGAACCGGGACAGGAAATCGGCGAAGATCGCGACGTGCTCCGGCGCGATGATCTTCGGGAAGGTCACCACGAACCCGCCCGGCAGCTTGCCCAGGCGCTCCGCCAGCCCGGTCAGGAACCCGTCAAGGGTGCGCATGCCGCGCTCGTGCCCGCCGTCAGCGAACGACCGGACCCGCAGCCCCCAGTAGTACGGCAGCCGCCGCGCCTCGTACGCCTTGGCCACCTCCTCGACGGCGCGGGCGACGTGCGCGTCCTCCTCCTCGTCGTCGCGCACGCCGTAGCCGTCCTCGAAGTCGATCCGCACGTCCTCGACCGGCTCACGGGACAGCTTGGCGACGACACGCCGGCGTACGGCGTCGGCGAGCGACTGGTCGACGCCGAACGCGGCGGCCATCGCGGCGCGGTCCGGGGCGTGCGCGTCCAGCAGCCGCAGTGCCTCCGCGCCCAGGTCGGCGGGGGTGGAGGCGGTGAAGCGATCCGCGGGCACGTACACCGTGTGCACCGGCTGCCGCTCCGCCGGATCGCCGGGATACCGGCGGTCGTGCTCGGCGCGTACCTCCTCGACGCGTGCGCTGAGTTCGTCGAGCGAGGACAGAGTCAACTTCACCGCGGTTTCCCTCCCGAAGACACTGAGGCACACGTTACCGATCGGAACCCCGCCGAAAGGGGTGATCACGGGGGTCAGTGCGCGGTGATGCCCCACTGGCCGGAGGCCTCTTCGCCCGGCTTCAGCGCGATGAGGTCGATGCCGGTGACGAAGGAGTTCGGCGGGCAGGTCATCGGCTCGGCGCCGAGGCCGGTGCGCCAGGTCTCGTCGGTGAGCTCGTCACGGGTGTAGACCTCCAGCCACGGATGTCCCTCGTCGGCCCAGAGCGCGACCGACCGCTCGCCGTCGCGGAGCCGCACCCACGCGCGCCCGCCGTCGTCTCGCAGCAGCGCGGTGTAGGGGTTGTTGATCGCGGTGGTGGCGATGCGCCGAGGGACGCGGAAGTCGTACGGCGAGTCCGCGACGTCGCGGGACTCCCGCGCGGGGATGGCGCGGTCGTCGATGTCAAGGTAACGCCCGGCCGTGACGAGCAGCTCGCACTCGTCCAGACGGCGCCCGAGCGTGAGGTAAGGGTGTGCCCCGTGCCCGTACGGCGCGACGCGTGAGCCGGCGTTGCGCGCCGACTGGCGTACCGTCAGGCCGCCCTCGGCGTCGATGGAGTACTCCACGGTCAGGTCGAGCCGGAACGGATAGCCGGAATCGCCGAGGAGCCGGTGCGTCAGCCGCACCCGGTGCGCCTCGTGCTCGGCGACCCGCCACGGCGCGAACCGCACCAGCCCGTGGATGGCGTTGTCGAGCTCGCCCTCGTTGATCGGCAGAGAGTGGGCCTCGCCGCCGAAGGAGTAGCGTCCGTGGTCGATCCGGTTGGGCCAGGGCGCGAGGAGCTGCCCGGCGGCCGCCGGCACGGGCTCGTCGGCGTCGTAGGAGAGGATCAGTGGCCGGCCGTCGTGCAGGAGCGCCCGTAGGCTGCCGCCCTGTTCGGTCACGACCGCTTCGTAGGGCCCGGCGGAAATCTCGTACTGGTCACCCGAGAGCGTCATGATCCGATTGTCGCCTGCTCGGCCAGGGCGTGCAGAGCCTGGGTGAACACCTCGGCGGGCGGAGAGACCAGGCCGGCTCCCACCTGGCCGGTGCCGGCGACGCGCCCGGCGATGCCGGTGTTGACGACCGGCCGCACGCCGGTGCGCACGACCTTGGTGACGTCGATGCCCACCGGTGTGCCGCGAAAGTCCAGGATGGGCACCTGGAAGGCCGGGTGCTCGGCGAACGTGATCTCATACATCCGCTGCGTCGCCGCCAGGGCGTCGGGCACCTCGCCGCCGATGAACCGCACGATCGCCGGTGCCGCCGCCATGGCGAAGCCGCCCACGCCGGTCGTCTCGGTGATCGTCGAGTCGCCGATGTCGGGGTTGGCATCGGCGGGCCCGTACGAGCCGAGGTAGAGGCCGTCGGGGACGCCGGCCGGTCCGGTGAACCAGCGGTCGCCCGTGCCGGAGACCTGGACGCCGAAGTCGGTGCCGTTGCGGGCCATCGCCACTACGAGTGAGGAGCCGGGCAGGTCGCGGGCGGCGTCCGCGCTCAACTTGCCGGACGCCATCGCCAAGTTGAGGAAGAAGTGGTCGTTGCCGGCCGCGAACCGCAGTGCCTCGGCCCCACCGGTGGCCTCGGCCAGGTCACCGGCCAGCTCGCGGACGAACAGGGATGTCGCCGCGCGGTTGCGGTTGTGCAGCTCGTCGCCCATGTGCAGCGCCTGCGCCATGATCGCCCGCAGGTCGACCGGGCCGTGCGCGCGCACCGCGTCGCGCAGCGCCGGGCCAAGGGAACCGGCCATCCAGCGGAGCCGCTCGATCACCTCCGGGCCGTACGCGCCATAGCGCAGTACCTTGCCGAGGCCCTCGTTGAGCGAGCAGTAGGCGGTGCCGCCGCTCTCGGCGTCCTCGACCACGAACATCCACATCGACGGGCTGACCACGCCCGCCATCGGGCCGACCGCCCGGTGGTGATGGCAGGGATCCAGCGGTGCGGTCCGCAGCACCCGCTCCGCGTCTTCGGGGGTGGCGGCCAGGTCCTCCAGGAGCGCGGCGCCGATGAGCGCGCCGCGCATCGGCCCGGACGCCCGGTCCCAGGTCAGCGGCGGGCCCGCGTGGAGGAACGCGCCGCGTTCGATGTCGAGGACCTCATGGGCCGGACGCACGTCGACCAGGTGGGGGCGGGCGCCGAGCATCCGCCGGACGGCCTGGGCGTCGGCCTCCGTGCGGCGCCGGTCGCCCATGACGACGGCGAGGTCGCGGGCCAGGTCATCGGCGTCGCCCGGCCCGGACGGAGGCCGCCAGTCGACCGCCTCGACCGGTACGGCCTGCTCGCCGAGGGCGTCGGCCAGCACGGACGCACCCGCGGTGACGGCCCTGACGTCACGGGTGAGCAGCCCGCCGAGCCCGCCGCCGTTCTCCTCTGTCAGACGCATGATCATGATCCTTCGGCGAGTGAGACGGCGTAGCGGGTGGCCGCCGCGTTGGAGGAGAACACCGCCGCGCCGGCCGCCGCCAGCGCCTCGGCCTGGCGGTCGCGGCCCTGCGGGTCACCGGAGGTGCCGCACAGCGACACCACTACGGGGACCTTCGCGTCCTGGATCACCGGAACCAGCGTCGCCGCCGGGTCGGGCTCGGCGCCATGGCCGAGGACGACGTCGATCAGCACGGCCGCGTACTCGCCGCCGGTCGTGTCCGCCGCCAGCCGTTCGAGGCGCAGCGTCGGGTCGATCATCGGGTGGGCGCGGCCCCGCGTGTAGCGGTCGTCGCCGAAGTCGGTCATCTCGTGCGGGGTCGAACCGGCGATGATCGCCGCTTCCTCGCAGAGCGTCCCCCCGGCGAACAGCCCGCGGAGCGGTCCCCGCCGCGGCGGGTGGACCCGCCGGGAGGGCGGCCAGGACGGCCACGAGGGCACCGGGACGCCGACCGCGCCGAGGGCGTCCTCCACGACCGTCGTCAGATCCTCTCCGCCCTCACCGAGCAGCCCGAACCGGACCGGTGTGGCCAGCCGCCGGGCCGCGGACCGGATGAGGTCCCCGACCTCCCGGGCCGGCGGCTTGGACACCACGACGATGAGCTCGGTGGCGGGGTCGGCGTCCAGCGCCCGCAGGGCCTGCAGCGTGGACCGCCCGCTGATCTCGGCGGACAGGTCTCGGCCGCCGACGCCCAGGACGTGGCTGACGCCGGCGCCGGCCTCCTCGAGCAGGCTCATCACCTGCTGCGCGCCGGTGCCCGAGGCCGCGACCAGGCCGATCCGGCCGGGCCGTACGGCGTTGGCGAAGCCGAGCCCCACCCCGCCGATCACGGCGGTGCCGCAGTCGGGGCCCATCACCAGCAGCCCGCGGCGTGCGGCCGTCTCCTTGAGTTCGAGCTCGTGCTCGACCGGCACGTTGTCGCTGAAGACCATGACGTTCAGCCCGGCGTCGAGGGCGTCCATCGCCTCGGCGAAGGCGTACGGACCCGGCACCGACACGAGCGCGACGGTGGCGTCGATGCGCCGCGCCGCCGACCCGGTGGTGCGGGCCGGGGGCGGCGCGCCGAACGCGAGGGGCGTCTCGGACCGCGCGGCGAGCAGCTCGTCGAGCGCGGCGCGGGCGGTCTCCAGCGCGGCCGCGTCGTCCGCACGGATCGCGACGACCAGGTCGTCCGGCCGCGCGTCGTGCGGCGGCGTGAACCCCATGTCGGCGAGCAGGTCGAGATTGACCGCGGTGGCCATGGCGGTCATCGCCGCGGTGACGCCGGGACGCTCGGCGACACGACGGCCGGCCCGCATCAGCGTGACGGAGTCGTGGTACGCGCCGGGCCGTACCTCGATGAGTTCCTTGTGTTCGGTGACCAGGATGCCCCTCCCGTTGCCTCGATCGCGGCCGCTCACGTGCCGCCGCCGCGCAGAGACGGGCGGGCGGCGCTGAGCGCCAGGGCCGCGCGGCAGCCCAGCAGCAGGCCCCAGGCCAGGTCGGCGCCGGACGTGTGGCCGGTGGCGATGAGGCGCCGTGCGGCCGGCACGAGAGGGTCCTGCCCGGCGATGCCGCGCAGCACGGCCCCCGCCTCCAAGCTGGCCTGGCCGCGGGCGGCGCAGTGCAGCAGGGTTGCGGACAGGGACGTCGTACGGTCACGCGCGTGCGCGGTGACGGCGACGCCGAGCCAGTCGGCGAGCCACACCGCGCGCCCTCCGCCGGGGACGGCCCCGCCGAGCAGGCGCAGCGCGAGCAGCAGGCCGGCGAGCGCGTCGTCCCCGCTGGGGGTCAGGCCCGGTCCGAGACCGACGATCCGCTCCGCGGAGTCCACCACGTGTGCGAGGTCGCCGACCAGGCAGGCGTCCGCGAGCCGGCTCGGCGTCTCGTGCCCCGACAGGCCCCACGGGCCGGTGACGGCGTCGAGGGCGCGTTCGCCGTGGGAGAGCCGGGCCAGCGACAGCGGGCCGAGCACGGGCGTCGGGTCCCACCAGCGGCGCACGCGCGCGCGGAACCGGCCGCCGACGAGCACGGAGCCGTCACCGACGAACGCGTCATCGCCCTCCCGTACGGCGCGGAACGGCTCCTGCCGCGTCGGGACGGCCAGCACGACGGCGTTCGGCGGGCGTACGGCGTCGGAGGTGGTCAGCGCGATCACCGCCGGCTCGGTGGACCGGTCGACCTGGAGGTAGACGGCGGACGGGAAGACCGCGATAACCCGGCCGTGGCGCCGTTGACCGCCGAGGGCCGAGCGCACGCCCAGGCTGGCCGCGCCCGCCACCGTAGGAGCGGTCGCGGCGAGAGAACCGTGCGATCTCGGTCTCCGCCGGGCCGTGGACACCGTCACCTGATCCTCCCCGTCGATCGAGATGGCTGCTCGTGGCGAACCTAGACCTGGCCTCTGTGGGGCCGTATGGATAATTCTGCCAAGGATGGTTGCCATCGTTCGTGTCTGTTGTCATGGTTGTTCGCGCATAGGTGGTCAACTGCGGCAGATCGGGCACCGATGTCCTTCACCGAACCTCTACCCCCCACGCTTCGCCTCGCGAGTACCGGAACCCTCACGTACGGGCTCTCCGTGGGCGAGGTGCTCGGCGTCTCCGCGCTCTCAGGGGCCCGCGTGATCGCGGGGAGGAGCGGACTCGACCGGGTGGTGCAGCGCCTCAACGTCATGGAGGTGCCGGACATCCTCGCCTGGGTCAAGCCGCACGAGCTGCTCCTCACCACCGGCTACCCGCTGCGCAACACCCCTCAGTCGCTCGCGCATCTCGTCGCCGACCTGGACGAGCGCGGCCTCGCGGCGATCGCCGTCAAGCTCGGCCGCTACCTGGACGAGCTGCCGGAGGAGATGATCGAGCAGGCCGACCGCCTGGGCTTCCCGCTGATCCTGCTGGCCAACGACGTCGGCTTCGACGACGTGCTCAACCAGGTGCTGACCGACATCCTCAACCGGCAGGCCGCGATCCTCGCGCGTACCGAGGAGGTGCATCGCGCGCTCGTGCAGATCGTGCTGTGCGGGGGCGGGCTGCAGGAGATCACCGACGAGGTCGCGGCGCTGCTCGGCGCGGCCGTCGCGGTCATCGACGCGGACGGCCGGGAGCTGGTCGCCTCGGGTGACGAGCGGTACCTGGCCGCGCTGCGGGCCGGCGAGCCGGGGACGCGGGAGTACGGCGCGGACGGCGACCGCACGGTCGTACCGGTGGTGGCCGGCGGCTACACCTACGGCCGGATGGCGGCGGTGAGCGACTCCGCGCCGGAGATCGGCATGCTCGAGCGCGCGGCCACCGTCGCCGCGCTCGTCATCACCAAGCAGCAGGCGGTCACGGCGGTGGAGAGCAAGTACCGCGCGGACTTCCTGCGCGACGTGCTCACCGGCCGCCCCGGCGGAGACGACGAGCACGTCGTCGCGCACAGCGCGAGCTTCGGCTGGGACCTCGGCCGGCCGGTCATGGTCGTGGTCGCCGAGCTCGACCGTGGCCCCGCCGGCGTGCCGGACGAGCGGGTGCTGCACGATCGGCTGACCACGGCGCTCACGTCGGCGGTGCGCCGCCGCGACCGCAAGGGCGCCGTGGCCGGATTCAGCCACGAGGTCGTCGCCGTGCTCGGCGCGGACTCCTGTGACGTGACGGCCCTGGCCAAGGACGCCGCCACCGTCTTCGCCGACGCGGGGCGTACGTTCTCGATCGGCGTCAGCCGTACGGCCGCGGTGCCGGGCACGCTGCCGGCCGCCTACGACCAGGCGGTCAAGGCGGTGCGAGTGGGCCGGCAGCTGTACGGCGACGGAGCCGTCGCCCACTTCGACCAGCTCGGGGTGTTCCGGTTGCTCAGCCTGGTCGGCGACACCGCGGAGCTGCACTCCTTCGTCGCCGAGACCCTGGGCGCGCTCGCCGGAGACGGCGACCCGGAGGCCGTCGACCTGCGGCGCACGCTGCAGGTGCTGCTGGAGACCAACCTCAACGTCGCCGAGACGGCGCGGCGGCTCCACTTCCACTACAACACCCTGCGTTACCGGATCGGCAAGCTCGAACGCCTCCTCGGGCCGTTCACCGAGGACTCGCACCTTCGTCTCAACCTCACGCTGGCGCTTCACGTCCTGCGGATGCGGGGTATCTAGTCACAACCGCCGGAGTCGCGGTTTGGCAGTTCTCGACGATGTTCGCGGGGGGTTGTCGATCTAGCGTGCCCGCATCTACATCCTGGAGGGCCGCCATGGCGATCGGATGGAAACTGCACGGTGACGGCCGCGGTCTCGGACCGGGCGAGGTGGTCGCACCGGACGAGCGGCTCTCGTGGGGGAAGACCGTCGGCATCGGCGCCCAGCACGTGGTCGCGATGTTCGGCGCCACGTTCGTCTTCCCGGTCGTGATGGGGCTCGACCCGAACCTGGCGATCATGATGTCGGGCATCGCGACGATCCTGTTCCTGCTGATCGTCAACGGGAAGGTGCCGAGCTACCTCGGCACCAGCGCGTCGTTCGTCGGCGCGGTCGCCTCGATCCGGATGGCGGGCGGATCGACCGCCAACGTCACCGGCGCGATCCTGATCGCCGGCCTCGTGCTGGGCATCGTGGGCGTGATCATCCACTTCCTCGGCGCCGGGGTCATCCACCGGATCTTCCCGCCGGTCGTCACCGGCGCGGTCGTCATGCTGATCGGCTTCAACCTCGCGCCGGTCGTCGCGAACGTGTACTGGCCCCAGGACCAGTGGGTCGCGCTCGCCACCCTCGCCTTCGTGGTGCTGTGCGCGGTGCTGCTGCGCGGCTTCTGGTCCCGGATCGCCATCCTCCTCGGCCTGATCTTCGGGTTCGCGCTGTCGTGGGTCCTCGACAAGACCGCGGGCAAGATCACCGCGGTGGACGGCGCCGGGAAGATGGGCACCCACTTCCGGGTGAACTTCGACAGCGTCAAGGCGGCAGACTGGTTCGGCTTCCCGCACCTGCACGGCCCCGACTTCAAGACCTCCGCGATCCTCGTCGCGCTGCCCGCCGTCATCGCGCTGATCGCGGAGAACACCGGGCACGTCAAGGCGGTCGCCGCGATGACCGAGACGGACCTTGACCCCTACCTCGGCCGGGCCATCGCCGCGGACGGCGTCGGGACGGTCCTGGCCAGCGCGGTCGGCGGCTCTCCGACGACCACGTACGCGGAGAACATCGGCGTCATGGCAGCGACGAGGATCTACTCGACCGCCGCCTACTTCGTGGCGGCGATCGTGGCGATCCTGTTCGGCCTGTGCCCGAAGTTCGGCGCGCTGGTGGCCGCGACGCCGGGCGGCGTGCTCGGCGGCATCACGGTCGTGCTGTACGGCATGATCGGGCTGCTCGGCGCCAAGATCTGGATCGAGAACCGCGTGGACTTCGGCGACCCGGTCAACCTCGTCCCGGTGGCGGCGGGCATCATCCTCGCGATCGGCAACGTCACCCTTCAGATCACCAAGGACTTCCCGTTGCAGGGCATCGCGCTCGGCACGATCGCGGTCCTGGTCGGCTACCACGCCCTGGCCGCCGCCCAGCGTTCCCCGCGGAACACCGGCGGCGGGATCATCGCGCCGGGCGAACGCGACACCGTCGGGGACACGCCCGGCCGCGCGGCCTCAGAGGGCGCGGAGTGAGCCCCTCGTGAAGCCGCCGCCCTTCGACCACCACGCGCCGGAGACGCTGGAGGAGGCCCTGGAGGTCCTCGCCCGTACGGGCGAGGACGCCAAGGTGCTGGCCGGCGGGCAGAGCCTGATCCCGCTGCTGAACATGCGGCTGGCCGCGCCGGCCCACCTCGTCGACATCAACCGGGTCGCCTCGCTGGACACCCTGGAGGTCACGGAGGAGGGCGTACGTATCGGTGCCCTCGCCCGGCACGCGCGGGTGGAGCGTTCCGCGCAGGCCGCGGCCACGCAGCCGCTGCTGCGCGCGGCACTGCGGCACGTGGCCCACCCGGTCATCCGCAACCGCGGCACGGTCGTCGGCAGCCTCGCGCACGCCGACCCGGCGGCCGAGCTGCCCGCCGTCCTCGCCCTCCTGGAGGGCACGGTCGAGGCCGCGTCGGTCGCCGGACGGCGCACGATCGGGGCCGCGGAGTTCTTCGCCGGGCCGCTCGAATCGTCCCTGCGACCGGGAGAGCTGGCGACCGGGGCCTTCTTCCCCGCGCTGCCCGCGAACGCGGGGATCGCCTTCGCCGAGGTCGCCCGGCGGCACGGGGACTACGCCATGGCCGGTGCGGCCGCGCTCGTGACGGTGGATGAGGATCAGAGGGTGAGCTCTGCCAGGGTGGCCTACCTCAGCGTCGCTGCCACCCCGCTCGTCCTGGACCTCACCGGCGTCCTGGAACGACGGCCGCCGGTCACCTGCGACTGGGCAGCCGCCGCGGCGTACGCGCGGGACCACATGGACACCGACGAGGACATCCACGCGAGCGCCGAGTACCGCCGCCACCTGGCCGGCGTCCTCACCGAGCGAGTGCTGCGAGCCGCCGCCCAGCAGGCACTGTGAGCGAGGTTCGTGAGGCATCGGTGGGGTGCGGCAACGGTGGGCACCGGCCGAGCGGGCCGAGTGAACGGGGAGAACTGTGAGCGAGGCTAGTGAACGGGGAGCGTTGTGACAGAGATCGGTCTCACCGTCAACGGGGTGCTGCGGGCGGCTTCGGCGGAGCCGCGGCGGCTGCTGTCGGACTTCCTCCGTCACGATCTCGGCCTGACCGGCACGCACGTCGGCTGTGAGCACGGTGTCTGCGGTTGCTGCACGGTGCTGTTCGACGGGGAGCCGGTCCGCTCGTGCCTGATGTTCGCGGTCACCGCGGCCGGCCACGAGGTCACCACCGTCGAGGGCCTCGGCGCCGGTGGCATGTCGCCGGTGCAGCGGGCGTTCCAGGACTGCCACGGCCTGCAGTGCGGCTTCTGCACTCCGGGTTTCCTCTGCACGGTGACCGCCCTCCTGCGGGACAATCCCCGCCCCAGCGAGGACGAGGTCCTCGAGGGCATCTCCGGCAACCTGTGCCGGTGCACGGGGTACCAGAACATCATCAAGGCGGTGCACCGGGCGGCGGATCTCATCGCCGAGGAGAGCGGGGAGGCGGACCGGTGACGTCGATGTTCGGTGAGCCGATCGTCCGCCGGGAGGATCCGCGCCTGATCACCGGCCAGGGCCGCTATCTCGACGACCTCGGGCGGGACGCGCTCGCCGCCGCGTTCGTCCGCTCCCCGCACGCACACGCCCGCATCACCGGCATCGACGTGGACGACGCGCTCGACGTCGACGGGCTGGTCGCCGTCTACACCTGGGAGGACCTGCCCGGCCGGGTGGGGGAGAGGCTCCCGCTGCTGATCCCGCACCCGGCGCTGACCCACGGCCGCACCGCCTACGCGCTCGCGCGCGACGTCGTACGGCATGTCGGCGAACCCGTCGTCATGGTGGTGGCGCGCGACCGCTACCTCGCCGAGGACGCCGCCGAGCGGGTACGGGTGACCTACGAGCCGTTGCCGCCGGTCGTCGGCATCGAGAACGCCGCGAACGCGGCCGAAAGGGTCCACGACGACGTGCCCGGCAACGTCGGCGCCCACCTCGTCCAGCAGACCGGCGACGCGGACGCCGCGATCTCGGCGGCGCCGCATGTGCTGGAGTTCCGGCTCGACATCGAGCGCAGCGCGTCGATGCCGCTGGAGGGGCGTGGCGTCTACGCCCGCTGGGACGCCGACGACGAGTCGCTGCGGGTGTACTCCTCGACGCAGACCTCCACGAGCGTCCGGATGGCGATCGCCGCCAGGCTCGGCCTGTCCGCCGCGAAGGTCGAGGTGATCGCGCCGGACGTCGGCGGGGGCTTCGGCGTCAAGATCATGCATCCCTGGCCGGAAGAGGTCCTCATCCCCTGGGCGGCGCGACTCCTCGGCCGGGAGGTCAAGTGGGCCGAGGATCGGCGCGAGCACTTCATCTCCTCCGCGCACGAACGCGGCCAGGTGCAGCACGTACGCGTCGGCTTCGACGACGAGGGGCGGCTCCTCGGTCTCGACGTGCGGATCCAGCACGACCACGGGGCCTACACCCCGTACGGCATCATCGTGCCGATCATCACCTCGACGCAGCTGCTGGGGCCGTACAAGCCCGGCGTGTACCGGGTGGAGTTCACCAGCCTCTACACGAACACCGTCATCGTCACGCCGTACCGCGGCGCGGGGCGCCCGCAGGGGACGTTCTGCATGGAGCGGACGATGGACCGGATCGCCGACGAGCTCGGCCTCGACCGCGCGGCCGTACGCGAGGTCAACCTGATCAGACCCGAGGAGTTCCCCTACGACCAGGGGCTGATCTTCCAGGACGGCCGGCCGCTGATCTATGACTCCGGTGACTATCCGGAGATGCTGCGGCGGATCAAGGAGCTGATCGGCTGGGACGACTTCGGCGCGTTCCGCGCCGAGGCCGAGCGGAACGGCCGGCGCGTCGGCATCGGGCTCGCCTGCTACGTCGAGGGCACCGGCGTCGGCCCGTACGAGGGCGGCCACGTCGAGGTGGACTCCAGCGGGCGGGTGCACGTGGCGACCGGCCTCACGTCCCAGGGGCAGGGACACCAGACCGTGTTCGCGCAGATCGTCGCGTCCGAGCTCGGGGTGCCGATCGACGACGTGGTGGTGACCACCGGCGACACGCGGCGGTTCCGGTACGCGGTGGGCACCTTCGCCTCGCGCGCGGCGGTGATGAGCGGCAACGCCATCGCGCTCGCCTCCCGCAAGGTGCGCGAGAAGGCGCTGCGCGTCGCGGGCGAGGCGCTGGAGGCCGACCCGCATGACCTGGAGATCGTCGACGGCGTGGTGCGGGTGAAGGGGAACGTGACCGCCTCGATCCCGCTGCGCACGGTCGCGGTGCTGTCCAACCCGCTGAGGTACGCCTTCGACGACGCGACCGCACAGGCGACCCAGTTCGCCGTCGGTGGCTCCATGGACGAGCCGCCGCTGACCGGCGAGCCCGGCCTGGAGGGGACGGAGTACTACTCGCCGCCGCGGTCGACGTTCGCCTCGGGCATGCACGCGGCGATCGTGGAGACCGACCCGGACACCGCCGAGGTGCGCATCCTGCGGTACGCCGTCCTGCACGACTGCGGGCGGCTCATCAACCCGCGGATCGTCGAGGGGCAGATCCACGGGGGAGTGGCGCAGGGCATCGGCGGCGCCCTGTACGAGCGGATGGTCTACGACGCGGACGGGCAGTTGCTCAACGCGTCGTTCATGGACTTCCTCATGCCGTACGCGACCGAGATCCCCCATGTCGAGACCGGCCACATGGAGACGGCGTCGCCGCTGAACCCGCTCGGCATCAAGGGCGCCGGCGAGGCGGGCGTCATCCCGGGGTCCGCGGTCATCGCCGCGGCGATCGAGGACGCGGAGGGCATCCGGATCACGCGGATGCCGATCTCGCCGTCGGAGCTGTACCACCTCCGCCTCGAGGCCGCTGCGGGCACGGCCGAGCGCACCAGGCACGCGCGTTCGGCCGCGATCCCCTGACCGTTCAGGCCGGGCAACCGAACCAGGTGCGCAGGGCGTGTTCCAGCCCGTCGCCGTTCTGGCCGGCCCAGGCCACGTAGCCGTCCGGGCGGATCAGGACGGTTTCGGCCGGGGCGTCCGCGGTGACGATCACGTCGATCCGGTCGGTCCGGCCTTTCGCGACCGGGTCCGTGCGGGTCAGGAGGACCGGGCGGGCGCCGCGCATCAGTTCGGCGACTCTCTTCGGGCCGGTCACCGTGTTCAGGGGCAGGTCCGGCATCCAGCGGCCGGTCATCGGATGCGTTGAATCGCCGCCGTAGCGGACGTCCGCGCCGGCCATGAGTTCGGCGATGTGCCGCACGTTGCCCGCGTCCGTGAGCAGTTCCCCGAGCAGTTCGCGCAGCGCGGTGATGTTCGCTCCCGGCGAGGTGAGGGCCAGCTGGGCGCGGGTGTGCATGATGACGCGCGCGCCGACCGGGTGCCGTTCGCTCTCGTACGTGTCGAGCAGGCCCTCCGGAGCCCAGCCGTTGATCGCGGCGGCCAGCTTCCACCCGAGGTTGAGCACGTCCTGCATGCCGAGGTTGAGGCCGGGACCGCCGATCCCCGCGTGCACATGGGCGGCGTCACCGACCAGGAACACCCGCCCGTCCCGGTAACGCTCGGCCTGCCGGGAGTTGGTGCCGGTGGACCGGCGCAGCGCCGCGGGCTCCCCGTCCGGCGCGCGCATCGGGACCTCGGCGCCCAGCACCCGGCGTACGGCGTCCCGCAGCTCCTCCAGCGGCATCGAGATGCTGTCCTCCAGCGCCGTGGGTGCCCATTCGTGGGCGCTCACGCGGTACAGGCCGGGCTGGAACATGCCGAACGCGAACATGCCGTTCTCGGTACGGGTGAACGTCGCCGGCCGCAGCCGCCCCACACCGGGTACCTCCAGCTCGCCGGTCCCGGGTACCGCGACGGGAGGATCGATGACGACCTGTCCGCTGCGCCCCACGAAACCGCGGTCGGTGATGCCGGGAAAGGCGATGCCGCAGTGTTTGCGTACGGTGCTCCGCCCGCCGTCGGCGCCGACGAGGAACCGGGCGGTCAGCTCGTAGCGTCCCTCCGGGCCCTTGACCTCGGCCGTCACCAGCTCGGCGGTCTGACTCAGCGCGGTCAGGGCATGGCCCCGCCGGATCCGCACGCCCAGCTCGGACGCGCGCTGCTCGAGCAGCTCCTCCAGGCGCCGCTGGGGGATGGGCAGCACGTACATCGGGTTGTCCTCAAGCGCGGACAGCGCCAGCGGCAGCGCGCCGAACTGGAAGCCCGGCATCCTCATCGGCGGCCGGTCGCCGCCGCTCAGCCGTTCGTGCAGGCCGCGGTGGTCCAGGGCCTGCACGATGCGGCCGACGAGCCCGTTGGCCTTCGGCATGCCGGCGCGTTCGGAAAGCCGTTCCAGCACGACCGGGCGTACGCCGGCCAGGGCGAGTTCGCAGGCGAGCAGCAGGCCGTTGGGGCCGCCGCCGATGATCAGGACATCGGTCGTCATCGAGGTTCCTCCCGGTATGAGGCATGGCGAGATGACGGCCCCGCAGCGGGCCGATCGGGGTGGGTGGGGCTATTCGGCGTTCGGGGCGGGCAGGCCGGCGGCCAGCCGGCCCATGGCGTCGCGCAGCAGGGTGGGCAGCGGCACCGAGGGATCGGCGCGCAGCCACTGCTCGCTGGCGACCCGGATGGCGGCGCCGACGGCGGCCGCCACCAGCAGCGGGTAAAGGTCACGGCCAACGTCGGTGCCTGTCCGCTCGGCGATCGCGAACGCGCACTCCCGCTCGGCTTCCGCGCCGGCCTTCAGGAACGCTCCCTGGAGTTCGGTCTGGCCGAGGATGAGGCGCACGCCGGCGGTCCACTCCGGATCCGGACGGGCCCCCTCGTCGCCGAAGGGGAGTACGACCACGCTGGTGAGCGAGTCCCAGAGCGGCTCGCCCGGCGGCCGTTCGCGCAGCAGCTCCGCGATGTGGCGGACGCGGTCGAGGTGGCGCCAGACGATGGCCTCGGCCTTGCTGGAGAAGTAGTTGTTGAAGGTGCGCGGGGAGACGCCGGCCTCGGCGGCGATGTCCTCGACCAGGACGTTGCCGAGGCCGCGCTCGACCGCCAGCCGCAGCGCGGCCCAGCTGAGCGCCTCTCGCGTCTGCTGCTTCTTGCGCTCCCGATGCCCGGGAGCGCGCGACGTGGTCATGCTCGAACTGTAGACATAAAAGTGCGCATCCCGCAATATTGCGGGATGCGCACTTTTCACTCGTCGAGGTGCTTCTCGTACCAGTGCTCGGCGTACGGGCCCGAGGAGTACGCCGGGATCTCGGCGTAGCCGTGCGCCGCGTACAGGGCGCGGGCCTCGGTCAGGTCGCTCCGGGTGTCGAGCCGGAGCGTATGCGCGCGCAGGTCGAGGGCGGCGTCCTCGGCGGCGGCGAGCAGCGCGTGGCCGCCGCCGGTGCGCCGAGCTCGGGCATGGACGAACATCCTGGTCAGCTCGGCCATCCCGGGTCCGATCAGGCGCAGGCCGGCGCACCCGGAGGGCACACCGTCGTAGCGCCCCACGAGGAAGCAGGCAAGGTCGCCGCTCGGGTCCTCGGCCAGCGCGGCGTCCACCTCCGCCTCGGTGACCGGCCGGCCGTAGTAGCTGGAGGCCACGTCCATGAAGTAGTCGCGTAGCAGGCTCGTGGAACCGATGGGCTCCGGGGAGATCACCCAGCGGGGCCTCGGTGCCCGGCCGGTGCGCGTCACGACGCGGTCGAGGTGCGGCACAAGGCCGTCCCCGTAAGTCAAGGCCGTGCGCACATCGGCCGGAAGATCGCCCAGCGGGTCCGGCAGGGCCTCGCCCTCCGGCACGTACACGGTCTGCCCGGTCCACCGCCGGCAGGGCGAGCACCAGGCGTAGGAGGCACATCGTTCGTAGAGCTCCGAGCCGAGTGGGTGCAGCCGGTACCTGACGGACCGCAGAGGCCCCCTGCACCGCCCGCACACCCCCTCGGCTCCGAGGCCGGACACGTGACGCCAGCGTCTCACCGTCGCAGTATGGCGTTCCGGCGGCGAGACCGGCATCCGGTTCTCCCGGCGGCAGGTCCGGTCAGTCGACGCAGCCCGGAATGGTGTTGGCCGGCGAGCAATTGTTGGGAATGTTGTTGTTCCGGACGACCGATCGGCTGAGCAGAATATTGGTGTTCCCGGTCGCGATTCCGCCGCCGGACGACCCGCGGTTGAACCGCACCACACTGCGGTTCAGAGTGGTGGTACCCAGATTGGAGATGCCGCCGCCCAGACCGCCCGACGTATTGCGGTCGACGCTGGTGCGGATGAGCTGTGTCGTACCGCTCACCTGCGTGTTCACGCCTCCGCCGTTGGTCGGCGCGGTGTTCAGCAGAAGAGCGCTGGCGAAGATCGTCATGACGCCGGAGTTGATTACTCCGCCGCCTCCAACACCGGTCGTGGCGTTCGCGCTGAGGACACTTCGCGAGATCGTCGCCCTCGCGCCGGCGATGTTGGCGACCGCGCCACCGTTTCCGGCCCCGTTGCCCGACAGCGTGGTCCGGCTCAGGACGAGCCGGCCCGCGTTCTGGACACCGCCGCCGAGACCGGCGGTGTTCCCGTTGAAGATGGCGATCCCGATCACGCTCAGGCTCCCGCCGGCAGCGACGTCCAGGATCCGGAACGCGACCGCGGCCGGATCACGCCTGATCGTCGTGCCCGGCCCGCCCACCAGAGTGACGGCACCGGTGATGACCGGCAGGGCCGTGGTCGCGGTCGCGGGAGTCGTGATGGTGTAGACGCAGCGCGGCGCGAGCCGGAGGACACCGCCGGCGGGATTGTTCGCCGCGGTGATCGCCGCGGCGAGCGCGGCCGAATCGCACGGTACGCGGACGACCCGCGCCGACGCCTGTGCCGGGGAGGCCGTCACCGGCATCGCCCCGGCGAGTACCGCGGCGGCGGCGCCGCCCGTCACCCTCGCGAATGAACCCACCAGCGCCCCCGCCGAAAGAAGATGATCCCGTCATTGCCGATAGCAGAAGAACACGTGGGGGCCTCGGCGGACGCCGGCACGAAGCGCATATCTTCAAGCATGGGAGAGCCTTTGCCGCGCCTATTCCGTACCGCCCGGCGCCGTTACCCCCGGAAGTACCGCGCGGGCAGGTGCTGCCTGATCGCGGCCGGCCTGAAGCCCTGCTCGGCGATGGTCCGCAGCATCCGCTCGAAGTCCGCCGTCATGTTCGGGTTGAAGTGCACGAGCAGGATGTCGCCGGGGTGCAACCGGCCGGGGACCTGGTAGGCGATCCGGCCGCCGGTGACCACCTCGCGCCAGAAGAAGACGGCCTTCATCCCGCAGTCGCGCGCCGCCCGCAGCGTCTCGCGGTCGGTCGCGCCGTACGGGGCGCGAAACAGTGTCGGCCGCGAACCGTACCGCCCGGCGTAGATCTCGGCCGACGCGCAGATCTCCTGCTCCTGCCTCGTGTAGGACAGCTTCGGCAGGTACGGGTGGGTCATCGTGTGGTCCTCGATGAGCGCGCCCGCGCGTTGCAGCCCGCGAAAGTATCCATAGTCGCTCCTGATGGCCGCGTTCGTGAGGAAGAGCGTCAGGGGGATCCGCCGCCGGCGGATCAGCCGTACGAAGGCGGGATCCTTCTCCCAGCCGTCATCGACCGTGATGAAAACGATCTTCTTCCGTACCGGGAGGTGACTGATGACCGGCGGGAGCGCGCCGGACGGGTACAGCGTGCGCGACGCGGGCGCCGTGGCGTTCGCCGTCCTCGCCGCCGACGGGGTGGAGCTGGGGGAGGTGCGCTTCGCCGAGGGCCGGCGGTGCCGGGTGGTGCCGCCGGGCGCGGAGGCCGTGGGGGTGCCGGCCGCCGAGCGCGGC
>JAOPYG010000184.1 GCA_025964685.1 Actinoallomurus sp. | reverse complement strand
CTCCTGCTCTGGTACGCCCGCTTAGGCCATGATCCGGACTGGTTCAAACAGCACGTCGACATCGAGGCCCGCGCCTCGGTGATCAAAAGCTGGGAGAACGCGTGGGTCCCCGGCCTGCTGCAGACCGAGGACTACGCCAGGGCGACGCTGCGGGCCGGTGGAGTGAGAGACCTTGAGGGGCTGGTAGCGGCGCGTATGCGACGCCAGGAGATCCTCAGCCGCGAGGACCCGCCGGTCCTATGGGCCCTGCTGTGGGAACCCGTCCTCGAGGTACCGGTCGGCGGTAAGGCTGTGATGCGGGATCAACTGGCCCATCTCCTCAAGATGTCCGAGTCAACGGATATCGCGATAAGGGTCGTTCCGAAATCGGTGGGTGCACAGCCTGGCATGGATGGTGCTTTCCAGATCATGACCATTGAGATCGGAGACATTGCGTATGTGCATGCCCCAGGTGGGGGCAGACTAGTGTCAACTGCCCAAGAGGTCCGTTCCTACGGCATACGCTACGATCGCACCGGACAGCAGGCTATGCCCGAAGGTCCGTCGCGAGACCGGATCGTGCAGGCCATGGAGGAAATGCGATGAGTCGTCCCGAGTGGCGCAAGAGCAGCCGAAGTGACTCAGGGGGCGGGAACTGCGTCGAGGTCGCGGAGATCTCCGCCGGTCTCACCTCGTCCAGCAGCCGGGAGTCCTGAGCCCTGGAAACACCAAGACCCCTGCCATCGGCAGGGGTCTTCGCCTTTGCGCCCCGGTCAGGCGGTGAGGACGGTCGTCTGGACGACGGTGAGAATGACGAGGACGGCCGCGACGATCCCGGACGCCGCCACCTGGACGGCCTGTTGCCGGTTCCGTGGTGCGTACACGAACGCCGTGGCCAGAACCGCGCCGATGATCAATCCCCCCACGTGGCCTTCCCAGGAGATTCCGGAGAAGGTGAAGGTGAACATCAGGTTGATCACGATGAGGAACACGATGCCCCTGGTGTCCATGCCCAGGCGCCGTCCGACGACGAAGAACGCCGCGAACAGGCCGAAGATCGCGCCCGAGGCGCCCAGAGCGGGCTGGCCCGGATCGACCAGGAACAGCAGGACGTTGCCCCCCAGGGCCGACAGCAGATAGAGCACGGTGAAGCGCGCCCGCCCCAGCACCTGCTCCAACTGCGGCCCCAGCACCCACAGCGCCCACATGTTGAACAGGATGTGGGTGATGCCGAACGTGCCCTGGTTGAGCGGCACGTGCAGGAACGCCGCGGTGATCAGGCGGTACCACTCGCCGTCCGCCACGCCGTACCCCGGGATGACCTGGCCGAACTGCGTCTTGAGCTGACCCAGCATCTCGAAGTCGGCGACGAACTTCGGTGAGGCCAGCTCACCGATGTAGGCGACGACGTTGATCGCGATGAGTGTCATCGTGACGATCGGCCTGGTCGCGACCCGGCCACCGAAGACCGTCCGCGGCTCGCGGACCGTACGGTTGCCGTCGCGCACGCACTCCGGGCACTGATGCCCGACGGCCGCGTCACGCATGCAGTCCGGGCAGATGGGCCGGTCGCATCGCGTGCAGCTGACGTACGTCTCGCGGTCCGGATGGCGATAGCACGTCGGGATCCGCGGAGCCTGAGCCTGCGGTGGATCGCTGCTCATCGTCGTATTCCTCTGAGTGTCGGTACCTGTCTAACGACGGTCGATCGTGACGGATTCCACAACGACGTCCTTGACCGGACGGTCGCCGCGGTCGGTCTCGGTCTTGCCGATCGCCTCGACGATGTCGCTGCCCTGCACGACCTCCCCGAAGATCGTGTGCCGGCCGTCGAGGTGCGGCGTCGGCACGAGGGTGATGAAGAACTGCGAACCGTTGGTGCCCGGCCCGGCGTTGGCCATGGCCAGCAGGTACGGGCGGTTGAAGCGCAGGTCCGGGTGGAACTCGTCCTCGAACTCATGGCCCGGGCCGCCGGTGCCGGTGCCCAGCGGGTCGCCCCCCTGGAGCATGAACTTGTCGATCACCCGGTGGAAGATCGTGCCGTTGTAGAGCGGCTCGGTCGTCCGCTGGCCCGTACGCGGGTCAGTCCACTCGGTCGTGCCCTCGGCGAGGCCGACGAAGTTCTGCACCGTCTTCGGCGCCTGGTCGGGGAAAAGGCGCAACACGATGGTGCCCATCGTCGTACGCACTGTCGCGGTGAGGTCCTCAGCCACGAAGACTTCCTCCTTGGAATGTGATGGTCAGAGCGGTCAGGACACGCAGGTACAACCCCTGCGTGAACGCATCCTGTCAGATCGGCGATTGACATCGCTTCTCGTGGGAACAGAGTCGGACGAGACCGCACATGACGGAGGCCTTCCCATGTCCCGACGAAACCGAAGCCGCAAGATCCCGCAGGTGAACATCGATACCGCGCGTCTCCAGGAAGCTCAGGAGCGCCTGCAGGAGGCTCAGGAGATCGTTTCCAAGAGTGCTCGCCAGGCCGCGGAGCGAGTGGCCCCCACCACCCGCCAGGCACGTAAGGTGGCCGCCGAGCAGATGATGAACGCACGCACCTGGAGTGCGCCGCGCATCGACCAGGCCGGCCAGTACATCGAGGAGGAGGTCGGGCCGCGTGTCGGCGCGATGCTCCACCGCACGGCCGAAAAGGTCGAGCCGGCCAAGTCGCGGAGTCGCCGCGGGTTCGCCGCGCTCCTGCTCATCGTCGGTGGTGCCGTAGGCGCCGCCGGTGCGATCGCGACACGTCGTAACGCGGCGCGGTCGAGCGACGAGCACACCGAGCACCTCTCGGCGGTGTCGGAGAACTCCAGCACCGAGCGTGCTCGCAGCAACAGCTGAGCACCACTTCACCGCATCACTCCCGCGGCTCCGTTCGGGCCCGGCCAGGCGACTGGCCGGGCCCGTCGTCGTTCGGCCCGGCCGATATCCGCCACGTGGATCGAATCACATTCGGCTAGGGGTACCGTTCTGTCCCATGTCGCTCAAGTCCTCGCTCGGCGACGCGAGCCGCAGGTTGATCGCGGTGGCTCTGCACCGAGGCTGGGAATGGGTCCGCTCGCACGCCGAGATCTCCCCGAGCACTCCCGCCGGCCGGAGGTTCGCCTACCTCGGTGAGGGGGCCTGCATCGGCTTCCCCACCGGTGCGATCTACGGCGAGCCGTGGATCCGCGTCGGCGACCACACGCTCATCGGTGTGCACGTCACGCTGTCGGCGGGCTTCGTCCCCGACCTGGACCTCGGCCCGGAGCCCATCGTGACGATCGGGAGCTCCTGTTCGATCGGCCGCGGCTCCCACATCGTCGGGCACAAGTCGATTGAGATCGGCGACGACGTCTTCACCGGCCCGTACGTCTACATCACCGACCAGAACCACGGCTACACCGATCCGGACACCCCGGTCGGGCGGCAGTGGCCGGTCAATGACGCCGTCGTCATCGGCTCGGGGTGCTGGCTCGGCGCCGGCGCGATCGTCCTGCCGGGCACCCGCCTGGGCCGGAACGTCGTGGTCGCCGGCGGTGCGGTCGTACGCGGGGAGTTCCCCGATCACAGCGTGATCGCCGGAGTGCCCGCGAAGGTCGTCCGCAGGTACGACCCGGCCACCGGCTGGTTCCCGCCGCTGCCCGAGACGCCACTGGACGAGGAGACCCTCGCCAAGATCGCCGAGCTGATCGACGCCGAGCAACCGGACGAGATGGCGGGCTGAGCCCCCTGCCCCAGGGCCGTCGACCGAGCTCGTGTCAGCGCCGTGTCAGCGCGCTCCCGTCCGTGTCCGTGCCGCGTCAGCGGTCTCGCCCAGAGTTGGTCTCGCACCAGACCGACTACGGGAAGACTCGCCATGGAACACGTGATACGGGCAGAGGGCCTGAAGAAACGCTTCGGGGAGACCCAGGCGCTGGCGGGTGTGGACATCCTCGCGCGGAGTGGCACCGTGCTCGGTGTGCTGGGGCCGAACGGCGCCGGCAAGACCACGGCGGTACGGATGCTGGCCACCCTGATCAAACCGGACGAGGGCCACGCCGAGGTCTGCGGGTACGACGTGGTCAAGGACGCCGCCCAGGTACGCCGGTTGATCAGCCTCACCGGCCAGTACGCCTCGGTGGACGAGGAACTGACCGGCGTCGAGAACCTCGTCATGATCGCCCGCCTGGTCGGGCACAGCCGGGCCGAGTCAAAGCGGCGGGCCCATGAGCTGCTCGATCGCTTCGAGCTGTCCGACGCGGCGGGCCGGGCCGCGAAGACCTACTCCGGCGGCATGCGGCGCCGGCTCGACCTGGCGGCAGGTCTCGTCAATGATCCCCAGGTCATCTACCTCGACGAGCCGACCACCGGGCTGGACCCGCGCGCCCGTAACGCCGTGTGGGACACCGTGCGCGGGCTGGTCACCGAGGGCGCGACCGTCCTGCTCACCACGCAGCATCTCGATGAGGCCGAGGCGCTCGCCGACCAGATCGTGGTCTTCGACCGCGGCCGGGTGGTCGCCGACGGCACCGCCGAGGAGCTGAAGGAGAAGATCGGCGGGCAGACGCTCGCCGTACGCGCGATGGACCGGGCCCGTACGCCGGAGGTGGCCGAGGTGGTCGCCCGCGTCACCGGCCGCCGGCCGGAGGTCCACGAGGACACCGGGCTGGTCACCGCCCCACTGGATGACCCCGCGACGCTGACCGTCGTGGTCCGCGGGCTGGACGAGGCGGGCGTCGTCGCGAGCGAGCTCACGCTGCGCCGGCCCAGCCTGGACGAGGTCTTCCTCAGCTTGACCGGCCACCACGCCGAAGAACCCGAAGGACAGGAAAAATGACCGCGATCACT
This sequence comes from Actinoallomurus sp., assembly GCA_025964685.1. GTDB lineage: Bacteria > Actinomycetota > Actinomycetes > Streptosporangiales > Streptosporangiaceae > Actinoallomurus. The sequence goes on along the minus strand of JAOPYG010000184.1, from coordinate 986 downwards.
TTCGAGACCGTGCCGACCGGCCGGATCGGCCCGTCGCAGGCCCTGCGCAACGGGATGACCCTGGCCTGGCGCAACATCATCCAGCTCAAGCACTCACCCGAGAAGCTGATGGACGTCACGCTGATGCCCATCGTCTTCCTCCTGATGTTCCTGTACGTCTTCGGCGGCGTGGTGGCCGGCAGCACCCACGCGTACCTCCAGCAGCTCCTGCCCGGCCTGGTCGCGCAGATGGGGATGTTCGCGTCGATGGGGCTGGGCACCTCGCTGTGCGAGGACATCCGCAAGGGGGTGTTCGACCGGTTCCGCAGCCTGCCGATCGCCCGGTCCGCGCCGCTGATCGGCGCGGTCGTCGGCGACACCGTGCGCTTCTGCGTCACGATGGTGATGCTCGTGGCGTTCGGCTCGTTGCTCGGCTTCCGCTTCCACACGAGCCCGCTGTCGGTGCTCGCCGCGTTCGGCCTGGCCTATGCCTTCTACCTCGCGGTCTGCTGGGTCTCCGCGCTGGTCGGCCTGATCGCCCCGACGCCGGAGACGGTGCAGGGGCTCGCCTTCATCTGGACGATGCCGCTGACCTTCGGCAGCAGTGTCCTGCTGGCCAACACCCAGACGATGCCCGGCTGGCTCCAGGCGTGGGTGAAGGTCAACCCGGTGACGCATCTCGCCGACTCCGTACGCGCGCTCACCATCGGCGGGCCGATCGGCAACCACGCCTGGTACACCCTCGCGTGGGCGGCCGGGATCGTCCTGGTGTCCTTCCCGATCGCCGTGTGGATGTACGGCCGCAAGGTCTGACTCAGAGCGCGAGTGTCTGTTCGCGGGTGAGGCCCCGGCCACGCTCGTACGCCTCGTCGAAGGCCGCCTGTCCGAGCGCGTCCAGGGACGAGGCCGTTGTCCGGTCGATCTCCAGGCTCCATGCGTCGGGTCGCCCCTGCAGAGTGTGCGCGCCGCCGAGCAGCTCGGCGGCGCGTACGTGCTCCTGCCGCGCG
>JAOPYG010000179.1 GCA_025964685.1 Actinoallomurus sp. | reverse complement strand
CCGCGGCGGCTCGTGGAGCCGCGGCCGTCCTGCCGGGGAGATGGGCGACGAACGCGACCAGCGAGCCGGTCAGTGCCAGCCCCAGGCCCGCGGCACCGCCCACGACCAGCTGCGTGCGCCGCACGGCCACCGCCGCCCGCGCTCTGCCCGGCACGCCCGTGACGGCCCGCGCGTGCCGCCCGTTCACCCGCCGTGCTCCGCTCACCATGCTCCCCTGGTTACCCGGTCGCGGCGGTGGTCGCCGCCTTCCCGGATACTCGTGCACGGCCGCGCGCGACGCGACAGCGATGGCGAAGTCTTTACCGGCCAAGGTCAGGGCAGGGCGGCGACGAGCTCGCTGAGCGGTTTGCGCGAACCGGTGTAGAACGGCACCTCTTCGCGTACGTGCCGCCGCGTCGTCGAACCGCGCAGATGCCGCATCAGGTCGACGATGCGGTGCAGCTCGTCGGCCTCGAACGCGAGGATCCACTCGTAGTCGCCGAGCGCGAACGAGGAGACGGTGTTGGCGCGGACGTCGGGGTAGTCGCGGGCCATCTTGCCGTGCTCGGCGAGCATCGCGCGGCGCTCGTCGTCCGGCAGCAGGTACCAGTCGTACGACCGAACGAACGGGTACACGCTGACGTACGCGCGCGGCTCTTCGTCGGCGAGGAACGCCGGCACGTGGCTCTTGTTGAACTCCGCGGGCCGGTGCAGCGCCATGACGGACCAGACCGGCTCGGAGGCGCGGCCCAGCGCGGTACGCCGGAACCGGTTGTAGACCTCCTGGAGGTCATCCGAACTCGGCGCGTGCCACCAGAACATGAAGTCGGCGTCGGCCCGCAGGCCGGCGACGTCATACGCGCCGCGGGTCGTGACGTCCTTGGCCGCGACCTGCTCGAACAGGTCCTCGACCTCACGGGCGACGGCGTCGCGGTCGGCGTCGGCGAGGCTCCGTACCCGGAAGACCGACCACATCGTGTAGCGGATCATCTGGTTGAGGTCGCGCGCCTTCGGCTTGTCGCCACTCACGGTCCTACTCCCCTTTTCCGGTCCGGCCGGCACTGTCAGAGTCGCCTCTCGCCGGTCGTCTCCGATTGTCCCCGACGTGTCAGACCGTCCTGCACCCGGGCCGCCGCCGCGCGGGCCGAGGCGATGCACGCCGGGATCCCGATGCCGTCATAGGCGGCACCGCAGAGCGCGAGCCCGGGCACCCCGGCGACGGCGGCGCGGATCCGCGCGATCCGGTCGAGGTGGCCCACGGAGTACTGCGGGAGGGCGCCGCCCCAGCGGGTGACCCGGACGTCGACGGGCAGTTCGATGACGCCGGTCGTGCGGGCCAGCTCGGTCATCGCCATGGCCTTCAGCTCGTCGTCGGAACGCTGGAGGAGCTGCTCCTCTCCGTAGCGGCCGATGGAACAGCGGATGACGACCATGCCGGGCGCGCCGTCGATGAGGTGCGGCCACTTGGTCGTGCTGAACGTGACCGCCTTGACCCCGCTCGACTCGACCGCGGGCACGAGATAGCCGCTCCCGCGCGGAGGCTCAGGGAAGGCCGTACCGGAGTAGGCCAGGGTGACGATCGCCATGCTGGCGTACTCGATCCCGCCGAGCTCGGCCGACGCCACGGGCACCTCCTCCTGCAGGAGGCGCCGGGCCGCGCGCGCCGGAGCGGCGATGATGACCGCGTCGGCGTCGAGGACCTCCGGCTCACGCGTCGGGCCGACGGTCAGCCGCCAGCCCTCCGGCGTGCGCCGCAGCTCGCGGACCATCGCCTCGGTGCGCACGGTCACGTCGAGCTCGACGAGCCTCGCCGCGAGCGCCTGCGCGAGTGTGCCCAGCCCGGCGGTCAGGGTGCTGAACACCGGGCCGGCGTTCGCGGGGGCCGCGTCGCGTACGGCGCGGGCAGCGGTGATCAGCGAGCGGCGGGCACGTGACGCGTCGGCCAGGCCCGGCATCGTCGCCTCGAAGGAGAGGTCCTCCGCGCGCCCGGCGTACACCCCGCCCAGCAACGGCTCGACCAGCCGGTCCACCACCTCTTCACCGACGCGCGCGCCGATCAGCCCGGCGACGGAGACGTCCTCGCCCCGCGGCGTCACCGGGCGCACGAGGTCGAGCGGAACGCGGGCCAGGCCGGCGGCCGACAGCACCCGCGAGCGCGCCAGCGCGACCAGGTCGGCGGGGACGCCCATGATGTGGCCGGAGGGCATGTCATGGAGCGCTCCGCGGCTCCAGATCGCCGCCGAGGTCGTCCCCGGGTACGCGACGGCGTCAGCGAGGCCCAGCTCGCGTACGAGCTCCAGGCCCTCGGGGCGGCGGGCCAGCATCGCCTCGGCACCTTCGTCCACCGGCAGCCCGGCGATCTCGCTCACCCGGAGCTTGCCCCCGACGTCGGCGGAGCCCTCCAGGAGGGTGACGCGGGCACCGCTCTTGGCGGCCTGGAGAGCGGCGGTCAGCCCGGCGATCCCGCCGCCGATGACGGCGACATGGGCGCGGATCGGCGCATCGGTCATGTGTCCCACCATCGCAGAGGTTCCGGACAGCCGGGACACCCCCGGCGGCGTGCCCCGTAATCGGAGCGCGTCGTCATCGTGACCCGATCGCTACGGCATACCGCGAACGGTAACGAGCGTCACGGCGTCCTGATCATATGAGACCGTTCATCGCCGTACTGGCCGCCACGCTCATCCTCACGGGCTGTGCCGGCAGCAGTGGATCTTCCAACTCCTCGGGCGCGGTGGGCCGTGGCGCCGCCGCGCCGCCGAAACAGGCCGACGGCGCCGGAGTCGCCCAGGCCGTACGCCTGGCGCCCGCCCAGGCCATCGTCTACACCGCGGACCTGTCGATGCGGGCCGGGGACGTCAACGGCGCGGCCACCGAGGCGAAGCGGATCGTCGCCGTGGCGGGCGGCTACGTCGGCAACGAGAACGCCACCCAGGACCCCGGCTCCCGCCCATCGGCGACGATCGTCTTCAAGATCCCGTCGGCGGCCTACCAGGGCGTCCTGGACCAGCTCTCCTCGTCCCGGATCGGCCGGCGGCTCTCGCTGCGGCAGCAGGCCGACGACGTGACCCAGGAGGTCGCGGACGTCAACAGCCGGGCCAAGTCCGCCCAGGCGACCCTGGCGTCCTTCCGCAAGCTGCTCGACCGGGCGCACAGCGTCAGCGACATCGTGCAGCTGGAGCAGGAGATCACCACCCGGGAGACCGAGCTCGAGTCGCTGCAGGCCAGGCAGAAGTCGCTCAGCGCGCAGACCAGCTACGCCACGGTGACGCTGCGGCTGGGCGGCACCACCCCGACCACCGGCGAGCACCGGAGCCCGAAGGGCTTCGGCGGGGGCGCGTCGTCGGGCTGGCACGCGTTCACGACGTTCATGGGCGGACTCGCGCTGGTGGTCGGCTGGCTGCTGCCGTTCCTCGGCCTGGCGCTGCTGCTCGGCCTGCCGGCCCTGTGGATCTGGCGCCGCCGCCGCTCCGCCTCGTCCAACGCGAGCTGACGGCCCCCGCAGGGGCCGCCACCGCTGCCGTGGGTCAGGGTAGGGACCAGGCCCAGGCGCTCAGCGTGTGGCCGGGGTCGTGGCCACCGGTTCGGACGGGTCCCCGCCCAGGGACGTGACCGGCTACGTGGGGCCGCGCGGCGTACCGGCCGCCTCGTCGTGGCGGCGCCGGGAGGGTGCGGGCCGGTCAGCGGCCCGTGGACTCCTCGTGGACCAGGTCGGCCAGGCGTGCCAGCATGCCCGGGTCGGTGTTCGGGAGCACGCCGTGGCCCAGGTTGAACACGTGGCCCTCCGCGGTGCGGCCCTGGTCCAGGACCTGGCGGGCACGGTCGGCGGTGATCTCCCACGGGGCCAGCAGGAGGGCCGGGTCCAGGTTGCCCTGGAGGGCCTTGCCGGCCTCGACCCGGTGTACGGCGTCGTCCAGCGGGACGCGCCAGTCGACGCCGACCACGTCGGCGCCGGCCTCGCCCATCAGGCCGAGCAGCTCGCCCGTGCCGACGCCGAAGTGGATCCGGGGCACGTCGTAGGCCTCCAGAGCGGAGAAGATCTTACTGCTGTGCGGCAGCACCGACGTGCGGTAGTCGGCCGGTGCGATGCCGCCGACCCATGAGTCGAACAGCTGGATCGCCCGTGCGCCCGCCTCGACCTGCACCTTGAGGTAGGCGATCGCGATGTCGGCCAGGCGGTCGAGCAGGCGTGCCCACAGCTCCGGCTCGCCGTACATCATGGCCTTGGTGCGCTCGTGGTTCTTGGAGGGGCCGCCCTCGATGAGGTAGGACGCCAGAGTGAACGGGCCGCCGGCGAAGCCGATGAGCGGCAGGTCGCCCAGCTCGCCGGTCAGCGCGCCCACGGCCTCGGTGACGTAGGGCACGTCGCTCGGATCGAGCAGGCGGAGCCGGTCGACGCCCGCGGCGTCGCGGATCGGGTCGGCGATCACCGGGCCGACGCCGGGCTTGATGTCGAGGTCCACGCCGATGGCCTTGAGCGGCACCACGATGTCGCTGAAGAAGATGGCCGCGTCCACCGCGTAGCGACGTACGGGCTGCATGGTGATCTCCACGATGAGATCGGGGATCGCGCATGCCTCCAGCATCGGGACGGTCCCGCGCGCCTCGCGGTATTCGGGCAGGGAACGCCCGGCCTGCCGCATGAACCACACCGGCGTGTGCGCCACCGGCCGGCGGCGGCACGCGTCGAGGAACGTGCTGTCGCGGCGGGCCGCGGGGAGATTCGCGCGGCCGTTCTCCGAGGTTTCGCCTGCGGCCGGGCTCGCGTCGCGAGAGCGCGTCGTGCGGCCGTCCTGGGGGTTCACAACGTTGACCACCCTTGGATCGTCCCATGAAACGCCGCAGGCCGGGCCGCCACCCCCGAAGACGCACGGCGACAAGGGCCGCACGTCCGTTATGAGAATCTTCGGGACACGCCGAGCGACATCCCGCGATCGTGCCGGGCGTCATGCGAGCGTGTGAACGCTCCACCCCATGCCGAGTCGAGGGAGGCTTTCAGAATGACCCTCACACGTCATTGCTCCGCCTGTGACGACGAACGCGCGTTCGAGCAGCCGCCGTGCGCCGACGGGCACGACGCCGACTGCCCGGAGTTCGCGTGCGCCGAGTGCGGGATGGCGATCGTGATCGGTGACGCTCCCGAGCTTCCGGTGATCGTACGGTCCCGGGCCGCCTGAGCGGCCCTGCAGAATGCGTCCCCATCTCCCCACAGAGGACGTGCGTCCGGCGGATCGCCCGGTGCACCCATGACCCCCCGGGACGCTTGCCCGCCGGAGCCCTTCCAGCGAGCCGTCGAGACGATGCGCGGGTTCATCGACGCCGAGCCGAGCCGTCCAGAACTCGTGCTCGAGGACATGCCCGCGCCGCAGCGCCTGGCGCCGTACGCCGCGGCGATCATGGCGACCGTCTATCGCGAGGACGACAGCGAGCTGGGCGTCGGACGGCTCATCCTGCTGTACGACCCCGAGGGCCAGCGCGGCTGGCACGGTGACTTCCGCGTGGTGGCGTACGTCCGCGCCGACCTGGAGCCGGAGATCGCCGCCGATCCACTGATCGGCCCGGTGGGCTGGAGCTGGCTGATGGAGGCGCTCGACCAGCACCATGCCGGGTACCGTGCGGCCTCCGGGACGATCACCCGTGCCGTCTCCGAGAGCTTCGGCGACAAGAATGACGACCCCGAGACCACCGAACTGGAGCTCCGGGCGTCCTGGTCTCCGACGGACGGGGACATGTCCGGGCATATCAACGCCTGGTGTGATGTTCTCTGTCTTGCGGCTGGATTGCCGCCGGCTGGGGTGACCTCCCTGCCCGGCTCAGGAGTTTGACGACGTACGGTAGGCGCGTGGGATTGTCGGAAGCTGAAGTAGTACCACTACTAGAACCACGGGATGGGATTCCCCCGGTCGCCCAGACCGCGGAGGCGTTGGAGAGCGCCGTCGAGCGACTAGCCGACGGCGAAGGGCCGGTCGCGGTCGATGCCGAGCGGGCCTCGGGCTACCGCTACGGCCAGCGCGCCTATCTCGTCCAACTGCGACGCAAGGGCGCCGGAACGGTCCTCATCGACCCCGTACCCTGCCCGGACCTGTCCGGGCTGAACACCGCGCTCGCCGGCACCGAGATGGTGCTCCACGCCGCCTCCCAGGATCTCCCCTGCCTGGCCGAGCTGGGCCTGGTGCCGGACCGGTTGTTCGACACCGAGCTGGCCGGCCGGCTGCTCGGCTACCCGCGCGTCGGCCTGGGCACCATGGTCGAGACCGTGCTCGGGTTCACCCTCGAAAAGGGCCACTCGGCGGCCGACTGGTCGACCCGCCCGCTGCCCGCCGACTGGCTGCGCTACGCCGCCCTCGACGTCGAGCTCCTGGTCGAGCTGCGCGACGCGATGCGCGCCGAGCTCGACGAGGCGGGCAAGCTGCCCTGGGCCGAGGAGGAGTTCGCCGCGATCCTGTCGGCGCCGCCCAAGGAGCCGCGCCAGGACCCCTGGCGCCGCACCTCCGGCATCCACCGGCTGCGCAACCGCCGCGGCCTCGCCGTCGTACGGGAGCTGTGGACCGCGCGGGACCGCATCGCACGCGAGCGTGACCTTTCGCCCGGTCGCGTCCTGCCCGACGCCGCCATCGTCGAGGCCGCACTCCAGCTCCCCCGCACCCCCGACGACCTGACCGCGCTGCCGACGTTCCGCGGGCGCAACGCCCGTCGCCACGCCGCCGGGTGGTTCCGGGCCGTGCAACGCGGCCGTACGATGCCGGACCCCCAGCTGCCCGAGCACAGCCTGCCCGGCGAGGGGCCCCCGCCCGCACACCGCTGGGCCGAGCGCGACCCGGCCGCCGCCGAACGCCTGACCGCCACCCGTGCGGTGGTGGCCGCTCTGGCCGACGAGCACACCATGCCGACGGAGAACCTCCTGCAGCCCGACGCCGTACGCCGGCTCGCGTGGACCCCACCAGAGACGATCTCCGAGGAGTCCATCGGGCTGGTGCTGACCGCGCTCGGGTCCCGGTCGTGGCAGGTGGAGCTCACCGCCAAGCCCGTGGCCAAGGCATTGCTCCGGTTGGCGACGAAGAGTGAGAGCTGAGGCGATCAGCACGGGGCGGCTCGAACTCCGCCCGCTGGCCCCCGAGACCGCGCAGGCGATCGCGGACGGCGACTGCTCCGGGCTGACCGCCGGCTCCGGATGGCCGATGGAGGAGACACCGATCGTCGCGATGCGGGCCGCCGCCGATCCCGGCGCGCTGACCTGGCTGATCGCCTGCGACGGCGCGGTGATCGGGGAATGCGGCCTGAAGCACGCGCCGGGCCCGGACGGCTCGACCGAGATCGGGTACGGGATCGGTGCGGCCTGGCGGGCGAACGGCTATGGCACCGAGGCGATCGGCGGCCTGGTCGGCTGGCTCGCGGACCGCGCCGAGTGCCGCCAGGTGACCGCGGAGGTGCACGAGAGCAACCTCGCGTCACGCCGGCTGCTCGAACGCCTCGGTTTCACCATCGACCGGCTGGCCTCACCGTACGTCTGGTACGCCCGCGCGTCGGGCTGATGACCTCGCGAGGCCCGCTCAGAGAGCGACGAAGGTCAGGCCGCGCTTCTTCAGCTCGGGGATGACCTTTCGCAGCGCCTTGATCGTCTCGGACCGGTCGCCGCCGCCGTCGTGGCACAGCAGGATGTCGCCGCCCTTGGCCTTCAGCATGGCGCGCTTGATATGCCCGGTGCCCGGACGGGCCCAGTCGCGCGGGTCGATGTCCCAGTCGATCGGGATCATGCCGTGTCTCGCGGCCGAGTGGTAGATCGTGTGCGACCACGCGCCGCCCGGCGAGCGGAAGAACTTCGGCGCGACCCCGGTCGCATCGCCGATGCGGTCGTGCGCCTCGGTGATCTCCCGGTCCACGTTCCGCTTGGACAAGGACGCGATGTCGAGCGGGTGGGTCATGGTGTGGTTGCAGAGCTGGTGGCCCGCCTGAACGATCCGCTCGGCCAGCCGGGGGAACTGCTTCACCTGAATGCCGATGAGAGAGAACGTCGCCTTCACATCGAACTCCGCCAGGAGATCGAGCATCTTCGGCGTCCACTCCGGCTGCGGGCCGTCGTCGATGGTCAGCGCGATGGCGTTCGGTGGCGCCGTGGGGAACAGGTCGTGCAGCTGGTGGACGGCGTCGGCGCGTGCGGGCACCGGGGCGGCGGGCTCGGGCCGGACACGCCGGTGCTGCCTCGGGGCGGTGCCGGTGGACCGGATCACCGCCCGGCGGCGCGCTAACGGACGCGCCGGGGTCGTCGTCTCCCGTCCCGCGTCGCCAACGGCGAGCGCCCCGAGTCCGGCGGCCCCCAGAGCGAGCAACCGACGGCGAGTCATCACGTCGTCAAACTCCACATGTCAAACGCTATGCCCTCTAGGGGCACATGGGGGACATGTGCTCGGATCAAATCAGAGCAACAGCTGCTTAAAGCGATCCCCCGGTCCATCGGCGTCATCGACGTCACACCGGTCACGGGCTTGCGTCGACCCCTCCTGCGTCGCACAATCGCAGTGAGGTTAGGTTTACCTAAGACCTAGGCTCACGAACGTACGGTTCCGGATCCCCCGGAACCCAGAGGCGAGGAGCGCCCCCTTGTTGCTCGGCAACTACCTCATCGGCCTGCGCGAAGGACTCGAGGCCTCACTCGTGGTCAGCATCCTCATCGCGTATCTGGTGAAGTCGGGTAACCGGAGGGCACTGCCGCCCGTCTGGGGCGGCGTGGGGACGGCCGTCGTGCTGGCCATCGCCTTCGGCGTCGTGCTGAGCGTGGCCTCCGGCGAGATGCAGTTCAAGACGCAGGAGACCTTCGGCGGCGTCCTGTCGATCGTCGCGGTCGGACTGGTGACCTGGATGGTGTTCTGGATGCGCCGGACCGCCCGGTTCATGAAGGCCGAGCTGGAGGGCAAGCTCCAGGGCGCGCTGTCGATGGGCTCCGGGGCGCTGTTCGCGGTGGCGTTCCTGGCCGTCGGGCGGGAGGGCCTGGAGACCGCGCTGTTCCTGTGGACCAACATCAGCAACGCGAACTCCTCGACCGAGCCGATCATCGGTGCCCTGCTCGGCCTGCTCACCGCCGCGCTGCTGGGATACCTGCTCTACCGCGGCGGGCTGCGGCTCAACCTCAAGAAGTTCTTCATGATCACGGGCGTGGCCCTGATCGTCGTGGCGGCCGGGGTGTTCGGGTACGGCTTCCACGACCTACAGGAGGCCACGGTCATGCCCGGCCTGAAGACGCTCGCCTTCGAGCCGAGCACGTGGTTCGCCGGGATGGGCACGGCCGGCCGGTGGCTGCAGACGGCTCTGCAGGGCGTGTTCAACCTCACCCCGCAGGTGACCGTGGTCCAGGCGATCGCCTGGGTGGTCTACCTCGTGCCGGTGATGGTGCTGTTCCTGCGCCCGGCGAAGCCCGTGGTCCCGGCGGCGCCGCGCGAGCAGACCGCCGACGCCGGCCGCTGACTCGGGGCGTGTCCGACAGATCCGCTGTCCGGCCGCGCGCCGCTCGCTGCGAACGCGATTTGTCAGACACGCCTAGGCGCCGGGTGCCGCCGGCTCGCGCAGCTGGTAGGGCACGATCTTGCCCATCGGGTTGCGGGGCAGCTGGGCGCGGAAGTGCACGTCGCGCGGCACCGCGTAGCGCGCGAGCTGGTCGCGCACGTGGCCGCGTACGGTGTCGGCGTCCAGCCGCTCCCCCGGCGCGGTCACGATGTAGGCCGCGAGCCGCTCGCCGTATTCGGGGTCAGGCACGCTCGTGACCGCGACCTCACGCACCTGCGGCAGCTGGGAGATCACGTCTTCGGCCGCGCCAGGAAAGACGTTCTCACCGCCGGAGACGATCATCTCGTCGGCCCGTCCGTCGATGTAGAGCCGGCCGTTGGCGTCGAAGTGGCCGATGTCGCCCATGAAGAGCATGCCGTCTCTGGTCTCGAACGGCACGCCGCCGGTGTAGCCCTCGAAGTGCATGCCGTTGGCGGCGAAGATGCGCCCCGTGGCGCCTTGTGGCACCTGGCGTCCGTCGGCGTCCAGGATCGCGACAACGGCGCCCGACGCCGGGCGTCCGGCGGTGTCCGGGTTGGCCCGGAGGTCGGCCCCGGTGGCGATGCTCACCCATCCGGCCTCGGTCGATCCGTAGACGTTGCAGAGCTCGACCGGGAAGGCGTCCATGAAGGCGGGGGCCAGGTCGCCGGGCAGCCGGGAGCCGCTGACCGCGGCGATGCGCAGGGACGACGTGTCGTACGCCGCCCGCGTGTGCTCGGGCAGGCCCAGGATGCGCTGCAGCATGATCGGCACGCTGATCAGCGTGGTGCACTTGTGGTGCTGGATGGTCGCCAGGGTGTGCTCGGGGTCGAAACGCCGGCCGATCACGACCGTGCCCCGCATCGCGAGGGCGAGCTGGAGTGAGGAGTAGCCCCAGGCGTGGAACAGCGGCGCCTCGATGAGCATGCGGTCACCGACCCGCAGCGGGGTTCGCGACAGCATCGCGGCGAGCGGCACGAACCCCGGGCGCGGCGGGCGGCGCGCCCCCTTCGGGCGGCCGGACGTGCCGGAGCTGAGGAAGACGATGCGCCCCTGGATCGGGGGTGGTTCGAGGCCGGCGGCCGGAGTGCGCTCGATCAGCTCTTCGAGGGTGGGGCCGGAGGCGCGGCCGTCACCGCCGCCCGGCTCGGGCCATGCGGTCACCCGGGTGAACTGCCGGCCGCCGCGCGGCAGCAGGCCGGCGAACTCCGCGTCGGTGATGATGATGTCGGCCCACAGCTCGCGCATCAGGGTGTTGAGCTGCCCGGGGCCGAGCCCGGTGTTGAGCAGCACGACCTCGGCGCCGCGCTTGCTGCAGGCGATCAGCGACTCGACCAGGCCGCGGTGGTTACGGCACAGCACACCGACCCGGAGGCGCCGGCCGCGGCAGTCGGGGATCAGCGCGGCGGCGAGCCGGTCGGTGCGCTCGTGCAGCTCCGCGTAGGTCAGCGAGCCCTGTTCGTCGATGAGGGCCGTGCGGTCGGGGTCTCGGGCCGCCGCGGCGACCAGCCCGCCGGCCAGTGTGGTGCCCCAGTGCAGGAGCGCGTTGAGCTGACGGGTGGCGCGCAGGGGGCGCCATGGCCACAGCAGGCCCCTTTTCGCGATGGTCAGTGGGACGTTCAAAGCCTGGCCGGCTCTGCGTCCGGCACCGGAGCGGAACTCCGGCCTGGCGTGCACCACTGCCTGTCACTCCCCGCGATCCTGTGATTCCGGTCAGGTTACGGGTGGTACACGTCTCCAGCAAGACCCGCTTCACCATCATCGGTTACCGACGAGTAACCTATAAGACGCAACGACCCCAGAACGCACTCCGCATCAAAGGAGGACCGACCGTGCCTCGTACCGCGCGTGACGTGGTCTTCGTCGACGGCGTACGCACGCCGTTCGGCAAGGCCGGCCCCAAAGGGCTGTACGCCGAGACCCGCGCCGACGATCTGATCGTCCGGGTGATCCGGGAGCTGCGGCGGCGCAACCCCTCGCTGCCCGCCGATCGCATCGACGAGGTCGCCATCGCCGCGACCACCCAGACCGGTGACCAGGGCCTCACCATCGGCCGCTCGGCGGCCGTCCTGGCCGGGCTGCCCAAGAGCGTTCCCGGCTACGCCATCGACCGCATGTGCGCGGGCGCGATGACCGCCGTGACGACGGTCGCCGGCGGCATCGCCTTCGGCGCGTACGACGTCGCCGTCGCCGGTGGCGTCGAGCACATGGGCCGGCACCCGATGGGTGAGGGCGTCGACCCCAACCCGCGTTTCCTGAGCGAGAAGCTCGTCGACGGCTCGGCGCTGGTCATGGGCATGACCGCGGAGAACCTGCACGACCGGTATCCGCACATCACCAAGGAGCGCGCCGACGCGTACGCCGTGCGGAGCCAGCAGAAGGTCGCCGACGCGTACGAGGCCGGACGGTTCCAGCAGGACCTGGTGCCGATGGCGACACGGTCCGCGGAGAAGGGCTACGGCCTCGCGACGCGGGACGAACCTCCGCGTCCCGGCACGACCATGGCGGACCTGGCCAAGCTGAAGACGCCGTTCCGCCCGCACGGCAACGTGACCGCCGGAAACGCCGCCGGGCTCAACGACGGCGCCACGGGCTGCATCGTCGCGGCCGAGGACGTCGCCGCCGAGCTCGGCCTGCCGGCCCGGATGCGGCTCGTGGACTACTCCTTCGCGGGCGTCGAGCCGGAGGTGATGGGCATCGGGCCGGTCCCGGCCACCGAGAAGCTGCTCGCGCGCAACTCGCTGACCGTGGACGACATCGGCCTGATCGAGATCAACGAGGCGTTCGCGGTCCAGGTGCTCGCCTTCCTCGACCACTTCAAGATCGCTGACGACGACGCGCGGGTGAACCCCTGGGGCGGCGCGATCGCCATCGGCCACCCCCTCGCCTCTTCAGGCGTCCGCCTGATGACGCAGCTCGCCCGCCAGTTCGCCGAGCGCAGGGACGTGCGTTACGGCCTCACGACCATGTGTGTGGGGATGGGCATGGGCGGAACTGTTCTTTGGGAGAACGTCGCCTGGGAGGGTGCCAAGTGATCACGGAGATCTTCGCGGACGAGGTAGTCACGCAGGCGCACGTACGGGACGTCGAGCTGCCGTACGGCGCGGGCACGATGGCCCTCATCACGCTCGACAACGGCTTCGACCACACCAAGCCGAACACCTTCGGGCCGGGCGGCCTGACGAGCCTGAACACCGCTCTGGACTCGATCGCGGCACGCGACGACCTCGTCGCCGTGGGCGTGACGGGCAAACCGTTCATCTTCGCGGTCGGCGCGGACCTGGGCGGTGTGCCGCTGATCACCGGACATGAGCAGGGACTCGAGGTCGCCCGGCTGGGGCACGCCGTGTTCCGCCGGCTCGGGGAGCTGCCGATCCCGTCGTTCGCGTTCGTGAACGGTGCGGCGATGGGCGGCGGCGTCGAGGTGGCGCTCCACTGCACCTACCGGACGATCTCCTCGGGCGTGCCCGCGCTGGCCCTTCCTGAGTGCTTCCTCGGCCTGGTGCCGGGCTGGGGCGGGACGTACCTGCTGCCGCACCTGATCGGCGCGGAGAAGGCCCTCAAGGTCGTCATCGAGAATCCGCTGAACCAGAACAAGATGCTCCGGGGACCGCAGGCGTACGAACTGGGTATCGCGGACGAGATGTTCGAGCCGGCCGACTTCCTGGAGGAGTCGCTGCGCTGGGCCGCCCGCGTGGTGGCCGGCGAGGTCACGGTGGAGCGCACGCCGGTCGACACGGGCGCGGCGTGGGACGAGGCCGTCGGGCAGGCCCGCTGGCTGCTGGAGGGCAAGCTCCACGGCGCGGCACCCGCTCCGCTGCGGGCCCTGGACCTGGTCGCCGCCGCCAGGGACCGTACGCGGGACGAGGGCTTCGCGGCCGAGGACGCCGCGCTCGCGGACCTGATCATGAGCGAGGAGCTGCGGTCCGGGCTGTACGCCTTCGACCTGGTGCAGAAGCGCGCCAAGCGCCCGGCCGGTGCCCCGGACAAGTCGCTCGCGCGCCCGGTGACCAAGGTGGGCGTGGTCGGCGCGGGCCTGATGGCCTCACAGCTCGGCCTGCTGTTCGCCCGCCGCCTGGGCGTGCCGGTCGTGCTGACCGACATCGACCAGGAGCGGCTCGACAAGGGCGTGGCGTACGTGCACGCCGAGGTCGACAAGCTCCTCGGCAAGGGCAGGATCTCGGCCGACGAGGCCTCGCGGCTCAAGGGCCTGGTGTCGGGCTCGCTGAGCAAGGAGGCGTTCACGGACGCGGACTTCGTCATCGAGGCCGTCTTCGAGGAGATGGGCGTCAAGCAGCAGGTCTTCGCCGAGGTGGAGGCGGTGGTCTCGCCGACGTGCGTGCTGGCCACCAACACCTCGTCGCTGTCGGTCACGGAGATGGCGGCGAAGCTGCGGCACCCGGAGCGGGTCGTGGGCTTCCACTTCTTCAATCCGGTCGCGGTGCTGCCCCTGCTGGAGATCGTCCGTGGTGAGCACACCGACGACGCGACCCTCGCCACGGCGTTCGCCGCCGGCAGGACGCTGAAGAAGTCGTGCGTGCTGGTCAAGGACGCCCCGGCGTTCGTGGTCAACCGCGTGCTGCTGCGGATGCTCGCCGAGATCGTCCAGACGGTCGACGAGGGCACGCCGATCGAGGTGGCCGAGCGCGCCGCGGCGCCACTGGGCCTGCCGATGCCGCCGTTCGTGCTGATGGGCCTGGTCGGCCCGGCGATCGCGCTGCACGTCAACGAGACGCTGCACGAGGCGTTCCCGGACCGCTTCCCGCTGTCGGGCAAGCTGGCCGAGCTCGTCGCGGCCGGCAAGCCCGGGGTGTACCTGCCGGACTTCACCCTCGACCCGGAGGCGGTGGAGATCTTCGCCGGCGGCACGTCGCCGTCCACCGAGGAGCAGGTGCTCACCCGCGCCCTCGAAGCCCTGGCCGAGGAGATCCGCCTCATGCTGGACGAGGGCGTCGTGGCGGCCCCGCAGGACATCGACCTGTGCATGATCCTGGGAGCGGGCTGGCCGTTCCACCTGGGCGGCGTGACGCCGTACCTGGACCGCACCGGAGTCGCCGAGCGCGTGAGCGGCTCCCGCTTCCTCGACCGGGGAGTCGCCTCACTGGCGTGAGGCGTACGGCCGACACCGAACCGCCCGTTCTCCGGCGGCGGGTTCCAGGGGTCGCCGCAACGCGGGGTGATCAACTGGCGGACGCCGGGGGCTTGGCGAGACGCTCGGCTGGGGTATCCCAGCCGAGCGTTTTTCGTGGGTCTGGCGTTGAGTTCGGCGGCGACGGTCTCCAGCTCAGCGCGACCCTCGTTGC
>JAOPYG010000156.1 GCA_025964685.1 Actinoallomurus sp. | reverse complement strand
AACATCGCCACCGCCCAGCGACACCACAGCCGCGACGCCGCCCGCGTCCTGATCACCCTGGGCATCAGCCCAGCATGATCGAAACGGACACTACGCGACTTTGCCGGAGCCCTGCAGGACCTTGTCCTGCGGCTGAGCGCCAGGTACATTCGGCGTCACGTTTTACCTAACGTAACAAAACCGAAAAACGGCGCGCCTACTGTAACGGCCGTTACGACCTGGTCGACCGATGAGCCAGCCGTATGCAGTGCACTGAACCAAGAACCCAGATCGACAACAGGAGCTCGACGCGCTGCACGAGTCCTCAGCATGAGCCGAGCCATGAACCGCTGCGGGAAGTCGACCCAGGCCTGTCGCCGGTCGGCCCGGACCACGTGAGCGCGTGCATCCGAGCAGGCGACCTTGATCCGATCACCACCATCGCCGCGCGGACGAGTCCACTCGCAGGCCAGCCCCGGAGCACCCCAAGGAGCAGCACAACATGAAGGTCTGGATATCCCTGGACATGGAGGGCGTCGCCGGAATCGTCGACTGGGAGCAGTGTCGGCCGGGTAATCCGGCATACGCTCTCGGGTGCGAGCTGCTCCAGGCGGAGGTCAACGCAGCCATCACGGGCGCCATCGCCGGGGGAGCGACCGAGGTCGTCCTCAACGACTCCCACGGGCAGATGGCGAATCTCGATCCGCGACAGATCGCGGGTGGCGCGAGATACCTCTCGGGCCGGCACAAGCCGCTCTACATGATGCAGGGACTTGACGGCAGTTTTGACGCCGTGTTCTTCGTCGGCTACCACGGCTCGATCTCCGGTCGTCCGTCGACGATGTCCCATACCTACAACCCCGAGGTTTTCTCCGCGGCGAGGGTCAATGGCCGGGAAGTCGGCGAGAGCGGTATCAACGCGCTCGTCGCCGAGCAGTACGGGGTGCCCATCGCATTCGTCTCAGGGGACCGCGTCACCTGGGAAGAGACCGAGCCGTTCGCGACCGGGGCCGTCCCCGTTGTGACGAAGGAGTCGGTCACCAGGGCAAGCGCCCTGAGCCTCCACCCCGACGAGTCATGCCGCCAGATTGCCGCGGGGGCCAAGGCGGCCATGGAGCGGGTGGCCGCGGGAGAGGTTCCCCTGCCCGGCATCTCGCGACCAGCCACGTTGGACCTCGAGTTCCAGACGGCCGACATGGCGGAGGTCGCCACCTGGGTCCGCGGCGCGACGCGGACGGCCGAGCGGGCCGTGCAGATCGAGGGTGAGGACCTCCTCGCCATCTTCACCTCATTCGTGGCGCTCAACTACATCACTCGGCAGGCAGGTGGACGATGAACGTAAACGTCGAGGAGTCCGTCGCCCCGCCGCGTCAGACACGGATCTGGGACATCCCGCCGCAGCAGGACTTCGCACTGGCCCTCCATGGCGGCGCGGGAGGGCGGATTTCCGAACTGTCGCAGGAGAAGCAGGCGGCGTTCGAGGCTGGCCTGTCCCGGGCCTACGAGGCAGGGCGGAGCGTACTCGCGGCCGGAGGCTCCGCGCTCGATGCCGTCTGCGCGGCCGTCGTGGAGCTCGAAAACGACGACCTCTTCAACGCCGGCAGGGGCGCCGCGCTGACGGCCGAGGGTTCGGTCGAGCTCGACGCCGCGGTCATGGACGGCGCGGGCGTCGCCGGGGCCGTCGCGGCATCGCGCCACGCAAAGAACCCGGTACTGCTCGCCCGCAGCGTCATGGAGCGCGGCCAACACCTGTTCCTCGTCTCACCGAGCGAAAGTCTCGTCACCGAGTGGGGCCACCAGGCCGTGGATCAGGCCTATTTCATCACCGAGGCCCGGCAGCGCCAGCTCGCCCGCATACAGAACGCGCGCCTCGAGGCGCCGCGCCACGGAACGGTAGGGGCCGTGGCCCGTGATGCAGGCGGCGGCGTCGCCGCCGCGACGTCAACGGGAGGTATGGCGGGCCAGAACTGCGGCCGGGTCGGGGACTCGCCGATCATCGGTGCCGGAACGTACGCGCGCGGCGGAGTCGTGGCCGTCTCGTGCACCGGAGAGGGTGAGGCGTTCATCCGCGGCGTCGTGTCCCACGACATCGCGGCGAGGATGCGCTACCTCGGCCTTGCGCTGCCCGAGGCAGTAACCACGACGATCGCCGATGAGCTGACAGCGAAGAACGCCAGCGGGGGACTCGTGTCGGTCGGTGCCGACGGGCGCGTCGTCGTGGCACACAACTCACCGACCATGTTCGCCGCCTTCGAAGACCATGATGGGCTCGTCACCCTCACGTAACGATCCCCCGCAGAGAGCGACCACGATGTCGATCCATGACGAGATCTTCGCCCGAATGGACGAACTCAGTCCCGCCGAGAAGAAGGTGGCGCGGGCCTTACTGTCCAACTACCCCAGTGCCGGGCTCGAAAGCGCTGCCCGCTTGGCCAAGACCGCCGGGACGAGTACGCCCACCGTGTTGCGCCTGCTCGGCCGCCTCGGCATCGGCAGCTACCCGGACTTTCAGGCACTGCTGCGCGACGAGGTCGGCCACTACATGAGTAGTCCGGTTAACCGGACGGAGCGAGAACGGGGGCTGCACGACGAACAGTCAGTGCTCAGCCAAGCGATACGCGAGCGGATCGCTCTCGTCGAGGCCCTTGAGACCCACGTGCCCCCAAGCGAGTTCGGCCGGGCCGTCAAGGCGCTCGCCGACCGGCCCAAGCGCGTGGTCATCTCCGGCGGCTACTTCACCCGCTACCTCGCAATGCTCGTCGCCAGCCAGCTTGATCAGGTCATCCCCAATGTTGACTTCGTCTCCGAACCCCTCGGCCACGACATCAGCAAGTACCTCAGCCTCGCCAAGGGCTCAGTGGCGATCCTGCTCGACTTCCGCCGATACGAGATGGCCGCCAAGACCGCCGCGGAGTTTGCGAAGGCGCGCGGAGCCACCGTGATCGTCATCACCGACCAGGGGCTCTCGCCCACGACGAACAGCGCGGACATCGTCCTGCCCGTCATGGTCGACGGCATCCCCTTCGACTCGGACGCCGGCCTGGTCGTGCTGCTCGAGGCGCTCGTCGAGGCCGTGCTGCTCGCCACCGGCGACCGCGGTATCGAGCGGATGAAGGAGTGGGAGAAGTCGGTGCAGGTGACGAGGGCCTACGGCACGCAGAATCATGCGCGCGCCACCTCGGTCGCAACGGCAACACCAGAGACCCGGCAGATGGACTGGGAAGAGAGCTGAAATGGGCGAGCTTGACGGACTGACAGCGGTCGTCACCGGGACCGCGCCGACGACCCAGGCCCAGTGGGACGGCTACGGCGAGGAGGGGCAGCGCGCGCTCGTCGAGCGCATCGCCGTGCGGCGGATCGGGACCCCGGAGGACATCGCCCGCGGCGTGGAGTTTTTCGTCGCGCCCCGACGCCGGATGGGTCAGCGGTCAGACGATCTCCATCGACGGAGGACATTCCCTCTTCTGATGGCCGGCAAGAAGGGTCGCACACCATGACGGACACAACGGCAAAACGGACGACATCACAGGGAGCTGGAACCCGACCCACGATGACTCCGGACACCACCGCAGCGAGGCTGCATGAACTCGGCGAGCGCTACTTCGCCACGGAGCACACCTACGACCCGTACAACGCGACCCTGCTCGGCCTCACCGAATTCGACCACCTGCCAGGTGATCCCAGCGAGGAGGCAAGTGCACGGGCCGCGGACACGTTCGCGCAGATCGCCCGCGAGGTGGCGAGACTCGACCCAGCCGGCCTTGACGCGGATCAGCACGTCGACCTCGCCATCCTGACCAGCCTCCTACGCGGGGCCCAGCAGGACGCAGAGCACTCCCTCTGGGCCGCCAATGCCTCGGCGAAGAGCTACGTCAGCCGGCAGGGCCTTGTCTTCCAGGCGGTGCCCGCGATGACGGTGACCGACGCCGCGAGCGCGGAGCGCTACCTGGCCCGGCTCGACGGGATCGCCGGTAGCTTCGAGGCGCTGGGCGAGAGGTATGCCGTTGAGGCAGCTCGCGGTCGCGTTCCCACGGCGACCGGTGTCGGTCTGTCGATCGCGCAGCTCGACGGATACCTCGCCCTCGACCCCACCCAGGACGTCCTCCTCAAGCCGCTGCGCGCCGGCGCGGGCCGGGCTGATGACTCGGCGCACGGCTCTCCTGCGATCGACCCGTCGGTCATGCAGCGCGCGCTACGGATCGTCACACACCAGATCCGGCCAGCCATGGCGGCCCTGGCCGACCGGCTCCGGACCGAGCTGCTGCCAGTCGCCCGCCCGGATAACCGGGTTGGGGTCTGCTTCATCCCGGGCGGGCCCGAGGGCTACGCGGCCGCGGTGACACGCCATACGACGACGTCCCTCAGTCCTGAGGAGATCCACCAGATCGGCCTCGATGTCCTCGCCGACATGCGGGACGAGTGGAGCGATGCGGGCCGCAGGGCCCTCGGCAAGACCGACTTCGCCCTCATCGCCGAACGGATGCGCGCCGATCCGGCCCTGCGCTTCGAGACGAGCGCGCAGATCGTCCAGGTCGCCCGGGCGGCGCTCGACCGCGCCGAAGCGGTGCGGCTCACCTACTTCCCCGACTATGCCCTTCCCGAGTGCGTCATCGAGGAGATCAACCCGATCGACGCCCAGAACACCGCACTCGCCTACTACCGGCCGCCGGCGGTCGACGGCAGCCGACCCGGAGCCCACTGTCTCCTCGTGTCGGACCCGGGAGAGCGGTTCCGCTTCGAGTACGAGGCGCTCGCCTTCCACGAGTCGGTCCCCGGCCACCACCTGCAGCTGTCCGCGGCCCAGACCCTTCAAATCCCCCGCTACCGTCAGCACCTCGACGTCGAGGCGTGCAGCTTCAACGAGGGATGGGGCCTTTACTCGGAGCATTTCGCCGACGAGATCGGGCTCTACAGCGACGACCTCTGCCGCCTGGGCATGCTCTCGTTCCGGGCGATCCGGGCCTGCCGGCTCGTCATCGACACGGGCATCCACCACTTCGGCTGGTCCCGACAGCAGGCCATCGACTTCATGTGGTCGCACACGGCCACGACCGCGTCACACGTACGTACCGAGGTCGACCGCTACATCGCCTGGCCCGGCCAGGCCCTCGCCTACATGATCGGCCGTCGCGAGATCCTCCGCCTCCGCGCGGAGTCGCAGGCGGCGTTGGGCTCGCGCTTTTCCATCGTGGACTTCCACGAAACAGTCCTCGGCAGCGGCGCCGTGCCGTTGACCGTCCTCGCCGACAACGTCGCGCGGTGGCGTGCCGGCATTGAGCAGCAGGAGGTGTGAGAGCGATGGACGTCACCATAAACGGGTGCCGGCTCAACGTGGAGGTGCTCGGCCTGGAGGACGGCCGGTCCTCATCGCCCACCACGGCGGCGGCCTCGGCTCGCTCGCCGAACCGAGGTTCGACGTTCGGCCCCTTGGCCGAAGCCCGAGATGTTCCAAGCCGTCATCCGCGAGTTCGTCGACCGGGTCGTCCCGGCCCCGACGGCGACGGCCGGCCCGTGTGATGACCCGCGCCACCACGCGGGCCACCCCACGTCACCGCTGAGGAGTCGGAATGAAGCTCACTATCATCGGAGCCGGCGCGATCGGCGGCACCATCGGCGCCCACATGTTCCGCGCCGGGCACGACATCACGCTCTGCGACGCCGACACCGCCCACGTGGCGGCGATCAGGGAACACGGGCTGCGCATCGAGGGACCGGTCAACGAGTTCACGGTGGACATCCACGCGATCACCCCGGACGAACTGCCCGACACGATCGAGCGCGCCATCGTCGCGGTGAAAAGCCTCCATACGGCGCCGGCGGCAGAGCTCCTGCGGGACAGGCTGGCGCCGGACGGCTACGTCCTCACCGTCCAGAACGGCCTCACGGCCGGCACCCTCATGGACGCCGTTGGCCCGGACCGAGCCGTGTCGAGCTTCGTCAATTTCGGCGCGGACGCCATGGGCCCGGGCCGGATCATGCAGTGCAACGTCGCAACGTTCCGGGTCGGCGAGCTCACCGGGGGCGAGATCACCCCTCGCGTGCGCGAACTCGCCAACGCCCTGCCGTACGCCGTGGCGACCGACAATGTGCTCGGCTACCTGTGGGGCAAGGAGGCCTACGGCGCCATGCTCTGGGCCGGAGCCGTCTCCGACCTGCCGATCGCCGAGAGCCTCGTCCGGCCGGCCTACCGACCTGTGATGATCGCCATTGCCCAGGAGGTTCTCGCGCAGGCCCCGGTGCCGGTCGAAAGCTTCGACGGCTTCGTTCCCGACGACCTCGAGGCATCGCTCGACCGGCTCGCCGAGTTCAACCGCAAAAGCGCCAAGAGCCACAGCGGCATCTACCGGGACCTCATGGTGCGCCGACGCAAGACCGAGGTCGACGAGGTTCACAAGGACATCCAGGGCCCGATCTTCGACAAGGTCGTCGAGCTCATCCACGACATCGAGCAAGGCCGGCGTACGTGCGAGGTCCGCAACCTCGACGAGCTCGCCGAGTTCGTCGCCGCCCGCGTCGCTTGACCTGCACCGCGACCGGGTCCCCCGCCCCGGTTGCCCGGCTTGGCCGGTAGAAGATCAACACCGAGAGATCCACACAGAGAAGGGAACCGCGCTCTCATGCGTGCCGCCGTCTATCAGTCAGCAGGTGAGGTCGTCGTCGAGGACGTCCCGGACGCAGCCCTGCGGGAGCCGACCGATGCCATCGTGCGTGTCGTCCGTGCGTGCATCTGCGGGTCCGATCTGTGGGCCTACCGGGGCATCATCGACCGTCCCCCCGGCTCACGACTCGGCCACGAGTTCATCGGGGTCGTCGAGCAGGTCGGAGACGACATCAGGACGGTACGGGCCGGAGACTTCGTCGTCGCACCCTTCCAGTGGTCCGACAACACGTGTCCGGCCTGCCGGGACGGGATCCAGACCAGATGCGAGCACGGTGGCACGTTCGGGGCGCCGGGCACCGAAGGCGGCCAGGGCGAGGCGGTGCGTGTACCTGAGGCGGACGGCACCCTCGTCGTCGTCCCCGTCTCGGGCAGCGGTCCGCACGGCGTTGATCCCGCCCTCTACCCTTCGCTCCTCGCCCTCAGCGACGTCGCGGCCACCGGACTTCACGGAGCCGTCTTGTCCGGCGCGAGCGAGGGGTCGACCGTCGCTGTCATCGGCGACGGAGCCGTCGGCCTCTGCGCCGTACTCGGGGCGACGAAGGTCCTTGGCGCCGAACAGGTCATCCTCATGAGCCGGCACCCCGACCGGGCCGCCATTGGGAAGGAGTTCGGCGCGACCGACATAGTGCCCGAGCGCGGTGAGGAAGGCATTGAGCGTGTGCGGGAACTGACCGGCGGGCTCGGCGTCCGTCACGTTGTCGAGGCGGTCGGCACTCCCGATGCCTGGGACATGGCCATCGGGATGACCCGAGCCGGCGGGCGGATCGGTGCGGTGGGGGTGCCGCACACGACTCCACAGCTGGGCATCTTCACCCCGTTCCGTCAGCACCTGACCCTGAGCTTCGGGGTCGCGCCAGTCCGCCACTACCTGCCCGACCTCCTAGGTCGCGTGCTCGCCGATGGATACGACCCGGGCCGGGTCTTCGACCTGTCGCTGCCCCTCGAGCGTGTGGACGAAGGCTATTCAGCGATGTCGGAGCGTCGGTCGATCAAGACGATGCTGGAGCCGTGAGGCGTGCATCCACGACGTGATCACGATAACGGTGCGCAACGGATTCTTCACCGACGACCAGGCGGCGATCCGCGCGAGGGCGCAGCACCACGGCTTCGGCTACGTCGGTGGTCCCGTCACCCCTGGATTCACCGCCATCCGCCATCCGCCAACCGACGTCCCGCTTCGCCGCGGCCTCGCTGCACTTGCCGCGAGTTCGCGAACTGATCTACGACGGCACCCGGCACGTCCTGCAACGGCTTGACTCTTTCATGCCGCGGCCGATCGAACTGGCCGCCACCTGGACGGTGCGGTTCCGCAACATCGCCGAGATGGCTGCCTGGCTGCGTGGCGTGCAGCGGGTGGACGAGAAGACCGTGACCATCACCGACGCCGACCCACTGCGGCTCTACCAGACATTCCTCGCCGCGGTGCTACTGACGAGAGGAATTGCCGAATGACAGGGATGAGGAGCGCGGTCGTGACCGGCGCGGCGGGCGGCATCGGCGCCGCGGTCGCGTGGCGCCTGGCCCACGATGGATTCGCCATCGCCTGCCTGGATCTGGACGCCGAGGGCGCTGGCCGGGTCGCCGCGGAGATTCCCGGTGCGATCGGGGTGGGTGCAGACGTTGCCGACGAGGAACAGGTGGGTGCCGCCGCAGCGCGCGTCCGCGACGCGCTCGGGGACCCGTGGCTGCTCGTCAACGCCGCCGGGTACTTCCACCGGCACCGCATCCCCGACCTGACGGCGGACGAGTGGGACCGGTTCATGGCGGTCAACGCGCGCGGGCCGTTCCTGACCGCCCGGGCGTTCCTGCCCGCGATGATCGAGGCGCACGACGGATGCATCGTGAACATCGCCTCGACCGCGGCGTTGCACGGCGGGCACGACCGCGCCGCATACTGCGCCGCGAAGGGCGCGCTGCTCCAGCTGACCCGCAGTCTCGCCATCGACCACGGGCCGGACGGGGTACGAGTGACCAGCGTCAGCCCGGGGCTCATCGACACGCCGATGGCCGACTGGATCCGCCACGATGAGACGGCCTTGGACAACTTCCGGTCCCGGGTGCCGTCCGGCCGGATGGGCCGGCCCGAGGAAATCGCCGAGGCGGTGGCGTTCCTCGCCTCGCCCGCCGCCTCCTACACCCACGGCACGAACCTCATCGTGGACGGAGGAACGACCGCCTGACCAGCCTGGAGACGGACTTCGGGCCGCCCGTTGTGCGACACAACCTGCGGCTGAACGGGGCGAGGACGACGTCAAGGGCTCCGTCGTACAGGTTGTTTGGCCGGTGGGGCACACTGCGACGGCTCCGCGCGCCGGCGAGCCCGATCACGGGACATCCCGCTGCACGGACTCGCCGGTCACGCGCGGCCGGTCCCGCGGACAAGGCCAAGCAACAGACCGTCTGTGACGATCGCGGGACTGGTCGTCAGGTACAGCGTGCGGGATGCGGAAACCGGGTTCAGTGCCTTGACCTCCGGCTCCGCGGTCGGAACACGCGCTGGTAGCGGGCATGCTTGGCAGCCCCCGGTTAGTCGTGGGCTTGGAGCCAGGTGAGGATCTTGGTGTGGATGCCGCTGGTTTTGAGGATGGCGCTGGCGTGTCCGCTGCCGTCGACGACGGTGAGGGTGCAGCTGATTTTCTTGGCTTTGAGAGCGGTGCACAGGTCGGCTGAATGCGCCGACGGGACGAAGTCGCCCTTGGAGTGCAGTAGGTACATGGGGGCGTCGCCGGCGCTGGCGTGGTTTTTCACGACGGCGTCACTCCAGCGGTTCC
>JAOPYG010000145.1 GCA_025964685.1 Actinoallomurus sp. | reverse complement strand
CACGTCAGGCTCCGATGTGGCTCATCACATGCTTGATGCGCGTGTAGTCCTCGAACCCGTACATCGACAGGTCCTTGCCGTACCCCGAGTGCTTGAAGCCGCCGTGCGGCATCTCCGACGCGAACGGAATGTGGGTGTTGATCCACACGGCGCCGAAGTCGAGCTTCTTGGCCATCCGCATCGCGCGGCCGTGGTCCCTGGTCCATACGCTCGCCGCCAGTCCGTACTCCACTCCGTTGGCCCAGCGCACCGCCTGGTCCTCGTCGGTGAACCGCTGCACGGTGATGACCGGACCGAAGATCTCCGTCTGGACCATCTCGTCGTCCTGGGCCAGGCCGCCGACGACGGTGGGCGCGTAGAAGTAACCGCGCTCGCCGACGCGCTCGCCGCCCGCCAGCACCTCGGCGTGCGCGGGCACGCGGTCAAGGAAACCGCTCACGCGGGCGAGCTGGTTCGCGTTGTTGAGCGGCCCGTAGAAGGCGTCCTCCTCCGCCGGCGGGCCGGTCTTGGTGTTACGGGCCTGCTCGGCGAGGGCGGCCACGAAGTCGTCGTGCACGCGGGGCCCGGCGATCACGCGGGTGGCCGCCGTGCAGTCCTGGCCGGCGTTGAAGTAGCCCGCCTCGGCGATGCCCTGGGCGGCCCGCTCGACGTCGGCGTCGTCGAAGACGATCACCGGTGCCTTGCCGCCCAGCTCGAGATGGACCTTCTTGAGGGTCTCGGCGGCCTGCTTGGCGACCTCCTTGCCGGCCCGTACCGAGCCGGTGACCGAGACCATCTGCGGAATCCGGTGCCCGACGAGCTCGCGCCCGGTGTCACGGTCACCGCAGACCACGTTGAGCACGCCGGGCGGCAGGAACTCCGCCGCGATCTCGGCCAGGAGGAGCGTGGTGACGGGGGTCGTATCCGATGGCTTGAGTACGACCGTGTTCCCTGCCGCCAACGCCGGCGCGATCTTCCAGGTGGCCATGACCATCGGGTAGTTCCAGGGTGTGACCTGGGCGCACACGCCGATCGGCTCGCGCCGGATCATGGACGTGTGGTCGGCCATGTACTCCCCCGCCGACCGGCCTTCCAGCAGGCGGGCGCAGCCGGCGAAGAACCGGAACTCATCGACCATCGGGCCGATCTCCTCGTCCCGGGTGAGCTGCAGGGGCTTGCCGGTGTTGCGGCACTCGGCCTGGACGAGCTCCTCCGCCCTCGCCTCGACGGCGTCCGCGATGCGGAGCAGGGCCAGGCCGCGTTCCCCGGGGGTGGCGTCGCGCCAGCCGTCGAAGGCGGCCTCCGCCGTGGTCATCGCGGCGTCGACGTCCGCGGGTCCCGACAGCGGGGCCTGGTCGTACGGTTCGCCTGTGCTCGGGTCGACCACGTCGGACGTGCGACCGTCCTTGGCGTCGACGTACTCACCGCCGACGAAGTTTCGCAGAGTCACGCTCGACCTCCGGTCCGAAACGGATGGCCCTGACCATGTCAGACCGGTTAGCCCGAAACAAGGGATTCCGTTGTTACAATCGGATTTCGCACGCGAATCCTTGACAATCCGGCCTTAGATGACACGATGTCGCATCGAGGAGGAACTCGATGACCGACGAACGCCCGCCCCCCGTACGGCAGGCACCGAACGGGCGGCGCGCAGGTGTGATCCTCGACGAGACGTCAAAGAAGATCATTGAGCTGCTGCAGGCCGACGGACGCCGCTCGTACGCCGCGCTCGGCAAGTCCGTGGGCCTGTCCGAGGCCGCGGTACGCCAGCGGGTCCAGCGCCTGCTCGAATCCGGCGTGATGCAGATCGTCGCGGTGACCGATCCCCTGTCCCTGGGCTTCCTGCGGCAGGCGATGATCGGCATCAAGTGCGAGGGCGACCTCGACACGGTCGCGGACGAACTCGCCGGGATGGACGAGATCGACTACGTGGTGATCACCGCGGGGTCCTTCGACCTGCTGGCCGAGCTCGTCTGCGAGAGCGATGACCACCTGCTCGAGCTCCTCGGCCGCATCCGTGCCCTGCCCACCGTGACCAGCACCGAGAGCTTCGTCTACCTGAAGCTCCGCAAGCAGATCTACTCCTGGGGAACCCGGTGACCTCAGCGCAAGGAGAGTGAGCGCCATGAACATGCAGGACGCGGCCAAACGGCACCTGTGGATGCACTTCACGCGCATGTCGGCCTACAAGGACGCCGACGTGCCGGTCATTGTGCGCGGCGAGGGACCGTACGTCTTCGACGACAAGGGACGCCGCTATCTGGACGGCCTGTCCGGCCTGTTCGTCTCCCAGATCGGGCACGGGCGTACGGAGCTCGCCGAGGCCGCGGCCCGGCAGGCCGGCGAGCTCGCGTACTTCCCGTTGTGGTCCTACGCCCATCCGAACGCCGTCGAGCTCGCCGAGCGCCTGGCGAACCTGGCTCCCGGCGACCTCAACCGCGTGTTCTTCACCACGAGCGGCTCCGAGGCGGTCGAGTCGGCCTTCAAGCTGGCCCGCAACTACTTCAAGCTGACGGGAGAGCCCGGCCGCTACAAGGTGATCAGCCGCGACATCGCCTACCACGGCACCACGATGGGCGCGCTCTCCATCACCGGCCTGGCCGACATCAAGCCCCCGTTCGAGCCGCTGGTCCCCGGGTCGG
>JAOPYG010000128.1 GCA_025964685.1 Actinoallomurus sp. | reverse complement strand
ACCCGGAACCGGGGCCGCCAGTCCGCGTCCATGCAGGCGACCACCGAATGCGGCGACCGTTCGCGGACGAGCCGGGCGATCATGTC
This sequence comes from Actinoallomurus sp., assembly GCA_025964685.1. GTDB lineage: Bacteria > Actinomycetota > Actinomycetes > Streptosporangiales > Streptosporangiaceae > Actinoallomurus. The sequence goes on along the minus strand of JAOPYG010000128.1, from coordinate 3,863 downwards.
GAGCAGCCCGCGGATCGCGTTGACGGGCGTGCCGTCGGATGCGGTCACCGACTCGGGCACGCCGAAGAAGGCACGGAAGTACAGCGACGGCGTGTCCAGCAGCATGAGTCCACCCACGGGCCCATCTTGGCAGGCTCCACCGGCCCGCACGGACCGGAGCCGCGAGGTCATCCGATCTGACCACCTCCCCGGCCGTCGCTGCCGGCCGGCGGCAGCGACCGACCGTCAGGCCGGTGACGCTGTGGCCGGCCGGTCGGGGGATGACGGCTGGGGACGCGTCGTTCGATCTGACCACCACTCCCCTGCGCGGCATCGACCCGAGCCACGTCGTGCCGGTCATGCCTTGGCCGGCCGTCGGTGGGACGTCGGAGGGGGCGACTCGTGTCATTCGATCTGGATGGCCACCACGCAGGTGTCGTCGTTGGGGTTGGGAGCGCCGAAGGCCTCCAGGAGGTGGTCGAGCACGCCTTCGGGGTCGCGGCAGCCGGTGCTGGAGGCCGCGTGGACCAGCAGGTCGATGCCCTCCTGCAGGCAGCGCTCGCGGCGTTCGATCAGCCCGTCGGTGTAGAGCAGCAGCAGGTCGCCCGGATCGAGTGCGGTGGTCTCCACCGCGAACTCCGGGGTCTGCGTCGCGCCCAGCAGGATGCCCTCTGGCGGGTCGAGGGCGACGGCCTTGCCGTCGCGGATGAGCAGGGGCGGCAGGTGACCGGCCTGGGCCCAGGTCAGTGTCCGCTCGTGGGGGTCGTAGCGGCCCGCCAGCACGGTGGCGGTCAGCGACGTCGGCCAGTGCAGCGTCAGCCGGTTCAGCCAGCCCAGGAGCCGATCCGGCGGCGCGCCCGAGAACGCCAGCCCGCTCAGGCCGTTGCGCAGCCGGGCCATCGCGGCGGCCGCCGTCAGGCCGTGACCCGACACGTCACCGATGGCGACGAACACGCCCTCACCGTCGATCGCGGTCGTTTCGTACCAGTCGCCGCCGACACGCGCCGAATGGCCCGCGGGCAGGTAGCGCACGGCCGCGCGTAGCCCGGGCTTGGTCACGATGCCTTCGGGCAGCGGCAGGATCGACCGCTGCATCTCGATCGCCTGGTGACGCTCCGCGGCGATGAGGCGGCGTTCGAGCTGCACACGGGACGCCTTGAGGGCACGCTCGCCCAGCCGCCACCGGGTGACGTCCTGGCAGACGCAGCGGACCGCCGCCGGCGCGCCGTAGGCGTCGAGCACCGGCTCACCCATGAGGCGCACGTCGCGCGTCTCCTCGCCGCGCAGGACGCGGATCTCGGTGTCGACCCGCTCGCTGCCGTCCAGCAACGTGCGGACCAGGTGCACGACCAGCGGAACGTCGCCGGGCACGACCCGCTCAGGGAGCCGCTCGAGCGGCAGCGGCCCCTCGGCCGGATCACGGCCGAAGATGCGGTACAGCTGGTCGGACCAGTGGATCCGGCCGGCCGCCAGATCCCACAGCCCCCAGCCGAGATTGCCGATGCGCTGCGTCTGCTCGATCTGCGCGCTCAGGTCGCCCGCGCCCGGCGGGGCGGGTCCTGGCGGAGGGGTCGCCCGGCTGCGCGACCCGGCGCGGAGGCGGGCGTTGAGGTCGAGCCCGGGCCCGTCACCGGGGCCGGGTGGCCGCTCGTCGCCGGGCTCCGGCGTCAGGAGCAGCCGGGCGGCGACCTCGGGCGCGACGCCGCTGTCGCGGGCGATCTGCAGGAGATGGCTCTCGGCCGCGGAGACACCGCAGCCCAGGCGCTCGGCGAGAAGGCCCTTCACCTGATCGAGGACCGCCGTCGTACGGGCGGTGGCGCGCAAACGTTCGAGCTCGGCGCGCAGCCGGTCGACGGTGGCCGCCGAAGCGGTGGCGCGCTCGGTTCCAGAGCCGGTCCCGGCGTCGGCGGCACCGTCGGAACCAGTGCCGGCCGCGGGATCGGCCATGAAGCCGTCGTCATTGCCGTGCGGGATGCCCATGAGACCGCCTTCACTGGTGATCGTCTGCGCCCGGACGGACACTCAGAGTAGTCACTCCGGGCCGCAGAGGGGGTCGATCCTGGTTGCCGAGGGGACGTGGCGGAAGTGGAACGAAAGGGGGAGGGCGCCGTAGCCGCACGTGCGCGCCCACGGGTGCAGGTGCCATCTTAGCGATTCCTACTGTCCGCGACGAGTCGATCGCATGCTGCGATCAAACGTTCTATTGTGACCCCCCGCAGCGGCGCCCAGGCGCCGTTGGTCCGCACCCGGGACGGCCCGGCCCGGGCGTGTCGCGGACGGCTTCGCGGCGCCGTGGCCGGGCCCGCGAATCGCCTGGGGCGGCGTCCGGCACGACGTGCGCGTTCGGACGTCCCCGGGCGTCGCGACGAGGCGGGACGAGGGTAGATTTCGCGGCAGCAGGTCCCTGACGATGAGAGGTGGCGACTTGACCAGCGCGACATCCCCGTTCGAGCCCGAACGCCTGACCCGGGCGCGGCACGCCGTCGCCGGCTCCGGACTCGGCGCGGTGTTCCTCACCCCCGGGCCCGATCTGCGCTACGTCACGGGCTATGACGCCATCCAGCTCGAACGCCTGACGTGCCTGGTCGTGCCGGCCGCGGGGGAGCCGTTCCTGGTGGTGCCCCGCCTGGAGCTGCCGGCGGCGCAGGCGTCGCCGGCCGGTGCGCTCGGGGTCGAGATGGTGCCCTGGGACGAGACCGACGACCCGTTCGCGCTGGTGGCCGCCCGGCTGCCTCGTGACGTCGCGCGGGTCGGCGTGGCCGACCGCATGTGGGCGGTCATGGCCCTGCGGTTCCGTGAGGCGCTGCCGGCCGCCGAGCAGGTCGCCGCCGGCACGGTCCTGCGCGACCTGCGCATGCGCAAGAGCGAGGCCGAGATCGAGGCGCTGCGCGAGGCCGGCGCGGCGATCGACCGCGTACACGGTCTCGTGCCGGGTCTGCTCAAGGCGGGCCGCACCGAACGCGAGGTGGGCCGCGACATCGCCGAGGCGATCGTCGCCGAGGGGCACGCGGTCACCGACTTCGTCATCGTCGGCTCGGGCCCCAACGGGGCCAGCCCGCACCATGAGCTGTCCGACCGGGTGATCCGGCCCGGTGACCCGGTCGTGGTCGACATCGGCGGCACGATGCCGAGCGGCTACTGCTCCGACGAGACCCGCATGTACGCGGTCGGTGAGGTCCCGGCGGACTTCCGCGCCTACTACGCGGTGCTGCAGGAGGCCCAGGCCGCCGCCCGCGCCGCCGTCCGCCCGGGGGTCACGCCGGAGGCCGTCGACGCCGCGGCCCGCGACGTCATCACGGCGGCCGGCTACGGGGAGCACTTCATCCACCGCACGGGCCACGGCATCGGCCTGGAGACGCACGAGGAGCCCTACATCGTCGCGGGCAACACCGAGCCGCTCGAGGCGGGGATGGCGTTCTCCATCGAGCCCGGCATCTACCCCGGCGCGCACGGTGCGCGCATCGAGGACATCGTCGTGTGCACGCCGGACGGCCACGAGAGCGTCAACAACGTCACGCGCGACCTGATCGTCGTCGACGCCTAGGGCGTGTCTCCTCACCGGCGGAGCCGGAGGGTGATGGCTCTGAGGACTGCGCCGCCGCGGTATGTGATTGCGAGTTCGTCGTAGCGGGTGGCGAGGCTCGTGACCCGCGGCGTTTGCGGTGCCCGGCCCTGGTCGGCGGGCTCGGGGATGACTACGACGATGCCGCGGTCAGGCAGGCGCCGCCGGATCGCGCGGGACGGGTCCGGGCAGGTGCGTGGACGCCCGGACCCGGCCGACGCCGCCCACGCACGCCTGGGGCGGTCAGGGGCCCGTCGGGTTCCGGCCCCTGCGCGGCCGGTCGCGCGCGCTCATCAGCGCTCAGTCGCGCGCGAGCAGCTCG
>JAOPYG010000136.1 GCA_025964685.1 Actinoallomurus sp. | reverse complement strand
CGATCCGGAGCTTCTTCGACGCTTCGGGTAAGAAGGTCGTGGGGCTGGAGAACTACACCGCCATTTTCACCGACCATGACAGTTTGACCGCGGTGCGGAACACCGCGATCTGGGTGGTGGTCGCACCCACGGTGGTGACGATCCTGGGCCTGTTGTTCGCGGTGCTGACCGAGCGGATCCGCTGGTCGACCGCGTTCAAGATGGTCGTGTTCATGCCGATGGCCGTCTCGTTCCTGGCCTCGGGTGTGATCTTCCGTCTGGTCTATGAACAAGACCCCTCGATGGGTGTGGCCAACGCGGTCGTCACCTCGGTGCACGACACCTTCGCGGGCGGCTCACGCTATCCGGGAGCCTCGGCCAGAGAGGGCGACAAGAGCCCCGATGTGGCTCAGGCGGGCGCGGTCATCACCCGGGCGCCGGTCCAGTCCGGCGCCACCGCGATGATCCCGCTGGTCGGGGTGAAACCGGAGAACCTGGCGAAGTCCCCGACTCCGGCCAAGGCGCCCTCGGCCGCGCCGGGTGGGATCTCGGGTCTGGTGTGGTTCGACTTCACCAAGGGCGGCGGCGGCACGCTCAACAGCCCGGACGTCTCCGAGGCGGGCCTGGGCGGGATGAAGGTCCAAGCCGTTTCGGGATCGAAGGTGGTCGGGTCGGCCACCACGGAAAAGGACGGCTCGTTCGTCATCAGGAAACTCCCCGCCGGGTCTTACATCCTTAAGTTGCCGAAGGATAATTTCGCGGCTTCGTATGGGGGTGTGAACTGGCTGGGGTCGGCGTTGATCACGCCGGCGATCATCGCGTCGTATCTGTGGGTGTGGGCCGGGTTCGCGATGGTGTTGATCGCGGCTGGTTTGGCGGCGATCCCGCGGGATGCTTTGGAGGCGGCGCGGGTGGATGGGGCGACGGAGTGGCAGGTGTTCCGGCGGGTGACGATCCCGTTGCTGGCGCCGGTCCTCACGGTGGTGTTCGTGACGTTGCTGATCTATGCGTTGAAGGTCTTCGACCTGGTGTTCATCATCGGTGGTGGTGATCCGAACGCGTCGGTGCTGGCGGTGCGGATGTGGACCGATTCCTTTGGCGGCGGTAACAACCAGGGGGCGGGTTCAGCGGTCGCGATCATGCTGTTCTTGCTGGTGGTCCCGGCGATGCTGTTCAACCTGCGGCGTTTTCGACAGGAGAACCGATGAGCACCGACACAGCGACCGTGACACCCGCGGCCGCCCCCGACCGGTCGGACTATTCCGGTGCGCCGCGGCGTGGCATCGCCTCCCGCGTCGTGTCGCGGGTGGGCGGTGGTGTGGTCCAGGTCGTCTTGTTGATCATCGCGGTGGTGTGGCTGGTCCCGACGTTGGGGTTGTTCGTCGCGTCGCTGCGTTCGCAACAAGATGACAACTCCTCGGGCTGGTGGCATATCTTCACCGCCCCGTCGCAGCTGACGTTCAAGGCTTATGGTGATCTGCTGGCCAAGCCTGATTTCGTGGATTCGTTCTGGAACACGGTGCTGATCGCGGTGCCGACCACGTTGCTGGTGGTGGCGATCGCTTCGCTGGCGGGGTATGCGTTCGCGTGGCTGGAGTTTCCCGGCCGGGACTGGTTGTTCTTGATCGTGGTGGCGTTGCTGGTGGTTCCGGTGCAGGTCGGGTTGATCCCGGTGTCGAAGCTGTACGGGACGCTGGGGGTGTTCGGGTCGATCCCGAGTGTGGTGGCGTTCCACGTGGCGTTCGGGCTGCCGTTCGCGATCTTCTTGCTGCGGAATTTCTTCGCGGGGATCCCGCGGGATCTGCTGGAGGCGGCGCGGATGGACGGGGGGAAGGAATGGACGATCTTCATCAAGGTCATCTTCCCTCTGGGTGGCCCTGCGATCGCTTCGCTGGCGATCTTTCAGTTCCTGTGGGTGTGGAACGACATGCTGGTCTCGCTGGTGTTCGCCAACACCGGATCGCAGCCGATGACCAAGTGGCTGCAGTCACAGATGCGCCAGTTCACCGGGAACATCGACATCCTGGCCCCCGGCGCGTTCTTGTCCCTGGTCGTCCCGCTGGCCGTGTTCTTCGCCTTCCAGCGCTACTTCGTCCAAGGCGTCCTCGCCGGCTCCGTCAAATAGAAATGGCGCGCTGAATGTCACGCGAACCGGGAAACCGATTCGCGTGACATTCAGCGATCAGGAAATCAGGGCTGTGCCGGCACACCGCAGGCGGTGGGCTCAGGTGAGCTCTTCCTGGCAGAGTTCGAGCCAGTCGAGGTCGGCTTGGAGATGCAGGCGAGCACCTTCGATGAGCAGGAGGGCGACGGTGTTGTCCCGCTCGGTCGTGGCCGCGAGGTCCGACAGCCCGCGCATGAGGTTCAGCAGGTGACGGCGTTGCCTGTTGATGAGCGTCATGCGGTCGGCGGCGCCGGTCATCGGTGCCAGCGCGAGCTTCACGAAGAAGTCGTCGCGCAGCCGGGGGCCGTCGCTCTGCTCGTCGACCCAGGAGGCCAGCGCGTCGCGGCCCGCGGGGGTCAGCTCATAGACCTTCTTGTTCGGCCGGCTGGTCTGCTCCACGTCCTGACCGCGGACGAGGCCGTCCTTCTCCAGCCGCCCCAGCGTCACATAGATCTGGCCGATGTTCGGAGAGGGGTAAGCGCCTCCGAAGGTCTGCTCCAGCGCCTGCTTGAGCTCATATCCATGAGCTGGCTCTTTGGCCAGCAGCGCCAGCAACACCGGTCGCATGTAGCGCCACCCCCTTTCTCCTACCTACATGTCAGCCATGTTAGGGCGCTCTGTCAAGCGACCCCGACGCCTACAAACTCGGCATCTTCTATTGACTAGTAGATAACGTCAATATATAACAAGCATGTATTCAGTATAGGCGGCCGCCGTGGGAGGAGTCGAGATGGGATCCATGATCGAAAATCCCGCGACGCCGGTCTGCCCGAAACGCGGGGACGGACTCCGGGTTCTCCGGCGCCTGCGATCGAGCCACGGAGGTGGCCGTATGTCAGCGAACCACCGCGTATGTGCCAGTAGGCGTCCGGCGGCCGCAGAGCCGCTTCCACTGAAGGCTTCCGCACCGGCCGAACGGGCTCCCCGTGCCCGCGACGCCGCACTCGACTGGCGTATCTCGGTCCCGGGCGTGCCCGCCATCGTGGCGATCGCGCGCCGGCTGGTCCAGGCCGCGCTGGACGGCTGCCCCCGGCGGTACGACCTCGAGCTCGTCACGAGCGAGCTGATGACCAATGCCATCCGTCACACACCGAGCGGCGAGACGGGTTCCCTGGTGACTCTCCGAATCCGGACGAGCGCCGGCTGGGCACGCGTCGAGGTCACCGATCGAGGAAACGCGTCCTGGGCCGAGCCCGCGCCGGCGCGTGAGGAAGACGAGTGCGGCCGGGGGCTGGGCATCGTCCAGATGCTCGCGGACCGGGCCGGCCATGAGCCGGCGTCCGGCGGCCAGGTGTCCTGGGCCGAGTTCCACTGGGACCTTCCCGACCGCCTCAACACTGTCAGACGTACCTAGTCGGCGCACGCCCGGCCGACAGCCCTCTTGTCCTATTTGTTCAGGGTCGCGTTCCCGTTTGTGTCCGCGTCGCGGCCCGCTTGAAAGGAGACCACCCCTATGACTGCGATCACGCTGAATCGCCTTGATAAGACGTACCCGGCCGGGAACAAGGCCGTGGACTCTCTGAGCCTGGACATCAACGATGGTGAGTTCATGGTGCTCGTCGGGCCGTCCGGGTGTGGAAAGTCGACGGCGTTGCGCATGGTCGCTGGACTTGAGGAGATCACCGGGGGCGAGCTCCGCATCGGCGACCGGCTGATGAACCGTACCCCGGCGCGCGACCGGGACGTCGCGATGGTGTTCCAGAGCTACGCGCTCTACCCGCACCTTTCCGTGCGGCAGAACATCGGCTTCGGCCTGACGCTGCGCAAGGTGCCGAAGGCGGAGATCCGCAAGCGCGTGGACGAGGTCGCCGAGGTCCTGGGTCTCACGGAGTACCTGGAGCGCAAGCCGCGCAATCTCTCCGGTGGCCAGCGCCAGCGTGTCGCGATGGGGCGCGCGATCGTGCGCGAGCCGCAGGCGTTCTTGATGGACGAGCCGCTTTCCAACCTCGATGCCAAGCTCCGCGTCTCGATGCGCGCGTCACTGAGCCAGCTGCACGACCGGCTCGGGGTCACGACGGTGTACGTCACGCATGACCAGGTCGAGGCCATGACGCTCGGCGACCGCGTCTGCGTGCTGCGCGAGGGCAAGCTGCAGCAGGTGGACACCCCGCAGCGGCTTTTCGACAACCCGGTGAACCTGTTCGTCGCCGGCTTCATCGGCTCGCCCGCCATGAACTTCGTGGGCGCCAAGCTGGTCCGTGACGACGGCCCGCACGTGGCGTTCGCGAACTTCACGCTGCCGATCCCCGCGGAGACGCTGGCGGCCAAGCCGGGCCTGGACGACTACTTCGGCCGTGAGGTGATCTTCGGCGTGCGCCCCTCCGACTTCGAGGACTCCGGCCAGGCCAACCCCGAGTGGGCGCGGATCCGCGCCAAGGCGGACCTCACCGAGGAGCTCGGCAGCGAGATCAACGTCATCTTCTCGATCGACGCGCCGCCCGTACAGCACAAGGACGCCACCGACCTGGCCCAGGACGCCACCGACGGCGACGACGCGGCGACCTTGTCGCTGGCCGACAACCGCGCGCTGTGGACCGCACGGGTCAACGCCCGGTCGCGCATCGAGCCCGGCCAGAACCTCGAGCTGGCCGTCGACAACCGCAGCCTGCACTTCTTCGACCCCAGCACGGGCCTGGCCATTGGCCACCCCGGCAACAACTAGGGCCTGTTCCTGCGAAACAGTCCCCGGACCACTGTCCGCCTTCGCCGTACCCGTTGAATGCAGTTCGTCCCCTGAGACGACGTCTGCGCGGGGAAGGCGGGCAGTGCAGGCTCAGGGCCTGCCGGATGCGATCACGCTCCGGCAGGCCCTGACTCGTTCCGTGCCGGCGAACCAGGCCGCGAGCGCCGTACGGGTGTGGTCGACGAACGTCCGCGCCGCCGGGCTGACCGGTCCTTCCTCGGTCCGCCAGGCGAACGCGAGCCGGCCACGTACGCCGGGTCGCAGCGCGATCGCGTGCAGCTCCGCCGACCGGCCGCCCATCACCGACTCCGGGAGCACGGCCACGCCGAGGCCGCGCCCGGCCAGCCGCGCCAGCAGGCGCGGATCGCCGGCTTCGAACGCGTAGTGGGGCCGCAGGTCCGCCGCGGAGAACGCGTCGTCCACGCACGCACGGATGGCGGTGCCGCGGGGGAGACAGATGAGGGCGCGCCGGGCGAGCTCCTTCAGCGTGATCGTGTCCCTCGTGGCCAGCGGGTCGTCCAGACCGACGATCGCGACGAGCGGCTCGTCGGTGATGACCTGGACGTCGATGCCCGGTGGCGGGTCGGCCGCCAGGCCGGTGAACGCCACGTCGATCCTCCCGGCCCGCAGCCCCTCGAGGAGAGTGCCGGAGGCGGCCTCGGAAAGCGTGATCTTCACCGCCGGATGACGGCGATGGAACTCGGCCAGAAGCTCCGGCAGGTCGACGTCGTGCGTGGCCATCGAGGACACCATCCCGACGGTGACGTGCCCGCGGACCAGCCCGGTGAACTCCGCCACCACGTCACGGGCGCCCGTCACCGCCTCCAGCGCCGCCCGTGCGTAGGGGAGCACGGCGGCGCCCACCTCGGTGAGGCGCACCGTACGGCCCGACCGGTCGAGCAGGTCCTCGCCCAGCTCTCGTTCGATGCGCCGGATCTGGGCGCTTACCCCGGGCTGGGCGACGTGCAACCGGGCGGCCGCACGCGTGAAGTTCGCCTCTTCGGCCACGGCGACGAAGTACTCCAGCTGACGTAGCTCCATAACCAACAATGCTAGTGACCAGACAAAGTCGCTCTTGGACTTATGGCCCGCCGGCGGCCACCGTGGACGGTGTGAACACAGATCCCGAACGGAACACGCCCGTCGCCGAAGGACTGGCCGCCCAGGTGAGCGGCCCGGTCCTGCGGCCGGGCGATGACGGCTACGACGCCGAGCGGGACGGTTTTCAGACCGCCCGGCGGCACCGGCCCGACCTGATCGTCGGTGCGACGGGGACCGAGGACGTACGCGCGGCTGTGTCGTTCGCCGCCGCCCGTGGGCTTCCTGTGGCCGTGCAGGCGACCGGGCACGGGCTGTCGATCCCCGCGGACGGCGGCGTGCTGATCGGCACGCGCCGGATGACCGGAGTGCGCATCGACGCCGACGCGCGTACCGCGTGGATCGAGGCGGGCGTCCGCTGGAGCCAGGTGATCGAGGCGGCGGCACCGCACGGGCTGGCGCCGCTCAACGGCAGCGCCCCGCACACCGGCGCCGTCTCCTACACACTCGGCGGCGGGCTCGGGCTCCTGGCCCGCCGCCACGGTTACGCCGTGGACCAGGTGCGCCGGCTCGACGTCGTCACCGCCGACGCGCGGCTCCGGCACGTCACCGCCGGCGGTGACCCGGACCTGTTCTGGGCGTTGCGCGGCGGGCGCGACAACTTCGGCGTGGTCACCGGGATGCGGATCGGACTCGTGCCGGTGACCCGGCTCTACGGAGGCGGTCTGTTCTTCTCCGCCGACGTGGCCGCCGACGTCCTGAACACCTTCCGCGAGTGGACCCGCGCGCTGCCCGACGACATGACCGCCTCGGTCGGAATGATCCCCTTCCCGGACCTTCCGGCCATCCCCGAGCCGATGCGCGGCCGGCACATCGTCCACGTCCGCATCGCCCATCTCGGTCCGGCCGCCGACGGCGAGCGGCTCGTGGCACCGCTGCGGTCGGCCGCGCCACTCCTCCTCGACACGCTGGCGGACCTGCCGTACGCCGAGAGCGGTTCGATCTACAACGACCCGGCGGCGCCGCACGCCTACTCCGGCAGCAACATCCTGCTGAGCGGGCTCGACGCCGCGGCGGTGCGCACTGTCGTCGACCTGGCCGGCCCGGACGCGCCGGTGCCCTGCGTCGTCGACCTGCGCCACCTGGGCGGGGCGCTCGCGCGTACGCCCGCCGTCACGAGCGCGGTGGGACACCGGGACGCGACGTACCTCCTGCGCGTGCTGTCGCCCGTGGCCGGTGCCGACCCTGCCGCCGTACGGGCCGCACACCTGCGGGTGTTCGACGCGATGCGGCCGTGGAGCACCGGCGGGCGTTCACTCAACTTCGTCTACGGCGACCACGCGACCGCCGACCAGGTACGCGACGCCTACGAACCCGGCGACTACCGGCGGCTGACAGAGCTCAAGGCGGTCTATGACCCGGCCAACATGTTCCGGCTCAACCACAACATCCCTCCGGCTCGGTCCCCGGTAGGGGCGTCCAGGAAGTCCGCCGTCGCGCCAGGGGAGGCGTGACGAGACCACGGTTGGCCGTGGCCGCCTGTCAGGGCCGTCGCTGCCGGACGGTCTGTTCGACGCCGTCGAGCAGCATGGCCGGGCCGGCCGTGAACGCCTCCTGCGCCTGGCGCTCGCAGGGCGTGCTCGCGTCCGCCGATCGCGGCGGAGGCTGCTCGGAGAGCCGGGCCGACAGCGGGAACCGCTGGCTTCACCATGAGAACCTCGACCGTTGACACGAATGCTTCGGCCAAGATCGGACGGAAGCGGGTAGAAGGTAGCAATCACCCCGCGGCTCCGTCACCACCGAGGGCCAGACTCCATGCAAAGGGGCCACACACGCATGCGCATCACGCTGGTTCAAGGGGACATCACCGAGCAAGAGGTCGACGCGGTCGTCAACGCGGCGAACTCCTCGCTGCTCGGCGGGGGCGGAGTGGACGGGGCGATCCACCGCCGGGGCGGCCCGGAGATCCTGGCGGAGTGCCGGCGGCTTCGGGCCTCGCGATACGGCAAGGGGCTGCCGACGGGGCAGGCGGTGGCCACGACGGCTGGGCGGTTGCCCGCGCGCTGGGTGATCCACACCGTCGGGCCGGTCTACGCCAAGTCCGAGGACCGGTCCGAGCTGCTGGCCTCGTGCTACCGCGAGTCCCTGCGGGTCGCCGCCGAACTCGGCGCCGCGACCGTCGCCTTCCCGGCGGTCTCGGCGGGCATCTACGGCTGGCCGCTCGATGACGCGGCCCGCATCGCGGTCGGCACCGTACGGGACACGCCGGCGCCGGTGGAGGAGGCACGGTTCGTGCTGTTCAGTGCGGAGGTCCACGCGGCCTTCGATCGGGCGCTCAACGGCTGATCCGGCACGAGGCCCGGCGCGGACTCATCCGGCCGGGCCCCAGCAGCGTTCACTCTCGGCTCAGGCCCCCATGATGTGCGGGGCCCGCGTGCGCATTGCCGGGAGATGCTCGCGGATGAGCAGCCCGCTGGCCGACAGGATCCACAGCGCCAGCAGCACCATCGGAATGTAGGTCGGCACCCAGCCGCCGGGTGCCCAGGCGCCCTTCGTCGCCCATACGGTGAGGGCGGCCACGAGTGAGATCAGCGCGACGACGCCGGCGAAGTAGGCCATCCACATCGGGAACAGGTGCGTACGCATGATGGCCACGGCGACGGCCGTCATCGGCAGCGCCATCGCGATGCCGGCGATGGTCGCCATGACCGCCGCGACGCTGTAGGGCACGGCGGCCAGGATCAGCAGGCCCGCGTGCACCGTCAGCGCGTACGTCGTGGCGCCGAACATGGAAATGGCGATGAAGGCGACTGCGGAGACGAGTGTGAAGCCGGCGAGCACGACCGCGGGCGTGTCACTCGTGTCGTCCGCGCGCCGGAACGCCGTGGCCAGGGCCGCGCCGAACCAGAGGAACAGCGCGATCGCGGCGGAGTACAGGAGGACCGCCAGCAGGATCCGCCCCCGGTTGTCGTTCATGTACGAGGCGATCACGCCCATGGTGTCGGTGCTCGCCGGGGCACCGCCCATCACCAGACGGGCGATAATCGCGAGGACTACCGCGCCTACGCCGGCCAGGCCACCCCACCGCAAATCGTGGCCTTCACGCATGAGAACCATCTCCTCAGATCTGCCGAGTCGGTAGTTCCACCGTTCAGTGCGCACGGCATGGGCTTCCATGGCCGAAAGTCCTGAATTCCGACATCGAATGGCGGCGGCGCCGGTGCGAGAGTGGGAACCGGGCGACGGGTTCTTACCGCTGGTCAGTGACGCATCCAGGGCACCCGCGGGGCTGGCCGCGGTACCGGCCGGGCCCGTTCTGACCGGCGGTCAGGGAGCGGACTGCGCGCCGGCGGCGGACCACGGGAGGGTGACCTCGCCGAGGCGCCAGCGCGCACGGCCGCCGAGGGGCGCACCGGTGTAGACGGGATGGTCGCGTGCCAAGAGCTCGACCGCCGCGATCCAGCGCTGGCGAGGCCCGAACACCGACTGCGGCGCGACCGCCGCCCAGGCGCGGTCGAACGAGGTCAGCAGCTCATGCACCCGCTCGCCGGGCAGGTTCCGGTGGATGAGGGTTTTCGGCAGCCGCTCGGCCAGCTCCGACGGCCGGGGCAACGACGCGAGGTGCGCCGCGAAGGTGATCGTGTCGGGGACGGCCACGGTCGCGCGCCCCGCCCTTCCGCCGCGTGGAACGGGAAGCGAACGACCCGGGCGCAGTGTCACCCAGACGGCACGGCGGCCGATCTCGTTGCAGGTGCCCTCGACGAGGACGCCGTCCGGGGACAGCCCCGCGCACAGCCGGTGCCAGGCGCGCCACGCCTCCGCCTCCTCGTACTGGCGCAGCACGTTGAACGCGCGGATCAGCGTCGGCGGACGTTCGACCGGCAGCTCGAAGCCGCCCAGGCGGAACGACAGTCCGTCGCGTTCGTACGGCCGGGCGGCCGCGACACGGAGCGGGTCGATCTCGATCCCGACGACCTGGACCCGTGGATGCACCGTGCGCAGGCGCGTGAACAGCTCGGCGGTGGTGACCGGCGAGGCGCCGTACCCCAGGTCGACGACCAGCGGCCGGTCGTGGCGGCGGAGCAGCGGACCGTGGACGCCGGCGATCCAGCGGTCGACGCGGCGCAGCCGGTTGGGCGCCGTCGTCCCGCGTGTGATGGTCCCCTCGGGCCGCCGTCGCTGAGACATGCGCCAAGTGTGCCGTGCGGCAGCGATGCGCTTCGAAGGCTCAGACGCGGTGGACCTTGTGCGGAGCGGCCTGAGCGCGCGGCTGTACGTCGATGCGGTCGATGTTGACGTGCGCGGGGCGGGTCACCGCCCACGCGATGCAGTCGGCGATGTCCTCGGCGGTCAGCGGGTCCGGCACGCCCTCGTAGGTCTTGGCGGCCTTGGCGGCGTCACCGTTGAAGCGCACGAGCGCGAACTCCTCGGTCGCGACCATGCCCGGAGCGACCTCGGTGACCCGCACCGGCTGGTCGTACAGCTCCAGCCGGAGGGTGTCGTTGATCGCCGCGGCGGCGTGCTTGGCGGCGGTGTAACCCGCGCCGCCCTCGTAGACGGCGTGAGCGGCCAGCGAGGTGATGTTGACGATGTGGCCCGCGCCGCTGTCGATCAGCTTGGGCAGCAGCGCCTTGGTGATGCGCATCAGGCCGAGGACGTTGGTGTCGTACATCCGCCGCCAGTCGTCCGGGTCGGCCGCCGACACCGGGTCGAGGCCGAACGCCCCGCCCGCGTTGTTGACGAGCACGTGGCACTGCCGTACGGCCGCTGCGAGAGCCTCCACCGACTCCGGGGAGGTGACGTCGAGCGTGACGGCCGCCACGCCGTGCCGCCCGGCCGGGTCGGCGGCCTCGATCTCCGTCTTGAGCTCCTCGAGGCGGTCGCGCCGCCGTGCGGCGAGGACCACGTCGAACCCTTCGGCGGCGAGTCTGCGTGCGGCCGCCGCACCGATGCCGCTGCTCGCCCCGGTCACCACTGCTGTCTTACGCACGAGAGCCATCATCGCAGCCCGTTTGGTGAGCAACCGACCGGGGACACCCGCGACGGGAATGTCGCATTGTGGGAGATAGGTTCTTTTAACGGAGGTGGTGTCCGTGTCGCGTCTTGCCCGGGTGGCGACGATCAGTGTTCATACGTCGCCCCTGGACCAGCCGGGGACGGGGGATGCCGGGGGAATGAACGTCTACATCGTCGAGGTCGCCAAGCGCATGGCGGAACGCGGCGTCGAGGTCGACCTGTTCACGCGGGCGACGTCTCGCGCGCTGCCGCCGGTCGCCGAGCTGGCACCCGGCGTGAAGGTACGGCACGTGGCTGCCGGACCGCTGGAGGAGCTGGACAAGACCGAGCTGCCGCGCCAGATGTGCGCGTTCACCTCGGGTCTTCTCCGTACGGAGGCCGCCCATGAGCCGGGCCACTACGACCTGATCCATTCGCATTACTGGCTCTCCGGTCAGGCCGGCCATGCCGCGCGCCGGCGCTGGGGCGTGCCGCTGATGCACTCCATGCACACGCTGGCGAAGGTCAAGAACGCCGCGCTCGCCGTCGGCGACTCGCCCGAACCGCTCGGCCGCGTGCTGGGCGAGCAGCGGGTCGTGGACAGCGCCGACCGGCTCATCGCCAACACCGCGGACGAGGCGGAGCAGCTCCACACGCTGTACGGCGCGGACCCGCACCAGGTCGAGACCGTCCTGCCCGGCGTCGACCTGACGACGTTCACGCCGAAGGACCTGGGCGGGTCGGACTCCGCCGGCGAGCGGGCCCGCCGGCGCCTGGGCCTGCCACTGGACCGGGCGGTGTTGTTGTTCGTCGGCCGCATCCAGCCGCTGAAGGCCCCTGACGTACTGATCCGCGCCGCCGCGAGCATGCTGGAACGCCGGCCACAGTTGCGCGACCGCCTGCTCGTCGCCGTCGTCGGCGGTCCCAGCGGATCGGGCCGGTCCCGCCCCACCGAGCTGCTGGATCTGGCGGCCCGGCTGGGCGTCTCCGACATCGTGCGCTTCGAACCGCCGTGCCCTCAGCAGGACCTCGCCGACTGGTACCGCGCGGCCGACGTCACCGTCGTCCCCTCGCACAGCGAGTCCTTCGGTCTGGTGGCGGTCGAGTCGCAGGCCTGCGGCACGCCGGTGGTCGCGGCGGCGGTCGGCGGCCTGCGCACCGCCGTACGCGACGGTGAGTCCGGTGTGCTCATCCAGGGACACGACCACCGTGACTACGCCCGCGTGCTGCTCGACCTCCTGGACACACCGCGCCGGCTGCGGCGGATGTCACGGGCGGCCGTACGGCACGGTGCGGCGTTCGGCTGGCAGGCGACGGTCGACCGGCTGCTCGAGGTCTACGCGGAGGCCGTCGGCGAACGGACGATGGCCGCGTCCGCGTGAGCACGACGGGCGCGCGTCGTACATGATGGTGGCTTTCGGGCCGACCTGAGGAGCGGTGATGAGCGACGATTCCAGCGCTGCCGGCATGGACGAGGCACTCAAGGCGATCCTCGACGACCAGGGCCTGGAGTACGAACGGCCACGCGACGGCGCGTACCTGGTGAAGCTGCCCGGGCAGCACAAGCTGGCCACGATGACCTGGCTCGTCGCGGGGGAGCACAGCCTCCACGTCGAGGCGTTCTTCTGCCGCCAGCCGGATGAGAACCACGCGGAGTTCTACCGTCACCTGCTTCGCAAGAACGGCGGCATGTACGGCGTGGCGTTCGCGCTGGACGAGACCGGCGACGTCTACATCGTCGGGCGGCTGCCGCTGTCGGCGGTGACGCCGGAGGAGATCGACCGCATCCTCGGCTGCGTGCTCACCTACTCCGACGACAACTTCGACCGCGCCCTGGAGCTCGGCTTCGCCGGCTCGATCCAGCGAGAATGGGACTGGAGGGTCAAACGCGGCGAAAGCCTGGCGAATCTCCAGCCGTTCGCCCGGATTCTCCCTGACGCCGGTCAATGACACGAACGGTGCGTGATCGTGTTTCTGTTCCGTTTCATGACTGATGGTGGCGGCCAGTAGTTAAGCTGTGTCCGTACGCGCTGGACCGGACGGAGGTACGCCATGGAGGACCGGGCCGAGGCGCCGAGAGCGGTCGACCTGAGCACCCCCAACGTCGCCCGAATGTATGACTACTACCTCGGGGGCAAGGACAACTTCGTGGCCGACCGCGCCGCCGCGGAGAAGGCCCTGGAGATCGCACCCCAGATCCGTCTCGCCGCGCAGCAGAACCGCGCGTTCATGGGCCGCGCCGTACGCCATCTGGCCGAGCTCGGCATCCGGCAGTTCCTCGATGTGGGCACCGGCCTGCCGACCCAGAGCAACGTCCACGAGGTCGCCCAGGGCGCCGCCCCGGACACCAGGGTCGTCTACGTCGACAACGACCCGGTCGTCCTGACCCACGGACGGGCCATCCTCGGCGGCGCCGAGCACGTGCACATCGTCCAGGCGGACCTACGCCGGCCTGAGGAGATCCTGGACAACCCCGAGGTACGCGAGCGGCTCGACTTCGACCGCCCCATCGCGATCATGCTGGTGGCCATCGTGCACTTCCTCCAGGAGACCGACGACCCCGAGTCGATGGTGGCACGCTTCCGCGAGGCCCTGCCGCCGGGCGGGCACCTCGTGCTCAGCCACGTGTGCGGCGATGCGCTGCCGGCCTCGGTACCCGGCGTCACGGAGGTCTACAAGCACTCCTCGATGCCGATCGTGGCCCGCACGCCTGACCGCATCAGGGCTTTCTTCGGCGACCTGGACCTCCTCGAACCCGGCGTGGTCAACGTCGCCCAGTGGCGCCCGGACTCGGCCGAGACCCGACGCATCGCCGAAAAGTACCGCCGTCCGTACTTCCTCGCCGGCGTCGCCCGCAAGAACTGACCCCGCGCACCCGCGCGCCCGGCCCTGGACACCGCACTCGCGGGGTTTTACGTGGCGGCGCGTCGTCAGCCGAACGTCCGCGACCTGAACAGGTGGCTCCTCGCCAGCTCGGCGGGGCATCGGCGCAGCCGGCCTGGGGGAGACCCAGTAGGCTCGCTGGCTATGGCGACATTGGTACTTCTCCGGCATGGAGAGAGCGTCTGGAACGCCGAGGGCCTGTTCACCGGCTGGGTCGACGTCGACCTCTCCGAAAAGGGGGAGGAAGAAGCGGTCACCGGCGGTGACCTCCTCCTCGACACCGACCTCCGGCTCGACGTCTTGCACACCTCGGTGCTCAAGCGGGCCATCCGTACGGCCAACATCGCGCTCGACGCGGCCGAGCAGCTCTGGATCCCGGTACGACGCTCCTGGCGGCTGAACGAGCGGCACTACGGGGCGCTGCAGGGCAAGAACAAGGCGCAGACGCGTGAGGAGTACGGCGAGGAGCAGTTCATGACCTGGCGCCGCTCCTACGACACGCCCCCGCCGCCGATTCCCGACGACGACCCGCTGTCCCAGGTCGACGACCCGCGCTACCAGCTGCTGCCCTCGGAGCTCGTGCCGCGGACCGAGTGCCTCGCGGACGTGGTGGACCGGCTGCTGCCGTACTGGTACGACGCGATCGTGCCGGACCTCGCGGCGGGCAGCACGGTCCTGATCGCCGCGCACGGCAACTCCCTGCGCGCGCTCGTCAAGCACCTGGACGGCATCTCCGATGAGGACATCGCCGGGCTGAACATCCCGACCGGCATCCCGCTGCTGTACGAACTGGACGACGACTTCGAGCCGCTGAAGAAGGGCGGCGAGTACCTCGACCCGGATGCCGCGCAGGCATCCATCGAGGCGGTCAAGAACCAGGGCAAGAGGTAGGCCGACAACCAAGAAGCCCCGGCGCGACGCCGGGGCTTCTCTCGTACGCGGAGGTCAGCCGGCGATCTCGCCGATGTCCTCGGGGTGCTGGCCGGTGACCATGTAGACGACGTTCTCGGCGACGTGCACCGCATGGTCGGCGAAGCGCTCGAAATAGCGGCCGGCCAGGGAGATGTCCACGGCGGGCTCCACTCCATGCTGCCACTTCGGCGACAGCAGCGAGTCGAACAGCCGGCGGTGCAGGCGGTCCATCTGGTCGTCGTCGACGTCCAGCTCCAGGCCCATCTGGACGTCCTGTGAGGCGATGACGCTGCCGGCCTTGGCGATCATGTGCTCGGCGATCTGCCCCATCTCCAGGACCGTCGCCTGCAGCTCCGGCGGGATGGCCGACTCCGGGTGCCGCCGCCGCGCGGTCTTGGCGAGGTGTACGGCCAGATCGCCCATCCGCTCGAGATCGCCGCTCATGCGCAGAGCCGTGATGAGCGTCCGCAGGTCGCTGGCGACCGGCTGCTGACGGGCCATCAGGTCGAAGACGGTGCCCTCGATCTCCGCTTCGAGCTTGTTGACGTGCTCGTCACTGCCGATCACCTCTTCGGCGAGGCGAAGGTCGGCATCGAGCAGGGCGGTGCTGGCGCGGGCCATCGCCGACCGCACCAGCCGCGTCATCTCCACCAGCTTGTCGGAGAGTCCGTCGAGCTCATCGTGGTAGGCGTCTCGCATTCGAATCCTTTAGGTAGGCAGGCACGGGACGGGCAGTTTGGTCCGGTTAGCAGCATGGTTGCCCGCCGTGAACGGTTGTGTAGGTGGAGGTTAACTTTGAACGAACGTCATTGCAGGTAGGCGCGGGGAGGAACCGAGCTGGTCAGAGTCCAGCCTACGATCCAAGATGTGGATGTGGAGGTTGTCGCGACTCTGGCAGGCGCCGTCGGCCTGGTCACCGGTCTGGTGACCGCGCTGGCCGTCCGAGCCAGCGAACGTGCCCAGCACCCGTCCGCACCCCCGGCGCAGACCGCGGGCGTGCCGGCCGGCGTCGCATCGGTGCTCAGCGTACTGCGCTCGTCGGCGGTCGTGATCGACAGCGACGACCGTGTCCTACGGGCCAGCTCCGCGGCTCGCGCCTTCGGCCTCGTGAGCGGTGATCGGCTGGTCGTCGACTCCCTGCTGGCCATGGCGCGCCTCGTACGCCGCGACGGCGAGATCCGCGAAGAGGAGATCGAGGTCATCCACGGACGGCGGGAAGGCCGCTGGTTCGCGGTCCGGGTCGCCCCGATGGGCACGGGCGGCCTCGTCCTCGTGCTCGCCGAGGACCTGACCGAGCTGCGCCGCGTCGAGGCCGTCCGCCGCGACTTCGTGGCCAATGTCAGCCACGAGCTCAAGACCCCGGTGGGCGCTCTCTCGCTCCTGTCCGAGACGATCGAGGACGCCGCCGACGACCCCGAAGCCGTGCGCCGCTTCGCCAAGCGCATGCAGCACGAGTCCGTACGCCTCACCAACGTCGTCCAGGACCTCATCACACTCTCCCGCCTGCAGGGCGGCGAGCCGGTCGCCGAACCCAAGGTCGTGGCGCTCGACGACGTCGTGCACGACGCCGTGGACCGCTGCCGCCTCAAGGCCGAGCCCAAGGACATCACCCTGGCCATCGGCGGCTGCGAAGGGCTCACAGTGGACGGCGACGAGGAGCTGCTCATCACGGCGGTCCGTAACTTCATCGACAACGCGATCGCCTACAGTCCCGAGCACACACGCGTTGTCGTCTGCACCCGCAGGGCCGATGACCGGCACGCGGAGATCAGCGTCACCGACCAGGGCATCGGCATTCCCGAGGCCGACCTGCAACGCATCTTCGAGCGCTTCTACCGGGTCGACCCGGCGCGTTCCCGTCAGACCGGCGGCACCGGTCTCGGACTCGCCATCGTCAAGCATGCCGCGACCCGGCATCGAGGCGAGGTCAACGTCTGGAGCAAGGAAGGCTCCGGATCGACGTTCACCATCCGCCTGCCCTTGTTGACCACCTCCGCAACCGCGAAGGAAATCTCCGAGCCAGCCACCGTACGGGAGGCCCCCTAGTGACCCGAGTGCTCGTCGTGGAAGACGAGGAGTCGTTCAGCGACGCACTGTCGTACATGTTGCGCAAAGAGGGCTTCGAGGTCGCCGTCGCGGCGACCGGACCGGACGC
>JAOPYG010000127.1 GCA_025964685.1 Actinoallomurus sp. | reverse complement strand
AGGAGGTCGCCCGCAGCCTGGGCTCCGGCCGGGTGCGCACGTTCGTCCGGATCACCCTCGGCCAGGCCCGGGGCGCCATCCTGGGCGGCTGCCTGCTGGTGGCGATGGTGATGCTGGCCGAGTACGGCGCCTTCGAGATCGTCGGCTACCAGACCTTCACCACCGCGATCTTCACCGAGATCAACGTGGCCTTCAGCCTGCCCGCGGCCAGCGCCCTGGCCCTGGTCCTGGTGCTGCTCAGCCTGATCGTGCTCGGGGCGGAGGGGAAACTCCGCGGCCGCGGCCGGGTCAGCCGGTCCGGCGCGCTGGCCCAGCGGGTGTCGGCGCCGTACCGGCTGGGCCGGGCCCGGATCCCGGCGCTGGCTGGCCTGACCGCGCTGACCGGGCTGTCCCTCGGCGTCCCGGTCGGCTCCAGCATCTACTGGATGGCCACGCGCGGGCACGATTCGCTGACCGGGGTGTCGATGCCGATGGCGGCGCTGACCACCGCGCTGTACGGGCTGCTGTCCGCGGGGCTGGCCACGCTGATGGCCCTGCCAGTGGCGCTGCTCGCGGTGCGGCATCCCGGCGGGGCCCGGCGCTTCCTGGAGCGCAGCACGTACCTGGTGCTGGCCGTGCCGGGCGTGGTCATCGCGCTGGCCCTGTCCTACTTCACCGAGCGCTACCTGCGCGGGTTCGGCTACCAGACCGCGCCGCTGCTGATCCTGGCCTACGCGATCATGTTCTTCCCGCTCGCCCTGGTCGGGGTCAAGGCGTCGCTGGCCCGCGCCCCGGTCAGCCTGGACGAGGTGGCCCGGTCGCTCGGCCAGCCCCGGCTCACGGTGCTCTGGCGGGTCACGCTCCGGCTGACCGGGCCGGGCCTGGTCGCCGCGTTCTGCCTGGTCTTCCTCTCGGTTATCACCGAGCTGACCGCGACCCTTATCCTGATCCCGACCGGCGTGCAGACCCTGGCCTCGCAGTTCTGGGTGTACGAGACGAACCTGTCCTACGGGCAGGCCGCCCCGTTCGCCCTGGTGATGATCGCCGTGGCGGCCATCCCGAGCTGGGTGCTCGGCCGGTTCTTCGATCGCGGCGCGGCGGACCCGAGGATGATGACATGACCCAGCTGGCGGTCGCCGGGCTGGACAAGAGGTTCGGTGCCCACCAGGTGCTGACCGGCCTCGATCTCGACGTGCCCGCGGGCTCGCTGACCGCGATCCTCGGCCCGTCCGGCAGCGGCAAGACCACCCTGCTGCGGGTGCTGGCCGGGTTCGAGCACGCGGACTCGGGCACGGTGCGGATCGGCTCCGCGGTGGCCGACGGGCCCGGCGTGTTCCTCCCCCCGGAACGGCGGCGCATCGGCTACGTGCCGCAGGAAGGCAGCCTGTTCCCGCACCTCACCGTGGCCGCGAACGTCGCGTTCGGGCTGAGCCGCCGCAAATGGGGCCGGGAGCGGCGCGGCAAGCGCTGCGCCGAACTGCTGGAGGCGGTCGGGCTGGCCGGGCTGGACCGCCGGTACCCGCACCAGCTCTCCGGCGGCCAGCAGCAGCGGGTCGCGCTGGCCCGGGCACTCGCCATCCAGCCGGAGGTCGTCCTGCTGGACGAGCCGTTCGCGTCCCTCGACGCTCACCTGCGGGCCAGCGTCCGGGCCGACGTGCAGCAGCTGCTGAAGGAGTCGGGCACCACTAGCGTGCTGGTCACCCACGACCAGGACGAGGCGCTGTCCACCGCGGACCGGGTCGCGGTACTGCGCGACGGCGGCATCGCCCAGTGCGCCGCCCCGCAGGAGCTGTACTCCCGCCCGGTGGACGCGGACATGGCCAGCTTCATCGGCGAGGCCAACCTCATCCCCGGCATCCTCAACGGCTCGTCCGTGCAGACTCTCCTGGGCGTGCACACGGTGACGGGGCCGGACGCGGCCGGGGACGGGGCGGGTGCGGGCCGGAACGGCAGTGACGGGCCGGGACACCGCCCGGCCATGGTGCTGATCCGGCCGGAGCAGGTCGAGCTGATCCCCGGCACTCCCGGCCTGGCCGGCGTGGCCGGCGCCGCTGAGCCGGGCCTGGCCGGCAGCGACGGCACCGGCGGCCTGACCGGCCGGATCACCGGCTACGGCTACCACGGGCACGACGCGGTGGTGACGGTGCAGCCGGAGCAGGACCCGCAGGCCCCGCCGCTGACCGTGCGGACGCTCGGCGGCGGCGCGCTGTCCCCCGGCTCGAAGGTCACTCTCCGCGCCCACGGCCCCGTGATCGCCTGGCCGCAGCGCCGCGACTGACTCGCGGCTCCCCGGCCGGTGGGCGCGCCTGCGCGGCGCCTACTCGACGATCTTGGAGATCGGGATTTCCAGGATGTCCCGGGCCCCGGCCGCCTTCAGCGCCGGGATCAGCGTGTTGACCCCGCGCTTGGGCACCACCGTCTCCACGGCGTTCATCCCGCCGCGGGCCAGGGTGGTGATGGTCGGGGAGGACAGCGCGGGCAGCATCGCCGTCACCGCCTCCAGCTGGGCCGCGGCCACGTTGAGCTTGAGCAGGACGTGGCCGCGGGCCTGGATGGCGCCGCGGAGCAGCAGCGCGATGTCATCCATCGCGGCCCGCTTCTCCGGGTCCGCGTACGCGTCGGTGTTCGCGATCAGCTCGGTGTAGCTGGTCAGCAGCGTGTCGAGGATGCGCAGGCCGTTGCGGCGCAGCGACGAGCCGGTCTCGGTCAGGTCGACGATCGCGTCCACGATGTCCGGCACCTTGGCTTCGGTGGCCCCGTGGGAGGGGATGACCATGGCCTTGACCCCGCTGGCCTCCAGGTACCGGGCGGTGGTCGCGGGCAGCTCGGTCGAGATCCGGACGCCCTCGGGCAGGTCGGTCACGGACTGCCACGGCGAGTTCTGCGGGACCGCGAGGACGACCCGGATGGGCTGCGAGGTGGCCTTGGAGTAGTGCAGCTCCCCCAGGGAGGCGACCTCCGCGCCCGTCTCGGTGATCCAGTCCCGGCCGGTGATGCCGAGGTCGAACAGGCCGCGCTCGATGTAGGACGGGATCTCCTGCGGGCGCAGGAAGCGCACTTTGTCGATCCGGGGGTCATCGATGGACGCGTGGTAGTCACGGTCGGAGGACCGGCGGACGGTCAGGTCCGCGGCGTCGAACAGGTCGAGGGTGGCCCGCTCCAGCGAGCCTTTGGGCAGGACCAGGGAAAGCACAGTTGAGAACCTTTCTTCCGCAACGAAAACCAGCCGGGCTGCTCATGCCGCCCGGTCAATGTCGTTGCTGGTTCCCGCCGCAGGCCGGTCCCCCGCGCAGGGAGCGCAGTACGAGCGCGGTCTCGAGCGCGGCCACGACCGCCTCCCATCCCTTGTCCTCGCGACTGCCGTCCTGCCCGCTGCGATCGCGGGCCTGCTCCAGGGTGTCACAGGTCAGCACCCCGTTGCCAACTGGCTTGCCCGCGTCCAGCGCGACCCGGGCGATCCCGTAGGTGACCGCGTCACAGACGTACTCGAAGTGCGGTGTGCCGCCCCGGATCACCGCACCCAGGCACGCCACCGCGTCATGGTGGCGGGCCAGCTCGGCGGCGACCACGGGCAGCTCGACCGCGCCGGGCACCCGGACCACCAGCGGGTCGTCGATGCCGCACGCCTTGGCGGCGGCCAGGGCGCGGTCGGTCAGCGCGTCGGTGATCTCGGAGTGCCAGCGGGTCACGGCGATGGCCAGGGTGATCCCGGCGGCGTCGACGGTCTCGGCGGCCGGCCGCCCGGCACCGCTCACCCTGTCTCCCCTGAGGCTCGCGCCGTCCGGCAGGAACCCGCACACCGGCCACTCGCCCGGGCCTGACGGCCCAGGCTCGCTAGCCGGCACCGGACGGCGCTCACCGGGCCCCGGCCAGGGCCGTGCCGCAGTCGTTCCCGTTGAGCGGGCTCCCCCCGGCGGAGCTGCCGTTGGCTCCGTTCCCGGCCATGGGGGCGGGCAGGCCGTCGATCAGATGGCCGAGCCGGTCCCGCTTGACGGTCAGGTAGCGGAGATTCTCCGGGGTGGGCGTGACCGGCAGCGCGACCCGGGCGGCCACCTCGATGCCGAACCCGGACAGCCCCGTGACCTTGGCCGGGTTGTTGGTCAGCAGGCGCACCGAGCGCACACCCAGGTCGGCGAGGATCTGGGCGCCGGCGGAGTACTCCCGCGCGTCGGCCGGCAGGCCGAGTTCCAGGTTGGCGTCCACCGTGTCGGCGCCAGCGTCCTGGAGCTGGTAGGCCCGGAGCTTGCTGAGCAGGCCGATGCCCCGGCCCTCGTGGCCGCGCAGGTACAGCACGACGCCGCGGCCCTCGGCGGCGATCGCGGCCATCGACGCCTCCAGCTGGTCCCCGCAGTCACACCGGCGGGAGCCGAACACGTCCCCGGTCAGGCATTCCGAGTGCGCGCGGACCAGCACGTCCCGGCCGTCGCCCAGGTCGCCGAGGACCAGGACGGGGTGCTCGGTGTGGTCCACCAGGTTCTGGTACCCGAGGGCACGCCACTCGCCGTAGGCGTTGGGGAGCCTGGTCTCCACCACCCGGCGGACCATCCGCTCGCTGTGCCGCCGGTAGTCGATGAGCTGGGCGATCGAGATCAGCGTGAGCCCGTGCTCGTCGGCGAACTCCCGCAGCTGCGGGAGCCTGGCCATGGTGCCGTCGTCGTTGACCACCTCGGCCAGCACCCCGGCCGGGTCTAGCCCGGCCAGCCGGGCCAGGTCCACCGCGGCCTCGGTGTGCCCGGGCCGCCGCAGCACGCCGCCCTCGGCGTACCGGAGCGGGAAGATGTGCCCGGGCCGGACGATCTCGTAAGGCTCGGTGGCCGAATCGACCAGGGTCCGCACGGTCCGCGCCCGGTCCTCGGCGGAGATCCCGGTCGTCACCCCGTCCCGGGCGTCCACGCTGATGGTAAACGCGGTGCGCATCCGCTCCGAGTTGTGCGGGGTCATCAGCGGCAGCTGGAGCCGATCCAGGTGCGACCCGGGGAGGGGAACGCAGATCACGCCGCTGGTGTGCCGGATCATGAACGCCATCAGGTCGGCCGTCATCTTGCTGGCCGCGACGATGATGTCACCCTCGTTCTCCCGGTCGGCGTCGTCCACGACCACCACGGCCTTTCCAGCCGCGATATCCGCGATCGCCTCTTCCACCGTGTTGAAACTCATGCCGCCACCGCCTCCAGTTCGGCACTCCGCCGCTGCCGGCGGTATTGGTTGATCCAGTTGCGAAAACCGGCCACGACCATCACGAAGAAGATGACGTAGGCCGCGCCGGACACGTACAGCCCGGACTTGAGCGCCAGTGGCACTCCCACGAGGTCGACCAGAACCCAGATGACCCAGAAGTCCACGAGGGCGCGGCTCTGCGCGAAGGTCGCCACCGCGCTGCCCACGAAGATGTACGCGTTCGCGAGCGGCGACCAGGTGACCTGCAGCCAGGGGATGCCGGCGAACAGCAGCGCCACGACCGCCGTGCCGGCGACCAGCACGCCGATGAGCGCCGTGCGCTCGCGCCCGGTGGCCGGTCGTACGGGAAGCTCATGGCCCTCGCGGATGCCGCGCATCCACTTCGTCCAGCCGTACGACGCCAGCGCGAAGAACATCACCTGCTTCAGGGCGTTGCCGGGGGCGTGCACGCTGACCGACGCGGTGAACAGCAGCGCCGCGCCGGCCAGCTGGACCGGCCACGTCCAGATGGTCCGCCGGATCGCGAGCCACACCGTCGCGAGGGACAGGACGTTCCCCGCCAGGTCGGTCCACAGCAGCTTCTCGCCGAAGACCGTGACGCCCGCCTGCGCGAAGGAACTCATGGCCGCGTCCCGATGAGCCGCTCGACGTACTTGGCGACGATGTCGACCTCGAGGTTGACCACGTCGCCGGGCCGCTTGCGGCCGAGCGTGGTCAGCTCCAGGGTCGTGGGGATGAGCGCCACCGTGAAGGCGTCGTCGCGCGCCTCGACGACGGTCAGGCTGATGCCGTCGACGGTGATCGAGCCCTTGTCCACGACATAGCGGGCCAGGTCCGCGGGCAGGCCGATCGTCACGACGTCCCAGCGGTCGCCCGGTTCGCGGGAGACGACGTGGCCGACGCCGTCGACGTGGCCCTGCACGATGTGGCCGCCGAGCCGGTCGGCCGGGCGTACGGGCCGTTCGAGGTTGACCGGGGACCCGGGGCTCAGCGCGGCGAGGCCGGAGCGGTCGAGGGTCTCCTTCATCACGTCGACCGTGAAGGCGTCGTCCTTGACGTCGGTGACGGTGAGACAGACCCCGTTGACGGCGATGGACGCGCCGTGCACGGCGTCGGAGACGACGAGGGGACCGCGCACGGTGAGCCGGGCGGAGTCGCCGTCGCGGTCGAGCGCGACGATCTCCCCCAGTTCCTCCACGATTCCGGTGAACACTTCAGTTCTCCCTTCGGGACGGTGCCGGCCGGGCGCCGATGAAGGCGGCCAGGTCCGCGTCCTCGCGCCCCGCGCGGAGCGGCCGCTCTCCGGCGGCCTTCCCGCGGTTCGCCCGGTCGCGTACCGCGGCGATGATCCGCAGGTCCGGCCCAATGGTGGTGACGTCCTCGATGTCCAGGTCGTACGCCTGGGCGAGTGTGGCGACTCCGGCGTCGCCGAGAGCGGCGGCCCCGCCACCGAGCAGCGTGGGCGCCAGGTACGCGACGACGCGGTCGACCAGGCCCTCGGCCAGGAACGCTCCGGCCAGCGTGGGTCCACCTTCGAGCAGCACGGAGACGATCTCGCGCTCGGTCAGCTCGGCGAGGAGGGCGGTGAGGTCCACACCGGCGCGCCGCCCGCGCGGCAGCCGTACGACGGCGGTCGTGACCTCGAGAACGGCGGCTGCGGTGTCTTCGCTGATCGCGATGAGCGTCGGCGCCTCGTCGTCCAGGACGCGGCTGCCGAGGGGCGTGCGCGCGCGGCCGTCGGCGATGACGCGCAGGGGCCGACGGTGGGTGTTCAGGTGATCGTGCGGGATGAAGCCGCGCACGGTGAGCCGGGGGTCGTCGGCCAGGACGGTGCCGGATCCGGCGATGATCGCGTCGCAGCGGGCGCGCAGGCGGTGGACGTCATCCCGCGCCGCCGTTCCGGTGATCCACTGGCTGGTGCCGTCGGCCGCGGCCGACCGGCCGTCGAGAGTGGCGGCGAACTTCCAGGTCACGTGGGGCCGTCCCCGCCGGGCGTAGGTGAGCCATTCGGCGTTACCCCGCTCCGCTTCGGCGGACAGCACACCGGACTCGATCTCGACGCCCGCGTCGGCGAGCCGCCGGGCGCCGCCGCTCGCGTTGTCGCTGGGGTCGGCGACCGCGTACACGACACGGCGTACGCCGGCGTCCAGGAGGGCCTGGCTGCACGGTCCGGTACGGCCGTGGTGGTCGCAGGGTTCGAGGGTGACGACGGCGGTACCGCCCCGGGCCAGGTCGCCGGCCTGCTCGAGCGCGACGACCTCGGCGTGGGGGCCGCCCGCGAAGGCGTGGAACCCCTCCCCGACGGTCCGTCCGGCGGCGTCGAGCACCACACATCCCACGACGGGGTTAGGGCTGGTCTCGCCAAGGGCGCGCGCGGCGAGCGCGATCGCGCCGCGCATCGCCGTCTCCTCGACGGAAGATGGGGTCACCCCGGGCCTCCTGATCCAGGCTCCGGGATGTGGGCGTGATGGTCACGACGCCACTCACCGCGCCCCGGACAGGGCACGGCCGCGCGCTGCCTCCCATCCGGACTTTAACCGTCGGTCCCGGAATCTCACCGGGTCAACCGGCCGATGGTTTCGGCCGGGTCGCGGACTGTAACCGCCGGTTCGGAATTTCACCGACCCCGGAGCACGCTTCGTTCACTTGCCAACCAGTGTGCCACGAGTGACATTCCCCGCAAGATGGGGGGAATCCCGAGTGGGGGGCGTCACAGCGCGACCAGGCCCTTGATCACGGTGAGGACCGCTCCCGCCATGGCGAGAATGATCACGGCGGTCTGGGCCCGCCCGGGCGAGACGCGCGCGGCCACCCGGTTGCCCACGAGGATCCCCGCCAGCAGCCCGCCCGCGACCGTGAGCCAGCCGGCCGCGGCCATCGACGGCCGCCCGCCCTTCGCCACCAGCGAGGCGACGCCCAGCACGCCGAAGATCAGCTGCGCGGTCGCCGCGAAGCGCCGCTGCGCCCACCCGGTGGACACCGCGTACACCGCGACCGCCGGCCCGCCGGCGCCGACCGTGACGTTGAGGAAGCCCGACCCCAGGCCCGCGATCACCGCGCCGGGCGTCCCCCGCAGGACCCGGGCCCGTTCACTGGCGACGACGGCCACCAGCGCCACGAGGATGAGCACGCCGACCACGATGGCGAGCGGCGCCGCGGGCAGGCTCCGCGCCATCCAGGCGCCGGCGGCGACGGCCGGCAGGGCGGACACGATGAGCAGCACCGCCTGCCGGAGGTCGACGTCGCGCCACACCTGCGTGAGCACGACGAAAGCGGTCACCGCACCGCACGCGTTGACCACCAGTACGCCGTTGAACGGGCCGAGCAGCAGCACCATGAACGGCGAGGCGACCAGCGAGAACCCGAGCCCGGTGACGCGCTGGGCCCCCGCGCCGACGAGAACGACCGCCCCGAGCCCGATCGCCTGGACCACATCGACCTCCCACTGTCGACCGCCGACGGTACCGCCAGGCCGCGGCTCGCCCTGGGAGAGTGGTGAGACTCACCGGCCCCAGCCGTGGTGCCCGGAGTATGAGTCCGGTATAGATCGAATGACGTTCTAGTTTCTAGCGCCGGAAAGACGAGGGCCCTGCCGATGTCGCAGCGGACGGAGTGGATCGAATCTGGCGCGTTCCAGGTGGCTCCTGGAGTGCACCGGATACCGCTGCCGCTTCCCACGGACGGGTTGCGGGCGGTCAACGTCTACGCCATCGAGAACGACGAGGGCCTGGTGCTGATCGACGGCGGCTGGGCGCTGGAGGAGTCGCGCCGGCAGCTCGAGACCTCGCTCAAGGAGATCGGCTTCGGGCTCGCCGACATTGCCGGATTTCTCGTCACGCACGTGCACCGCGACCACTACACGCAGGCCGTCGCGGTACGCAGGGAGTTCGGAACGCGGGTGAGTCTCGGCATCGGTGAGCGCCCGACCCTCGACCTGCTCACCCGGCCCGGGGTGCCCGACCGGTCTCCGCAGCTCGAGCAGCTGAACGCCTGCGGCGCCGGGCCTCTCATCGAGCGCCTGCGGGCGATCTGGAGGGAAGGCGGCCACGACCCGGCCGCGTGGGAGATGCCGGACGAGTGGATCGAGGGGGGCACCACGCTGCCGCTGGCGGACCGTGAGCTGCTGGCCGTGCCCACGCCCGGGCACACCCGGGGTCACCTGGTCTTCGCCGACCTGGCGGGCGGGCTGCTCTTCGCCGGCGACCACGTCCTGCCGCACATCACGCCGTCGATCGGCTTCGAGAGCGCGCCGGAGGCCTCACCGCTCGGCTCCTACCTCGCGTCGTTGAAGCTCGTCCGCGAGCTGCCCGACCTGAGGCTGCTGCCCGCGCACGGGCCGGTGACCGACAGCGTGCACGCCCGCGTCGACGCGCTGCTCGACCACCACGCCGAGCGGCTTGACGCCTGCGCCGCGGCGGTACGGGCCGGCGCCGGCACCGCGTACGAGACGGCCCGCACGCTGACCTGGACCCGGCGGGAGCGGCGCTTCGAGGAGCTGGATCTGTTCAACCAGATGCTGGCGACCACCGAGACCCGCGCCCACCTCGAGGTCCTGGTCACCCAGGGCCGCCTGAGCGCGCGAGTCGAGGACGGCGCCTCGGTCTACGCGACCTGATCAGCCGGCCACGCGGGCGGCCTTGTCGCGCAGGGACCGCACCGCCCCGCCCGGATCATCGGCCGAATAGACCGCCGAACCCGCGACGAACACATCCGCGCCGGCCTCGGCGCAGCGTTCGATGGTCTCGGCGTTCACCCCGCCGTCGACCTGCAGCCACACGTCGAGGTCCCTGCCCTTGATGAGCTCGCGGGCGCGCCGGACCTTCGGCAGCACGACGTCGAGGAAGGGCTGCCCGCCGAAGCCCGGCTCGACCGTCATCACGAGCAGCATGTCGATCTCGCCCAGCAGGTCGGCGTACGGTTCGACGCCGGTGCCCGGGTTGAGCGCCAGGCCCGCCCGCGCCCCGGCGGCGCGGATCTCGCGGAGGGTGCGGATGGGGGCGCTCGCCGCCTCCACGTGGATGGTGACGCTCGCCGCCCCCGCCTCGGCGTAGCCGGGCGCCCACCGGTCGGGATCCTCGATCATCAGGTGGCAGTCCACCGGGAGCGTCGTCGTCTTGAGCAGTGACTCCACCACCGGCAGCCCGAGGGTGAGGTTCGGCACGAAGTGGTTGTCCATGACGTCGACATGGAGCCAGTCGGCATCGGCGACGGCGGCGACCTCGTCGGCGAGGTGGGCGAAGTCGGCGGACAGGATGCTGGGAGCGATTTGCACGGCCATGATGCGGTCAAGTGTAGGGACGGCCCGCCCGAAGCGCGCCCTCAGGCGGGCTTGACGGCGGAGAAGCACGCCAGCGCGCCCGTGGCGGTCACTTCGGCGGCGTCGAGCCCGGCGGCGCCCAGCCAGCCGCCCAGGTCCGCGAGGGTCCCCGGCGCGCCGAAGTCGCCCAGGCGGCGGAAGAGCGCGATGAGCAGGTCCTGCCGTGGTCCGGCGCCGGTCACCACCGCGCTGCCTCGCAGAACACCGCCGGGACGCAGCACGCGGGCCATCTCGGCGACCGCGGCCGCCGGGTCGGGGAGGCAGTGCAGCCCGTTGTAGGTCAGGCACAGGTCGAACGCTCCGTCCGCGTACGGCAGCCGGTCCACGCTCGCGTGCGTGAGGGCGACGTCCAGCCCCCGGCGGCGGGCCTCGGCGCGGGCCCGCCGCAGCATCAGCGGGGACAGGTCGGCGGCGGCGTACCTGAGGCCGGCGCCGCGCGGCACGCCGCGGAAGGCGACCCCTCCCCCGCACGGCACGTCGAGCACGGCGCCGCCCCGCGGCAGCCGGGCGATCTCGCCGAAGGAGTCATAGAGGGCACGCACGTCCGCGCCCCAGAGCAGCCGGCCGCCCAGCCGCGCGATGCGCTCGTGCTCGACCGCGAAGTCGTAGACGGCGGGGATGAGGCGGTGGCGCCTCCAGTGGCGTTCAACGCGCGGGTGATCGTCGGTCATTGGGGGCGGACCTTTCCCGCCGGCCCGATGGCGCGACCCACCGAGAGCACGTCGATCTCGGCCACCGCGTCACGCAGCGCCTCCAGGGTGACCGCGACCGACGGGCGGCGGACGCTGGCCGTGCGTACGACGGCGTAGACGTAGCGGGTCAGCGAGCCGGGCAGCTCACGCGCGGCGATGCCGGGGACCGCCGCGGTCAGGGCGAGGCTGGGTACGGCGGCGATGCCGACGCCGCGAGCGACCAGGCCGAGGATCGTGCCGAAGCCCTCGAACTCCCACGGGATCGGTGGTGCCCCGCCCACGTCGGCGAGGAGCCGGTCGAACGCCTGGCGGGACGCCTCGCCCGCGGGGGCCGCGAGCCAGGGCTCGTCGCGCAACCGCCACAGGTCGATCTCGCGCTCGTGGTCGGCGGCCCAGTGGCCGTCCGGCACGACGAGCACGAGCGGATCGCGCAGCAGCAGTGAGAACCGCAGGCTGCCGCCCCCGCGCGTGGGCAGCCGGCCCGTCCAGTCGTCGACCAGCGCCAGGTCGACCTCGCCGGAGCGGACCTGCCGCAGGCCGTCGCCGAGGCGCGTCTGGCGGAGCTGGAAGGTGAGGTCCGCGTGGCGGCGCAGGCCATGGGCGAGGGCGGGCGCGAAGGCCACCGCCGCGGTGGGGAACGCGGTGAGCACCACCTGCCCGGTGGGCTCCTTTTCGGACATGTCCGCCTCGGCGAACTCGATCATCCGCAGGATCCGGTCGGCGTGCCGGGACAGACGGCGGCCCGCGTCGGTGAGCTCGGCGCTGCGTGCGGTGCGGTCGAGCAGGCTGGTACCGATCTCGCGTTCGAGCACGGCGAGCTGCTGGGAGACCGCGGAAGGGGTGTAGCCGAGGGCCTTCGCGGTGGCCGCGATGCTGCCGCGGTCGGCGAATTCGCGTAGCAGCCGGAGCCGCCGGACATCGAGCATAAGTTCATCTTACGCATGGCAGCGGAAAGGCTCGCTTGTAGTGATGGCCCGTTCCACTGGAGCATGGAAGTCGTACGGCCCGCGCAGGTCACCAGCCAGACGGCTCCTTGGGAGTAGATCAATGCCAGTCGCAATCTCCGCGACTCTTGCGGCCAACGAGGCCCTCGACCACAGACGCCGGGCCGGGCTCCCGGTGCTCCCGCTCGCCTTCGGCGAAGCGGGACTGCCCGTCCTGCCCGCGCTCGAACGCCAGCTCTCCATCGCAGCCGGACGGGGCGCCTACGGCCCCGTCGCCGGCAGCGCCGACCTTCGCGAGGCCGCCGCGGGCTACTGGTGTCGCCGCGGCCTGCCCGCCGACCCCGGGCTGATCGTCGCGGGCCCAGGAAGCAAGCCCCTGCTGTACGGCCTGCTGCTCGCCATGGGCGGCGGTGTGGTGGTGCCCCGGCCGAGCTGGGTGAGCTACGCCGCCCAGACCCGTCTCATGGGCGCCGAACCGATCTTCGTGCCGACGCCGCCCGGTGAGGGCGGCGTCCCCGACCCCGAGGCGCTGCGCGAGGCCGTCACACGGGAGCGCACCGCGGGGCACGACGTGAGCTGCATCGTGGTCACGCTCCCGGACAACCCCACGGGCACGCTGGCGCGGCCGGAGACCGTCCGCCGCGTGTGCGAGGTCGCCCGCGAGCTCGACCTGATCATCGTCGCCGACCAGATCTACCGCGATCTCGTCTTCGACCAGAACGCCGACTTCCCGTGCCCGTCCCGGTACGCCCCCGAGCGCACCGTCATCACGACGGCGCTCAGCAAGCATCTCGCCCTCGGCGGCTGGCGCATCGGTGTGGCACTGCTGCCCGAGGCCCTCGGCGGGCTGCGCGACCAGCTCGCCGGTGTCGCCAGTGAGATCTGGTCCAGCACCTCGGGCCCCACCCAGCAGGCCGCGGCGTACGCCTTCGCCGAGCCACCCGAGATCAACGAGCGCGTCGCGGCGAGCCGCCGGCTGCACGAGACCGTCGTGCGCGCCATGGCGGAGCGGTTCACGGCCTCCGGCGCACACCTGCCCGAGCCTCAGGGGGGCTTCTACCTCTATCCGGACTTCGATGACCTCCGCGACCGGCTCGGCGTCCGCACGTCCCCCGAGCTCGCGGCGCTGCTCCTCGACCGGTACGGCGTCGGCGTCCTCCCTGGCAGCGCCTTCGGCGAACCGCCGGAGGCGCTGCGCCTCCGGGTGGCCACGAGCCTGCTCTACGGCGAGACCGACGAACAGCGGTTGACCGCCCTGACCGCCGCCGACCCGTGCGGCCTGCCGTGGATCGCCGCCGCCCTCGACCGCGCGACGGAGGTGCTCACCGACCTGACGGCCGGCGCCGCGCGCAAGGAGCGGGTCGGCGTCACCGCCTGAGCCGTCGGTGCGGAAAGGCGTGGTTCTGACATCCTGAGGCGATGGCCGAAAAGACCCGGGTCGAGCTCGAGGGCGTGCCGGAGACGCTGTTGTGGAACCTCTACAACCGTGCCGTGGAGGCCCGCCGGGCCGACGCCCTGCTGCGCGACCCGCTGGCGGTCGAGCTGGTCGACGGGATCGACTACCCGTTCGAGCGGTTCGGGGAGCAGATGTCCCAGTGGCACGCGCTGCGCGTGCTGTGTTTCGACCGTGAGGTCCGGCGTTTCCTCCGGGCCCGCCCGGGCGGCACCGTGGTGGGGCTCGGCGAGGGCCTGGAGACGCAGTTCTGGCGGGTCGACGACGGCCGGGTGCGCTGGCTCACCGTCGACCTGCCGGAGACGGTCGAGGTACGCCGGCGGCTGCTCCCCGACGACCCGCCGCGGCGCCGTACGCTCGCCGGCTCGGCACTCGACTTCGCGTGGATGGACGAGGTCGACGCCGCCGAGGGCGTGCTGATCTCGACGCAGGGCCTGCTGATGTACCTCCGGCCGGCGGAGGTGGAGTCGCTGATCGCCGCGTGCGCCGAGCGGTTCCGCGGCGGCACGCTGCTGCTCGACGCAGTGCCGCACGGCCTGGCCGAACGCAGCCGCCGGGGCGATCTGGCCAAGGGCGCCGCCTACCAGGCGCCGCCCTGGCACTGGAGCCTCGACCCGGGCGAACACGAGAAGATCAAGGCCTTCTCCCCGCACATCGCCGGCGTACGCGACCTGCGCCTTCCACGTGGCCGCGGAGCCCTCGCCATCGCCCCGTGGGCGCACCTCATCCCCTTGATCCGCAAGCTGCGCATGCCGATCGTCGAGGTCCGGTTCGCGGGCTAGCGACGTCGGAGGAGGGCGAGGAACATCGCGTCGGTGCCGTGCCGGTGCGGCCAGAACTGCGCGTACGGGCCCTCGCCCAGATCCGGGACGCCCTCGAGATGAGACGGGGAGTCCAGGCGCTCGGTGTCACCGCGCCGCCGGAGCACGTCGTCCACCACGACGCGGGTCTCGGCCAGGTGCGGTGAGCAGGTGACGTAGGCGACCACGCCGCCGGGGCGTACGGCGTCGAGCGCGGAGTCGAGGAGCCGCCGCTGCAACGGCCCGAGATCGGCGATCGCCTCCGGGCCTCGCCGCCAGCGGGCCTCCGGGCGCCGGCGGAGCGCGCCGAGACCGCTGCACGGCACGTCGGCGAGGACCCGGTCGAAGGATCCGGGCCGCCAGGCCGGCTGGGCGCCGTCCGCGACCGCGACCCCGACCGACGGGCCGACGGCTCCGCGTACGAGCCGGGCGCGATGCGGCTGAAGGTCACAGGCCAGCAGGTGGGCGCCGCGCTCGTCCGCCAGGCCGGCCAGGAGTGCCGCCTTGCCGCCCGGTCCGGCGCACAGGTCCAGCCAGCGCGCGTCGGTGCCGTGGAGCTCGACCCGGGTGAGGGCGAGGGCGACGAGCTGGCTCGCCTCGTCCTGCACGGCGGCGCGGCCCTCCGCGACGGCCGGGACGGCGGCCGGGTCGCCCTCGGCCAGGTACGCGGCGTAAGGGGAGTAGACCCCGGGTTCGCCGCCCAGCTCGGCCACGGTGGAGCGGCCGGGCCTGGCCACCAGCGTGACGCGCGGGCGCGCGTTGTCGGCGGCCAGCAGCGCCTCGATCTCGCCCGCGCCGACGGCGTCGCGCAGGGCGTTGACGATCCAGCGGGGATGGCTGTGCACGACCGAGAGGCGGCCGGTCTCGTCCTGCGGCGCGACGATGGCCAGCCACGCCTCAAGGTCGCGGGCCGCCACCTTGCGCAGGACCGCGTTGGCGAACTTGGCCTGCCCGGGGCCGGCCACCGAACGGGCCAGGTCGACGGCCGTGCCGACGGCGGCGTGCGGCGGGATCCGGGTGCTCAGCAGCTGGTGCGTGCCGAGCCGCAGGACGTTCAGCAGCGGCGTGTCGATCTTGGCGACCGGCCGGTCGCTGCACATGCCGAGCACCGCGTCGTACGTGCCACGCCCGCGCAGCGTGCCGTAGGTCAGCTCGGTCGCGAGGGCGGCGTCGCGGCCGGCCAGCCCGCGTTCGCGCAGAAGGGAGGGCAGCAGCAGGTTGGCGTACGCGTCGCGCTCGTCGACCGCCTGCACGACGTCGAACGCGGTGCGGCGGACCGGGTCGCGGGGACGCTTCGGCCGCGCCGTGCCCTGGCGCTGATCCTGTGCCTGGCGCTGCCCCTGCCTGGGGCCCCGGCGGGGGCCGGTGGGTCGGTTCGGCATCAGCTGAGGACGTCGCCTTCGGCCGGGCGCACGCCGCGGGCCCAGTCGGTCGCGGGCATGCGCTGCTTGCCCTGCGGCTGCACCTCGCCGAGGACGACCGGGTGGGAGCCGGTGCCGGCGAACGTCCCGGCCTTGGTCGCGCGCAGCTCGCCAGCGGCGAGCGCCGGGGCATCCGGGGCCGGGCGTACGGGGCCGAGCTTGAGGCGGTCGCCGCGGAAGGTCGTCCACGCGCCCGGCGCCGGCGTGCAGGCGCGGATCAGCCGGTCGATGTGATGGGCCGGCAGCGTCCAGTCGACGTGCGCGTCCTCGGGCGCGAACTTGGGGGCCAGGGAGACGCCGTCGGCGGGCTGCGGGCGCGGCTCCAGTTCCCCCTCCTCGATGCCGTCCATGGTGGCGACGAGCAGCTGCGCACCGCTCTCGGCGAGACGCCCGAGCAGGTCACCGCTGGTGTCGTCCGCCAGGATCGGCTCGGTGACGACGCCGTACACGGGCCCGGTGTCGAGGTCCTCTTCGATCTGGAACGTCGCGGCGCCGGTGATCTCGTCGCCGTGGAGCACGGCCCGCTGCACGGGGGCGGCACCGCGCCAGGCCGGCAGCAGTGAGAAGTGCAGGTTGACCCACCCGTGCCGGGGGATGTCGAGCGCCACCCGCGGGATCAGCGCGCCGTACGCCACGACCGGGCAGCAGTCGGGGCCGATGGCACGTAGCCGGTCGAGGAACTCCGGGTCCCTCGCCTTGGCGGGCTTCAGCACCTCGATGCCGGCGTCGGCGGCGCGCTGCCCGACCGGGCTGGCCGTCATCTTGCGCCCGCGCCCGGCGGGGGCGTCGGGGCGGGTGATGGCCGCGACGACCTCGTGCCTGGACTTGAGCAGGGCGTCCAGGGCGGGTACGGCGGTCTCGGGTGTGCCGGCGAAGACGAGCCGCACTAGAGCGCCTTGCCGAACATCGGGTGCGGGGATTCCTTGATCACGGGGGCGTCGTCGCCGAACCACTCGGCCTCACGGATGGCCTTCATCGCGGCCTTGCGCTGCTCGGGCTCGAGCCGGTCGATGAAGACGATGCCGTCGAGGTGGTCGGTCTCGTGCTGCACGCAGCGGGCGAGCAGGTGGGTGCCCTCCAGGACGATCGGCTCCCCGTACATGTTGAAGCCCTTGGCGACCACGCCGACCGCGCGCTTGGCCGGGAACACCAGGCCGGGCAGCGAGAGGCAGCCCTCGTCGCCCTCCTCCTGCTCCTCGGACAGGTCCAGGGTCGGGTTGACGACGTGTCCCAGCTGCTCGTCGACGTAGTAGGTGAACACCCGCAGGCCCACGCCGAGCTGTGGCGCGGCGAGCCCCACGCCGGGCGCCTCCAGCATGGTGTCGGACAGGTCCGACACGAGCGCGCGCAGCTCCTTGTCGAAGTCCTTCACCGGCTCGGCCGGCGTCCGCAACACCGGGTCGCCGAATAGACGGATGGGCTTGACGGCCACGTACGGCTCCGTTCACATCTGGTATCGGGCAGGACCAGTCTACGGTTCAGATCAGCTCGAGCGGGTCGACTCGCACCCGCACCACGTCCGTGGTCTTCCGGGTGCTGCGCGTGGCCTGGGCGGCCTTGAGGAGCCGCGACAGGACCACGCCGCGCGTCCGGTCGACGCGTACGAGCGCGCGTTCCTGTCCGTCCCCCACCTCGACGGGCCCGAGCACCTGAGCGTCCTCCGGCAGCCCGGCGGCCTCGACGAGCTCACGTACCGACTGCGGGGTGCCCGTCAGGGAGGCCATCCGCACGGCGGGCGGGAACCCGAGCTCACCGCGTTCGGCCAGCTCACGCTCGGCGTAGGTGACCGCGTCCCAGCGGATCAGCGCCTGGACGGGCGTCAGCGACCCGTCCGCGAGCACGATGACGGGACCACGCGGCCGTACGAGGGCGGCGGCGTTCATCCAGCGGCGCAGGGCCTCCTCGCCGGCCCGCAGGTCCGCACGGCCGAGGAGCACCCAGCCGTCGAGCAGCAGCGCGGCCGCGTACCCGCCCTCGGCGACCGGCTCGGCGCCGGGGGTGGCGACGATGAGCGCGGGTTCGGCGCTCACCTCGGCGAGCACACCGTCCCGCCCCGAGGTGCGGACCGAAACGCCGGGGAAGGCCCGGCCGAGCTCCTCCGCCGTACGGCGGGCCCCGACGACGACGGCCCGCACCTGCCGGCCATCGCATTCGGGACACTGCCAGGCGCCGGCGATCCGGCCGCACCACCCGCAGTACGGCGCCGCGTGGGAGGACCGCAGCGACAGCGGGCCTTCGCATTCGGTGCAGCGCGCCGGGCCACGGCAGCGGGCGCAGGCGAGCGCCGGCACGTACCCGCGTCGCGGCACCTGGACGAGCACCGGCCCGTGTGCGAGGCCCTGCCGCGCGGTACGGAACGCCAGGTGTGGCAGGCGCGCGCTGCGCGCCGCCTCGTCGCGGGCCAGGTCGGCGTCGTCACCGGACGGGCGGATGTAGGCCATGGAGGCGCGCAGCCGCTCCCGGTCGGGCACGAGTGGATGCGCCCACCCGCTCCGCACGAGCTGCGTGGCGTCGGTGGTGCGCGTGAACCCGCCGATGAGCGCCCCCGCGCCGGCGCGGTGGGCACGCAGCGCGAGCACCTCACGGGCGTGCGGGTACGGCGCGTGCTGCTCGGCGTGCACGTCGTCCCCGTCGTCCCACAGGACGACGAGGCCCAGGTCGCGCACTGGGGCGAACATCGCGGCCCGCGTGCCGACGACGGCCCGCACACGTCCACGCCGTACGGCGAGCCAGCGGCGGTAGCGCTCGGCCGGCCCGAGCTCGGCGGTCAGCGCCACGTGCCGGCCGGGGCCGAGCTCATCGGCCAGGGCGGCGTCGACCCGGGCCACGTCCCGTCCGTCCGCGACGATGACCAGCGCACCGCGGCCACCGGCCAGCACGGCCCGCACCGCACGCGCGACCGCCACGGTCCAGTCTGCCCCGGGCAGCGCACTCCAGACCGCCCTCGGCGCACGCCCGGCCCGCAGCGCGTGGAGGAACGACGGCCCCGCCGGATACGCCTCCCACGGCCCGGCCTCGACGGGCACCTCTCCCGCCGCCTGCCCCTCTCCAGCCAGGGCCTCCCCCGGCGCTTGAGACGGCTCTGGAGCAGCCGCCTCCCTCACGGCTGCGGGCGGGAGTCCCGTGCCCGGGCCGTCACCATCGGATGAGCCCTCGTCGCCGCCGTCCGGCTCCCGCCCGGCCGCCTGGCCGTCTCGGCCGAATGACGCCCCATCGCCGTCCTCCGACGGCTCCCGTCCGGCCGCCGGGCGGTCCCCGCCCGGCGGTGCCTCGGCGTCGCCCGCGGACCCTTCCTCCATCGCGGCCACCTGCACCGTTGCCGCTTCTCCCACCGGAGCGGGGGGCTCGGTCGTGTCCTCCGCCTCGACGCGGGCGTGCCTGGGCGGGACGGCAAGGCGCAGGACGTCGGCGAAGGTGCCCGCATAGCGGTCGGCGAGCTCCCTGGCGAGCGCCGCGATCTCCGGGGCGAGCACGGGCTCCGGGGAGGTGACGCGCTCCAGGTATGCGAGCCTGCCCTCGTGATCGCTCCGCTCGACCCGGTCGAGCAGGAAGCCGTCCACGAGCTGCCCGGCGAACCGCACCCGGACCCGGCATCCGGGCACGGCCGCGGCGTCGAGGGAGGTCGGAACGAGGTAGTCGAAGGGACGGTCCAGATGCGGCAGCGACATG
The DNA here is from genome assembly GCA_025964685.1 of Actinoallomurus sp. Classification (GTDB taxonomy): domain Bacteria; phylum Actinomycetota; class Actinomycetes; order Streptosporangiales; family Streptosporangiaceae; genus Actinoallomurus. The sequence goes on along the minus strand of JAOPYG010000127.1, from coordinate 5,793 downwards.
TCCACCGCGACGCGCGCCACCGGGAGCGTCTCCGCCGGCTGTTTCGCGCCCTTCTTGCGTCCGCCCTTGCGGCGGGCGGCCGCGGACCGGCCGGACGCTTTGGAGCCGGCGCCCTCGGCGGGCGCGGGCGAGGTCCGCTCCGGGAGGTCGCCCATCCCCGGAAGCACGCTCATGTCCACGCCGTCGGTCACGCTTCCGTCCTACCAGACACCCGCGACGGCGGCGCACCACCTGCGCCCCCGCCCCGTCGCTCGGCCTGCTCGACACGGCGATCCGCGCCGTTCAGGAATGACGGTTCAGCGGCGCGCACCGACCCGGGCCGGAACGCGTCAAGCGTCCTCGCGGGCGGTGTTCAGATCGTGCGCCACCGCGACGCGCTTGGGCACCGCCATGCGCCAGGCGTCCAGGACGAGTTCGCGCATCTCCTCGGCGTCGATCGCGGACATGCGTACCTCGATCCAGTTGAACCGCTGGTCCGACAACCGGGGCATCTCGAACTTGTCCGGCTCCGCCGCGATCGCCGCCTCGCGCTCCTCCTTGGGAAAGCCGCACCCCATCGTGGTCTCGTCACGGGAGATCGCGACGTAGACGATCCGCCCGACGCGGAACTTCACCCGGTCCCTGATGAGGTGTTCCTCCGAGCGCGGCAGCGTGGACGTCAGCCGGCGGATGTCCTCGACCGTGACCAAACCGACCACTCCCCTTCGGCGACGATCCCTCATGATGTCACCGCGGCGGCGGACGGCGCTCAGGACGGAATGAACGTCACCGGCAGGGCCTTGGGGCCACGGAGGCTGGCGACCTGCCAGCGCAGGTCCTCCGGGGGTACGGCGAGGGCCAGGTCGCGCAGGCGCCGGAGGATCGCGCCGATGGCGATCTCGCCCTCCAGTCGGGCGAGCGGCGCGCCGAGGCAGTAGTGGGCGCCGTGGCCGAACGCGAGGTGGGCGCCCGGGGTACGGGTGACGTCGAGCCGGTCCGGGTCGGTGAACTGCGCGGGGTCGCGGTCCGCGATGGCCGTCGCGATCAGTACGGTGGCGCCGCGCGGGATCGTCACCCCTCCGATCTTCACGTCTTCGGTGGGGAACCGGACCAGCCCCGGGTTGACCGGGCCGTCGTAGCGCAGGAACTCCTCGACGGCGCCGGGCAGCAGCCCCGGGTCGTCCCGCAGGAGCTTGAGCTGCTGGGGGTGGGCCAGCAGCGCCGCCACACCGCCGCCGATGAGGTTGACCGTGGTGATGTAGCCGGCGACCAGCAGGAGGAAGGCCATCGAGACGAGCTCGTCCTCCTCCAGGCGCTGCTCGTCGTCGCGCGCGGTGATGAGCGCGCTGAGCAGGTCGTCGGCGGGCCGCCTCCGTTTGGCGGCGAGCAGGTCCTCCAGGTAGGCCCACATCTTCCGCCATGCGCCGTCGGTGACGTCCTTGTCGAAGTGCTCGGGGTCCTGCGCGAGCAGGGTGTCGGTCCACTCCTGGAACCCCTCGCGGTCCTCGAGTGGCACACCGAGCATTTCCGTGATGACGGTGACCGGCAGCGGCAGCGCCACATCGGCCACCAGGTCGGCGTGGCCGGCAGGAAGGACGGCGTCGAGCAGGCCGTCGGTGATCTCCTGGACGCGGGGCCGCAACGCGGCGACGCGCCGGGCGGTGAACGCCGTGGAGACGAGACGGCGCAGACGGGTGTGGTCGGGCGGCCCCACCCGGATCATGCTCCGCAGGAACGACTCGCGCTCGGCCGAGGGCAGCTGGTCCAGCAGCCGGGTGTCGGTGGCGTCCAGCAGGTCACTGCTGAACCGCGAGTCCGAGAGCGCGGCGAGCCCGTCCTCGTACCGGGTCAGGAGCCACCCCTCGATGCCGCGCACCGTGACGACCCGGCAGACGGGACCCTGGCCGCGCAGCGTCCGGTAGAAGGGGAAGGGATCCGCGAGGAACGCCGGGTCGTGGTACGGGAAGACCGCCGGTTCATCCATCACACAGACACCTCCGCACGTCGCCTGCCCCCGCCCAGCGTCATTACTCACTGTGCCCGCCCGGACACGCGGCCAAGCACGCGAAAAGGGCGGCCCCGGCATGACCGGGACCGCCCCTGCGGAGCGTTGTCAGCTGCCTGCGGCCTCGCGCAGCGCGTCGGCGCGGTGGGTGGTCTCCCAGGAGAAGTCCGGCTCCTCGCGGCCGAAGTGGCCGTACGCCGCCGTCTGGGAGTAGATCGGGCGGAGCAGGTCGAGGTCGCGGATGATCGCGGCCGGCCGCAGGTCGAAGATCGCGAGCACGGCTTCCTGGATCTTGGCGGCCGGGACCTTCTCGGTGCCGAAGGTCTCGATGAACAGGCCGACCGGGTGCGCCTTGCCGATCGCGTACGCGACCTGGGCCTCGCAGCGGTCCGCCAGGCCCGCCGCGACGACGGTCTTGGCCACCCAGCGCATGGCGTACGCGGCCGAGCGGTCGACCTTGGACGGGTCCTTGCCGGAGAACGCGCCGCCACCGTGGCGGGCCATGCCGCCGTAGGTGTCGATGATGATCTTGCGGCCGGTGAGACCGGCGTCGCCCATCGGGCCGCCGATCTCGAAGCGGCCGGTCGGGTTGACCAGCAGGCGGTAGTTCTTGGTGTCGAGGTCGAGGTCGGCGAGGACCGGGTCGACGACGTGCTCCTTGATGTCCGGCGTCAGCAGGTCGCTCAGGCTGATGTCGGGCGCGTGCTGGGAGGAGACGACGACGGTGTCGAGCCGGGCCGGGCGGTCGCCGTCGTACTCGATGGTGACCTGGGTCTTGCCGTCGGGCCGCAGGTAGGGCACCACGCCGTTGTTGCGGACGGCGGACAGCCGGGCGGCGAGCCGGTGCGCCAGGGTGATCGGCAGCGGCATCAGCTCGGGGGTCTCCCGGCAGGCGTAGCCGAACATCAGGCCCTGGTCGCCGGCGCCCTGGCGGTCGAGGTCGTCGACGCCCTCGCCCTCGCGGGTCTCGTACGCGTCGTCGACACCCTGGGCGATGTCGGGCGACTGCGCGCCGATCGACACCGACACGCCGCACGAACGTCCGTCAAAGCCCTTGCTGGAGGAGTCGTAGCCGATATCCAGGATCTTCTCCCGGATGACGCCCGGGATGTCCACGTACGTCTCGGTGGTGACCTCGCCGGCGACATGAACCTGGCCAGTGGTGATCATGGTCTCGACGGCGACGCGGCTCTTGGCGTCGTCTTTCAGCATCGCGTCGAGGATCGCATCGCTGATCTGGTCCGCGATCTTGTCCGGGTGACCCTCGGTCACGGATTCTGAAGTGAACAGGCGACGGGACACGTGCGTGTACTCCTTGCAGCGGCTGCTGACTGACGTGAGCAGAGATGGACTTGTTGATGTCGGTGGCGAAGTCTACCGAGAACGCCTCAAGTCACGCTGAAGCGCGTCGGCCCGATCAGGGCAGGCGAGTTGCGACCAGGTCCCACACGACGTCGGCCAGCGCCTCCTTGGTGCCGCGCGGCACCTCGACGGCGGCCCCGTCGGCGGACAGGATGACCGCCGCGTTGTCCGGCGCACCGAACGTCAGGCGCTCCCCCACCTCGTTGACCACGAGCAGGTCACAGCCCTTACGGGCGAGCTTCTGGCGACCGTGCTCGAGGACGTCGTGAGTCTCGGCGGCGAACCCGACGACCACCTGGCGACGGGCGCCCGGCATGCGTGACTCCTGGACGACCTCGGCCAGGATGTCGGGATTCTCCACCAGGCGGATCGGGGCCGGCTCGACACCGGCCGTCTTCTTGATTTTCACGTCTTCGTAATCGGCGGGCCGGAAGTCGGCCACCGCGGCCGCCATGACGACGGCGTCCGCGTCGGCCGCGGCCTTGAGGACCGCGTCGCGCATCTCCCGTGCTGACCCGGTCGGTACGACATCGGCGCCGGCGGGGTCGGGCAGCGCGACGTTCGCCGCGACGAGGGTGACCTGGGCGCCGCGCGCCAGTGCGGTGCGCGCCAGGGCGTACCCCTGCAGACCGGAGGACCGGTTGCCGATGAACCGGACCGGGTCGAGGGGCTCACGGGTGCCGCCCGCGGAGACGACGACATGACGGCCGGTGAGGTCACGCTCGTCGTGCCGGCCGCCGCGCGTGAGGACGCGGCGCGCCGCCTCGAACAGAGCGTCCGGGTCGGGCAGGCGTCCCTTGCCGGAGTCGGAGCCGGTGAGCCGGCCGACGGCGGGCTCGATCACGACGCTGCCCCGCGACCGCAAGGTCGCGACGTTGGCCTGGGTGGCGGGGTGCTCCCACATCTCGGTGTGCATGGCCGGCGCGAACACCACCGGGCAGCGGGCCGTGAGGAGCGTGTTGGTCAGCAGGTCGTCGGCGATGCCGTGGGCGGCCTTGGCCAGCAGGTCGGCGGTGGCGGGCGCCACGAAAACGAGATCGGCGCCCTGCCCGAGCCGTACGTGCGGCACCTGCGCGACGTCGGACCAGACCTCGGTGGTGACGGGCTCGCCGGACAGCGCCGCCCACGTCGGCTCGCCGACGAAACGCAGCGCGTCACGGGTCGGGATCACGCGGACCCGGTGACCCGACTCCGTCAGCCGCCGCAGCAGCTCGCACACCTTGTAGGCGGCGATGCCGCCACCGACACCGAGCAGAACTCGCGGTCCCTCACCGGTGGTCGTCATCGCTGCACTCGTGTTCGCACGTGCCCCGGCAGGTCCGCGGGGGTCACTTACACGCCTTCGATGGCCTCGGAGTTGAGCAGGCCCTCGCGGACCTCGCGCAGCGCGATGGACAGCGGCTTTTCCTGGACCTGGGTCTCCACGAGCGGGCCGACGTACTCGAGCAGGCCCTCGCCGAGCTGTGCGTAGTAGGCGTTGATCTGGCGGGCCCGCTTGGCCCCCATGATCACAAGGCTGTATTTGCTGTCGACGATCTTCAGCAGGTCGTCGATGGGCGGATTGGTGATGCCATCGGCACCGCCAGGGGCGTTCGAAGCCACTCCCGCGCCTCTCAGTCGTCAGATGGGTGGACAGCCAGCAAGGATATCAGGTCACGGCAGACGTCCTTGACCGAAGTGTTCACCAGAGTGAGGTCGAACTCCTTCTCCGCCGCGAGCTCGGCCCGCGCCGTCGCCAGCCGGCGTTCGACCACGTCGGGCGGCTCCGTGCCGCGGCCGACGAGGCGGCGTACGAGCTCCTCCCAGGACGGGGGCGCCAGGAAGACGAGCCGGGCCTCCCGCATGGACGCACGCACCTGGCGGGCGCCCTGCAGGTCGATCTCGAGCAGTGCCGGCACGCCGGCGGCGAGGTGCTCCAGCACCGCACGCCGCGGCGTACCGTAACGATTCCCCGCGAACTCGGCCCACTCGAGCAGTTGGTCTTCGTCGATGAGCCGATCGAACTCGGCGTCATCGGCGAAGAAGTAATGCACGCCGTGGATTTCACCGGGACGGGGCGCACGGGTGGTCACCGAGACCGACAGCCACACCTGGGGGTGGGCGCGCCGGATCTCGGCGACAACCGTGCTCTTGCCGACGCCGGACGGCCCGGAAAGGACCGTCAGGCGCCTGGACGGGATGGAGCCGCCCGCCACTGATGCGGCGGAATCGGCCGCGGCTGAGCCGCCGCGCCCGTCCGGCGCAAGTCGATCAGCGATTTCCACCGCCGCCGAACTCACGCTCCAGAGCGGCGCGCTGGTTCGCGCCAAGACCCCGCACACGGCGGGACTCGGCGATACCGAGCCGCTCCATGATCTGCTTAGCGCGAACCTTTCCGACGCCAGGCAGTGATTCCAGTAGTGCCGACACCTTCATCTTTCCGATTACGTCGTCGGCCTGACCATCTT
>JAOPYG010000456.1 GCA_025964685.1 Actinoallomurus sp. | reverse complement strand
CCCCCGACGCCATCGTCGGGACGCCGGCGAAACGGCAGTGGATACCGTGTCTACATTGTGATCCAGCTAGGGATCTGACGCATTAGTCGTCTCTTACTGTTAGCGGGCCATTTCGTCACGGGGGTCCGTTCCATGCTTATTCTGCGTACGGTCGTAGCACTGTCGCTGGTCGCTGCCGGCACGGCCGCGTGTTCGTCCACGCCGGACAAGGGCGAGTCGGCGAACAGACCGAAGGCGTCCGCCTCGCGGGCGTCCAACCTGGCCGCGACGTACGCCGCCGGGCGCTCTGAGCCGGTCGCCGACCCCTACTACCCGGAGCGTGGCCACCCCGCCGTCGACGTCCTGCATTACGGCCTCGCGCTGAACTGGTCGCCGAAGGACAAGGAGCTGACCGGCACCGCGACATTGGCCGTCCGAGCCGCTCAGGACACTGACAATGTCACGCTGGACTTCAGCGGCCGGCTCAAGGTGGACGGCGTCACCGTTGACGGCAAGCCGGCTGTGCCGCAGCGACACGGCGACCAGTTGATCATTCCGGCCGGCAAGCAGCTGACCAAGGACACCACCGCGGCGGTCGTCATCCGCTACCACGGGCAGCCCAAGCAGGCGAAGTTCGACGCCGAGCGGCCGGACGCCCAGCACCTCGGGTTCGCCGTTCACAAGGACGGCTCCGCGGTCGCGCTGCAGGAGCCGTACGGGGCCTTCACGTGGTATCCGTCGAACGATCAGCCGTCGGACAAGGCGCTGTACGACGTGGCCATCACCGTACCGAAGGGCTGGGCGGGCGTCTCCAGCGGAACCTTCCAGGGGAAGGTCGCCCAAGGCGACACGACCGTCTACCGCTGGCACTCGGGCGACCCGATGGCGACGTATCTGGTCACGTTCGTCGCCGACCACCTGACCATGGTGAAGCAGACGGGCCCGCACGGCCTGCCGCTCACCTACTGGCTCCGGGCCAAGGACCGCAAGAAGAACCTCGCCACGTTGCGGCAGTCTCCGAAGATCATCGCGTGGCTGGAGAAGCGGCTGGGACGGTACCCGTTCCCGAGCGGCGGGGCGGTGATCGCCGGCAACTCCGGAATGGAGACCCAGCAGATGATCACCATGATGCCCGGCCTGCCCGCCGACGACTACGCGCATGAGTACGCGCACCAGTGGTTCGGCGACTCCGTCACGCCGCGTACGTGGCAGGACGTGTGGCTGAACGAGGGGATGGCGATGTTCTTGCAGATGCTGTACTTCGCAGAGAACGATCCTCGCTCGCTTCCTTTCACCCAGATCATCGACAACGTCCGGCGCGGACAGGACGGCCAGCTCCGTAAGAAGTACGGTCCGCCGGGGCACTACAACAAGCGGGCGTTCGACTCACCGAACGTCTACATGGACCCGGCGGTGATGCTCCAGGAGATCCGCAAGCAGGTCGGTGACAAGAAGTTCTTCACCATGCTGAGTGGCTGGGCGCAGCAACACCGGGGCACCAACCAGGACCGCGCGAGCTTCACCGCGTGGGTCAAGCAGTCCACGGGCAAGGACCTCACCGCGCTCATCGACCGCTGGCTCGACTCGAAGACCACGCCTACGAAGTAGGGCTCAGTAGCCGATCACCTGCGGCCAGTGGATTTCCACGCCGGACTGGGCCAACCGCCGCTGGTAGTCGGCCAGTAGCTCGTCGTCCGCATAGACGGCGTGCGGAGTGGTGGACCTGTCCAGGCAGAACGCCGCGAGGGTGCCCGCCGCCTCGCCGATGTTCCACTCGACGGGGTGCAGGCGGTACGCGCCGTTGCTGATGTGGGTGGTGCCGACGTTCTTGGCCGCCGCCAGCAGGTTGCCGATGCGCCGCGGGATCAGGGAGCCGAGCGGGATCTCGTACGGAGAGCAGCCCACGTCGATGTAGTTGTCGCCGCCGGTCGAGGGGTGCAGGTCGATCCGGTACATGCCGATCCCCACCGAGTCCTCATAGTGCACCGCGCCCTTGTCGCCGCGTACGGCGAGGGAGAGGTCCTGCTCGGCGACGGTGGTGAGGGCGCGGATGCGCCGGGACTCGCGGATGTACGGCGCCTGCGCGAGGCCGTCGGTGCCGCCGGTCACGTCACCGCGCAGCCGCAGCCCCGGGAAGCCGGTGCCACCGTCGGGCCGCGGCGCCTCGGTCTGCATCCAGTACAGCGCCGAACGCGACAGCTCGCGCGCGTTCTCCAGGTGGCGGTCGGCGTCGGGCACGTCGATGATCGAGCCGTCGAGGTAGTCGATCATCGGCCAGTTCACCAGCGTGATGTCGCTGGAGTACGCGCCGTCCTCGAAGTTGCGCCGCGCCGCGATCCGGCGGAACGTCCACAGGTTCAGGTCGCTGCCGGCGCGCTGCAGGTCGCCCAGCACGTCGAATGGGTCGTCGTCCGGGTTCGGGCTGAACGACCGCTCGGCCGGCTCGAGCGTGCGCGGGGTCGGAGCGCGCCACGACAGCATACGGTCGCCCCAGAAGTGCGGCTGGTACTCCCGCCAGTAGTCATAGGTCGCCGGGCGCTCGATCGTGTGGTCGCCGTCCACGTGGTCGATGGCGAAGCAGACCGAGATCGCCTGCATGTTCTGCGGCTGAGCCTCCGCGGGCGCGCTGGGCTCGCCGGTGTCCGCCTGCGACTCGAACCCCGTGACGTAGTCGGTGCCGGTCAGCGGCAGCAACTCGCCGGTCTCGGTGGCGTCAAGCACGTACGGGGCGTGCACGGTCGTCCGCGCGCCCGTGTACCGGTGCGCCAGAGTGACGGCGTGCACGCGGTCGCCGTCGGCGTCCGCCGCGACCGGCCGGTACGGCTGGAGCACCTGCAACCGCCCGGAGCCGCGATAGGGGGCGAGCATCGACTCGATGACGGCCACCGCGACGCGTGGCTCGTGGCAGAGCCGGCTCACCCAGCCCGCGCCGGGGTTGAGCTCGTGCCAGGCGCGGGACCGCCCGGTCAAGGGGTAGTTGCTCCGGTAGTAGTCACGGATGCCGTCGCGCAGCGCGCGATAGGTCGCCGTGACGCCGAAGTGCTCCACCCAGGGGTGCTCGTCCGGGGGGACGGCCTGGCTGGTGAGCTGTCCGCCGAGCCAGTCGTACTCCTCGGTCAGGACAACGGAAGAGCCCGCCTTGAGCAGCGCCAGGGCGGCGGCGACGCCGCCCAGACCTCCGCCCACGACGAGGGCATCGGTGCGAATCTCCATTTTGGGGGAATCAGACTTTCCTGGGGGAAGCCCGTCACGGCCCGCCTGCTCGGCCACGCATTGGGGGCGGGGGAACGTCCCCAGCGAAGGGCGGCGACGCAATCAGTCGCGACAGGTGGTTGCGTCGCTCAGTATACCCCCGCCGGTCACCGTGCCGGTAGTGGCTGTGCCACCTTGACCTGCGGTTTCTTCCACGTCAGACGGCCCCTGCGGGCCCCGAGGTCTATCATGAGGGTACCGACCCAACCATGTAGGAGGAGTCGCATGGCTCACCAACTACAAGGCCGGAAGATCGCCATCCTCGCGACGGACGGTGTCGAGCGGGTCGAGCTGGAGCAGCCGAGGGGGGCGCTGTACGGGGCGAGCGCAGAGACCGAGCTGCTGTCGATTCACCCCGGTGAGATCCAGGCCCGGCAGTGGGATCTGAACGCGGCCGGCACGTTCGCCGTCGACCGGCTGGTCTCCGATGCCTCGCCAGGCGACTATGACGCTCTTCTGCTGCCCGGCGGGACCATGAACCCGGACCAACTGCGGATGAACCGCGATGCCGTCGGCTTCGTGAAGGCGTTCGTCGCCTCGGGCAAGCCCATCGCGGCGATCTGCCACGGCCCCTGGACGCTCGTCGAGGCCGACGCCGTACGAGGCCGCAGGCTGACCTCCTGGCCCAGCATTCGTACGGACCTGCGCAACGCCGGGGCGGAGGTCGTCGATGAGGAGGTTGTGATCGACGGGCAGTTCACGACCAGCCGTTCACCTGCCGACCTGCCGGCCTTCTGCAGGGCGATCGTGGAGCAGTTCGCCAGGTCGGAGCATCGAGTCTCCGGCTAGCCGCGCTGCCATCGCCGCTTGGCCGCGGGCGAGCAGGCCGGTCTTGGTCAATTCCACGCAGCAGTATTTCGGGCATGGGGCTCGAAAATAGACATTGGCGTCGAACCAGGGCGGTTCACGTCGGGTCTTGCGTCAGTCCCATGGATTTCGGCGGTTGCGCCGAGACGCTTCCGGACGGGAGTTTCGAATGCGTGGTCGCCGGTGGGCAAGCACAGAGCGCGTCGTCATGCTCTGTGCCGTTGTCGCCGCCGCCTTGTCGGTCGTCCTACCGGCCACGGCTGCCGGCGCATCGCCGGCTCACCTGAGCGTGACGAATCTGCGCGTCGACCACACCGCCGACCCACTGGGGATCGACGACACGCATCCGAGCCTGAGCTGGCAGCTGGACTCGCGCGTGAACGACGAGCGGCAGACGTCCTATCGGATCCTCGTGGCGAGCACACCGGACCGGCTCGCCCCCGGCCGTGCCGACGTGTGGGACAGCGGCAAGGTCGCCTCGAACGCGTCCGTCGGCGTGGCGTACGGCGGCCCGGCGTTGCGGTCGACCCGTCGTTATTACTGGACGGTGCAGGCGGGGGACGTGCACGGTGGGTCGTCGGCCTGGGCGCGGCCCGCATGGTGGGAGATGGGGTTGCTCCAAAAGGCCGACTGGCAGGGAGCGCAATGGATCAGCCCGGACACCGCTGATCAGGACTCGTGGTCGGACTTCGCTCTCGACGTGGACTTCACCATCCGCAAGGGCGCAGCCAGCGTGCTGTTCCGTGCGCAGGACGCGAACAACCTCTACATGTGGCAGGTCAACTCCGAGGTCGATCCGGGCAAGGTCATGCTGCGTCCGCACCTCGAGGTCAACGGATCCTTCAGCCACCTCGCGCCGGATGTCGACGTCAGCCGGCTGATCACGCAGCAGAACGTGGACAAGCAGCACCATCTGCGCGTCCAGGCCGACGGAGCCACGATCAGCACCTCGATCGACGGGACTCCCGTCAACACGCTCACCGACCGTACGTTCGGCAAGGGCACGATCGGTTTCCGTGTGGGCGACTCGACCGAGGACTCGCTCTACGACAACCTCACCGTCCACGGTGCCGACGGAACGTTCTCCGACGACTTCTCCACCAGCCCCGATCCGGCGTTCCCGCAGACGACGATCACGGATGGGCAGCTCCAGCCGGGCGGCGGCATCACCCTGCTGAACCGCGATCCCGGCGCACCGATGCTGCGGAACTCCTTCACGCTCGGCAAGAAGATCGGCCGGGCACGCGCCTACGTCGACGGCCTCGGCTTCTACGAGCTGCACCTCAACGGCCGCAAGGTCGGCGACGACGTGCTCAGCCCCGCGAACACCCCCTACGAGCAGCGCGACCTGTACAAGACCTACGACGTCACGAACGCTCTGCGACAAGGCGCGAACGCGGTCGGGATCTGGCTCGGCAACGGCTACGCCTCGCGTTTCAGCCCCTACGGCTTCCGGTGGCTGGGTCCCAAGCAGGCGTCCTTGCTCATCGATGTCACCTACACCGACGGCACCCGCCAGGCGGTCACGACCGACGACGGCTGGACGTGGTCGAACGGTCCCATCACCGCCAACGACATCTACGCCGGTGAGACCTACGACGCCCGGCTCGAGCAGCGCGGCTGGGATCAGGCCGGTTTCGACGCCTCGACCTGGAAGTCGGTGACGCCGGTCGCCGCGCCGAGTACGAACCTGGTCGCCGACGACGTCCCGCCGGTACGGGTCGTGCGGACCCAACGACCCATGCACCTGACCGAGCCGCGGCCGGGGACGTACGTCTATGACCTCGGGCAGAACATCGCCGGCTGGGAGCGGCTACGCGTCAGCGGCCCGGCGGGCGCCCGCGTGCGGATGCGCACCGCCGAGGATCTCGGCAAGGACGGGATGCTCGACACGACCACCAACCGCGACGCCGCGTCCACCGACACGTACACGCTGGCCGGCAGCGGCGGAACAGAGACGTACGAGCCGCGCTTCACGTATCACGGCTTCCGCTACGTCGAGGTCACCGGCTACCCGGGCACGCCCACCCTCGACTCGATCGCCGGGCGGGTCGTGCATGCCGACGTGAGCTCGACCGGCAGCTTCAGCTCCTCGGATCCGCTGCTGAACCAGATCTGGCAGAACGATCGCCGGACCATCCTTGACAACTCGATGAGCGTCCCCACCGACAACCCGGTCCGCGACGAACGCACACCCCCGGGCATGGACGTGCAGGCCTATCACGACGCGTCGACCCGCGAGTTCGGCATGGACCGCTTCTACGCCAACTACCTGCTGGACATGCCACCAGGTACGGCCCTGCCCAACGACGCGGGAAACAGCCAGAACCCCGACATGGGCGGTGACCAGATCTCACTGGCGTGGACCCTCTACGAGCAGTACGGCGACAGGGCCACGCTCGAGCGGATGTACCCGGCGATGAAGGCCTTCGTCGACACGAACGCGAAGGTGCCGGGTCACATCTGGCCGGCCGATCACGGGTTCGGCGACTGGTGCCCGCCCGTCTACGGCCCCGGGGTGAACGGAGGCCTCGGCAGCCCGGACATCGGCAACTGTACGAGCGAGGTCTCGCTGGTCAACACGGCGCTCTCCTACCTGCAGGCCGCCGACCTCGCCAAGGCCGCGAAGGCACTCGGGCAGACCGCGGACAACGCGCGCTACACGACGCTCGCGTCGGACATCAAGGACGCCTTCAACGCGACGTTCCTCAACGCGGCTCACGACGGGTACGCCGACGGCCGGCAGACGACCAGCATCCTGCCGCTCGCGTTCGGGATGGTCCCGGCCGACGACGCCAAGGCCGTCGGCGACCGGCTCGTCGACACGATCCTGAACACCGGCCACGGCCACCTGGACACCGGCATCTTCGGCACCCGCTACCTCATGGACGCGCTGACCCGCATCGGCCGGGTCGACGTCGCGATGACCGTCCTGGACCAGAAGACCTATCCGGGGTTCGGTTACGAGATCAGCCAGGGCGCGACGACCGACTGGGAGGAATGGACCTACCGGTCGAGCATGGAGTCGCACGACCACGCCATGTTCACCGGCATCAACGCCTCGCTCTACACCCGGCTGGGCGGCATCGAACCCACCGGGCCCGGCTACGAAACGCTCACCATCGCGCCGAAGGTGCCCGCCGGCCTGCGGCACGTGTCCGCCTCCGTCGAGACGCCGCGCGGCAAGGTGGTCTCCTCCTGGACGAAGGGCCGGCACACCTTCGAACTCGATGTGACGATCCCGGTGAATGCCACGGCGACCGTGTCCGTGCCGCTGTTCGGCCACGGCAGGAACAGCGTCACCGCAGCTGACTCCACGACATACGCCGTCGGCTCGGGCCACTGGCACTTCACCACACACCTGTAGCAGCCACTTCCCGGAGACCCCATGCCTTCGCCACCCGCGTCGGTGACGTCCCGCTGTGGACGAGCCCCGTGCTGCCGGACGGCAGCCACACCTTCGCCCTGACCTGGACGGGACGTAAGAACGCGGCGTCGGGCTGACCCTGGGCATTCCTAGGACCGGTGGGAGCCCGTACCGGCGGTCTGGCTGGAGGGAACCCAGGCGGTCATGTCGCCACCGGCGCGCAGGCCGTCGAGCGCCCCGGCGAGATCGTCGGCCAGGATGCGGAGGGTCCGCGCCTGCCGGCCTGCCGGGGCCGGCCCCGGAGGCCGCCGCATGGGTGAGTGCGGCGTGTCGAGCCTGAGTGTGTAGTCGCCGGTCAGCCGGCGAAGGGGCATCGTCAGCGGGGCGACCAGATCGACGTCCGGGGGTGAGGTCTCAAGAGCCGCCGCCGTGGCCAGGGCCTTGGCCCGTACGGTGATCGCGCTGTAGGAGGCGAGCCGGCGGGCGACGGGCGCGTTGTCGAGCCCGGCGAGTGTGGCACCGCCCCAAGGGTGGGTCGCCAGCGCGAGCTGGTGCATCCGTGCGTCGAGACGGCGCGCGGACATCAGCAGATCCGCCCCGCAGCCGCGGCCGGCCGTCTTGTCGCGAACCGCCTTGACGAGGCTCACGAGGTCGCGGACGAAGGCGTCGCGTGCGGCGGCGGTGGTGTTGCGGTTGTGCACCGGGAGTACGAGAACCGCGATGAGAGCGGCGACTCCAGCGCCGATGGCGGTCTCCTCGAGCCGGGTGACCAGCAGTGCGTCGCTGAACTCGCCGAGAGCGTTGTACAGGAGTCCCATCAGCGTGGTGATGCCGAAGGCCAGCACGCCGTACGTGACGCGGAAGAAGTACACCGAGAGGAAGACGCATACCGACATCACCGCGACCACGAGCGTGTCGTGGCCTCGGGTGAGGTGGACGGCCGCGATGGCCACCACGGCTCCCAGCGCCGTTCCCAGCACGCGGTGGGTGCCCTTGACCAGCGTCTCACCGGAAGTGGCCGTGCCGGTCAGCACGATCAGGCAGGCGAGCATCGCCCAGTAGAAGCGCGTGGCCGAGACCGGAAGCGCGCACAGCAGGGTGAGCACGGAGGCCAGCCCCGCCTGCACGCACTGGCGGCCGTTCAGGGACAGGCGCAGCCACCGCGGGCTCTTCGTGGACGCTTGCAGCGCGTCCGCGGCGGTGGCGGCCGAGCCCGGCAGATGCCCGGCGACCAGGCGGACGCCCGGCTCGAAGTCCGCCGTCAGCGGGTCATGGGAGTGCTTCGGAGTCGTGCCCGGTCTGAGGGCGTCGCAGAGCCGGCCGGCCGCGTCCGCCAGGCTGGTCAGGGGGAGACCTTCGGTCTCGGGGAGGTTCCACCCGTCGAGCTGCCGCGCGTGTTCGCGAGCCCCGTCCAGGTCGAGGGCCGCAAGGGCCCGGAGCGTTGCGGTCGAGGCCGAGACCACCGGGTATGGCAGCCGTCCGGAGTCGGCGAGGGCGATGGTCGCCGTCGCGAGCTCCTCGACCGCGAGTTCCGCGGTCAGCAACCGCGTGCGCAGCCGGTAGGCGCGATCGTGCTCGGCCGCCACGGGAGAGGCCAGATGCCCTTCGGCGATGAGGGCGGCCTCCAGGACCTGGAACCTGCGGGCGTGCAGCTCGCGTTCGGTCTTGGGGCCCGGGTCGGTCAGCACGTCGGCGCAGGCGCGGGCCACAGCCGCGACCCGCAGATCGAACCCGCGCAGCGCCGCGCTGAGGGTGGTCTGGGGACGCTGGTACGCCACCCCGGCCATCAGGATGACGAGGACCGCCACGGCGGATACGAACACCACGACCAAGGGCAGGAGCTGACCGTCGCTGACGCGCGCGAACGTGCCGAACATGTACGAGAACCAGCCCAGCAGTCCGTAGTTCAGACCGCGGACGCTGAAACGGCGAACGTAGACGGCGAGCACCGTCAGTACGACGAAGCCCAGCCGAGACAGGAGGGCATGGCCGGCGACCGCGACGGCCAGGAGCACTCCGGCGAACGCGACGAGCGGCATCCCGGCGGCCGTCAGCACCGCGTCACCGCGGGTCCGGCCCGCCAGCAGGAATGAGCCGTTCAGGGCGACCATGCCACCGAGCAGCATGGCGGCCAGCGCCGGCAGCCCGACGGTGGACCCGACCCAGTGTTCGAGGATGGCGACGCACGCCACGGCGAGGGTGGCACGCCAGGCGAGATGCCAACGCGTGAGTCCTGGATCGGCGGCGACCGCCCTGTTCACGGTGGTGCGGGCTCGCTGACGGGCCCAGCCTGTCCACCCGGACGTCATCGCGCACTCCTCACTGGGAACGGGGCTTAGTACCCAAAATCATATTGGGTGCGTAGAAAACCACCGTTGCGTAGGCATGTCGCGGCCGGCGGAGCCGTTGTTCGGTCCTGGCGACGGGGAAAAATGGCTATTTCGAGTGTGTAGCTGCAAGATTTCATCAGATTCTAGCTTGTGCCGCTGTTATCCGTCAGACAGTATGGCCTGGTGACTGATGACGAGCAGCTCGGTGAGCTGGATCGCCGCGTGATGGCGGCGCTGCAGCTTGACGGCCGCGCCCCGTGGCATCTCGTGGCGCGCGCCGTCGGCGTGAGCGAGTCGACCGTGCAGCGGCGCTTCGCCGCGCTGCGCGAGCGTCGGGCGGCCCAGGTGATCGGCGTCGTCGATGTGCTGCGCTGCGGGCTCGGGGTCCCGGTGCTCATCCGGGCGTCCTGCCGGCCGGGGACCGCCGAGGACGTGGCCGCCGCCCTGGCGGCCCGCCCGGAGGCGCGCTTCGTGGCGGTCGTGACCGGCGGCGCCGACGCCGTGGCCGAGTTCGTGGTGCCGACCCACCGTCACCTGGCTCAGCTGCTCGCCCGGGACGTTCCGGCCCGCGATCAGCTGACCGACACGGAGACGTTCACCGTGATGCGGACGTTCACCGCCGCGCACGACTGGGACCCCGGGGTGCTCGAGCCGGACGCCGCCGCGCTGCTGCGTCCGGAGCCGGTACGCCCGTTCGAGGACCAGGTGTGGGAGCGGCCGCCGGACCGGCTCGACGATGTGGAGCTCGCCATCGCCGCCGAGCTCGGTGAAGACGGCCGGATGCCGGTGAAGGAGCTGGCCGGACGGGTGGGAGTCAGCGAGTCGACGGTGGCACGCCGCATCGACTCGATGGTCGCCCGTGGATGCCTGCGCTTCCGCACCCTGGTCGAGCCGGTGCTGCTCGGCTTCACCGTGGAGTTCATGCTGTGGCTCGACATCGAGCCGGCGCACCTGGCGGCCGCCGGGCGGCAACTGGCCTCCCAGCCCGGCGTCAAGTACCTGTCGGCGACCGCCGGCCGGTTCAACCTGTGCGGGCAGGTCTCCCTACGGCACTTCGCCGACCTGTACCGCTTCACGACCGACGTGGTCGGTGCACTGCCGGGCGTACGGCGTGCCGACACGACCCTGCAGCTCGACACGCTCAAGCGCGCCTGGGTGCCTACCGCGCCCGAGCCCCGTACGGAAAGGAGTAGCCGTTGAACGCGGCCATCGAACCCTGGCAGTGGGACGAATCGACGTGGCGCGGACACGTGGACCGTGTCCGGGCGGGCCGCCGGCTCACGCCGCCGTGGCCCGGCGGGGCCAGGGTCGCAGTGGCGCTGTCGTTCGATTCCGACCACGAGACGATTCCGCTGCGTGAGGGGGAGACCCGGCCCGGCAAGCTCTCCCAGGGGGAGTACGGCTCACGCGTCGCCGCCCCACGGATCCTCGCCGCGCTGGAGAAGCACGGCGTACCGGCCACCTTCTTCATGCCGGCGGTGTCGGCGCTGCTGCACCCGGACGAGGCTCGGAGCTACGTCGCGGCCGGCCACGAGATCGCCGCGCACGGCTGGATCCACGAGCGCAACATGCTGCTCGGACCGGCCGACGAGCGAACGCTGGCACTCCGTGCCCTGGACGCTCTGGAGGACATCACCGGCGTACGCCCGGTCGGGGTGCGCACCCCTTCATGGGACTTCTCCGACGCCACCCTGGAGATCATCCGGGAGCTGGGGCTCGTCTACGACTCATCCCTGATGGCCGACGACGAGTGCTATGAGCTGCTCGCGTACGGCGAGCCCACCGGGATCGTCGAGCTGCCGGTCGAATGGATCCGCGACGACGCGCCGTACTTCATGATGGAGCGCTACGGCTCGCTGCGCCCCTACACACCGCCTCGCGACGTGCTGCGGCTGTGGCGGGATGAGTTCGACGCGGCGCGTACGGAGGGTGGGCTGTTCCAGCTCACCATGCATCCGCACATCATCGGCCACCGCTCGCGGATGGTGGTGCTGACCGAGCTGCTGGCCTACATCGGCTCGTTCGACGACGTCTGGTTCGCCACCCACGCCCAGATCGTCGAGCACGTCCGTACGGCGCTTTCCGCGCCGCCGGAGCCGGGCGCATGAGCCTCCGAGCAGGCGTCACCGCGACCGCTCCAGGTCAGCGGGACGTGCGGATGACCGACAAGCAGCGCCGTGCCGTCGTCGCCGGAGCGGTCGGCAACACCGTGGAGTGGGTCGACTGGGCCGTCTACTCCGCCTTCGCGCCGATCTTCGCCTCACAGTTCTTCCCCAAGGCCGACAAGACGGCCGATCTGCTCGCCACGCTGGCGGTGTTCGCCGTCGGATTCGGCATGCGGCCGATCGGGGCGGCGGTGCTGGGCGCCTACGCGGACCGGCGCGGCCGCAAGGCGGGCATGACGCTGACCATCTCGATGATGGCGGCCGCCGCGCTCCTGGTCGCGGTCTGCCCGCCCTACAGCGCCATCGGCGTCGCCGCGCCGACGGTGCTCGTCATCGCCCGCCTCGTCCAGGGCTTCTCGGCCGGAGGGGAGTTCGGCACCTCCTCGGCCTTCCTCATCGAGTCGGCGGCACCGAACCGCCGGGCGTTCATCGGATCGTGGCAGCAGGTCTCGGTCGGCGCCGGCACCCTGATCGCCTCGCTGCTCGGGACCCTGCTGACCAGCACGCTCAGCGACGGGGCACTGACGACGTGGGGCTGGCGCGCCGCGTTCGCCGTCGGCGGGCTGCTCGGACTCATCGGGCTGTGGCTGCGGAGCGCGGTCGAGGAGACGGACGCCTTCACCGAGATGGCCGAGCGCCGTGACGGCGACAGCCGGCCGAGGCCGCTCAGGGACATGGTGGCGAAACATCCGCGAGCCGCGCTACGCGTCATCGGCATCACGATCGCGGGCACGCTGCTCTACTACATCTGGGTCAGCTACATGCCCGGGTACGCGCACGCCGCCGAGGGCGTCCCCCTCAGCCGAGCCTTCCTGGCCAACACCCTGGCGATCATCGTCTTCCTGGTCATGCTGCCGTTCGGCGGGATGCTGTCGGACCGGTTCGGCCGCAAACCGACCATGGTCATCTTCGCCGCCGGGTTCCTCCTGCTGTCCTGGCCGTCGTTCCAGCTCATCGGGGGCGGTTTCTGGTCGCTGCTGCTGGTCGAGCTGGTCGGCATGGTGTTCCTGGTCGGCTACTCCGCCAACTGCGCGGTGGTGATGGCCGAGCAGTTCCCGGTCGAGGTGCGCACCACCGGGATCGGCCTGCCCTACGCGCTGGCCGTCGCCGTCTTCGGCGGCACGGCGCCCTACGTCACCACGTGGATGGCGACGCACGGCCACCGCGACAACATCTGGATCTACACCGCGATCGCGGCGGTCATCGGCGTCGTGGTCTACGCCACGATGCCAGAGACCAAGGGAAAGGAGATCGGGTGAGCGAGCGCAGGGAGCGAATCGACAAGCACAGCCTCTCCGGTCACTCCCCCGACGAAGGAGGATTCATGACTCCCCATGTGCTGGTC
Organism: Actinoallomurus sp.; assembly: GCA_025964685.1. Taxonomy (GTDB): domain Bacteria; phylum Actinomycetota; class Actinomycetes; order Streptosporangiales; family Streptosporangiaceae; genus Actinoallomurus. Next base: position 16,194 of record JAOPYG010000456.1, on the reverse strand, counting down.
ACCGGGGCGGCGAGCGGTATCGGCGCCGCCGTGGCGGCACTGCTCGCGGCCGACGGCTGGACGGTGACCGGGGTCGATCTCCGGGAGGCAGCCCTGCGCGCGTCCCTCGACGGTCTCGCCACACCGGCGACGCCGCTGGTCGCCGACCTCGCGGAGCCGGACGCGGCCGAGCGTGTCGTACGGCGGGCCTGGGAGTCCGTCGGTCCCCTCGACGCGCTCGTCAACGCCGCCGGCATCTACCCGGCGCGTCCCTTCCTCGAGCTCGACGCGCGGTTGTGGGACCAGGTCCAGGCGGTCAACGTACGGGCGCCCATGCTGGCCATCCGCGCCTTCGCCGAACTGGCCGTGGCAGCGGACCGGCCCGGCAGCGTGGTCAACATCAGCTCCGGCGCGGCACTGCGCGCCCGCCCCGGCGCGGCCCACTACAGCACGTCCAAGGCGGCGCTGGAGATGCTGACGAAGGCCGCGGCGATCGAGCTCGGCGGCGCCGGCATCAGGGTCAACGCGGTCAGCCCGGGGTTCGTCACGGTCGACAGCACCGCCAACCCGGTGACCGAGGAGTACGCCGCCGCGGTCTCGGCCAATCCGCTCGGCCGGCGTGGCCGTCCGGGCGACATCGCCGCCGCGGTCGCCTGGCTCCTCACCCCGGCCGCCGAATGGGTCACCGGCTCGATCATGCGGGTCGACGGCGGTGCGTCCGCGGGGACGACCACACTGCCCGCGCACTGGCCCGAACTCACCGACGTCCAGACGCCGGGCATCAACGAAGGAGCAGCACTGTGAGCTCTCGTGAGTACACCGTCGTGGGCGCGGGCGCGATCGGCGGAACCCTCGCCTGGCACCTGGCCAGGGCGGGACACCCGGTGACCGTCGTGGACGCCGACCCGGCCCATGTGGCGGCGATCGCCCGTGACGGCATCGTCCTGGAGCGCGGCGGCATACGAGAGGCGCAGGCGGTCGCGGCGGCGTACACGCCGGAGCAGGTGAGTACGCCGCTCGGCCGGGTGCTGCTCGCGGTGAAGGCGCAGGCCACCGGGACCGCCATCGGCTGGATCGCCGGCCACCTCGCCGCGGACGGCCATGTCGTCAGCCTGCAGAACGGCCTGAACGAGGAACTCATCGCCGCGCACATCGGCGCCGAGCGTACGGTCGGCGCGTTCGTCGACCTGTTCGCCGACGTCGTCGACCCGGGCGTGATCAGTGACGGCGGCGCGGGCGCCATCGCGATCGGTGAGATGGACGGCACCGTCTCCGCGCGGGTTCGCGATTTGGCCGCCGACCTGGGCGCCTGGGGGCCCGTCGAGGTCACCGGGAACGTGCCCGGGTACCTGTGGGCCAAGCTGGGCTTCGGCGCCATGCTGACCGTCACCGCACTGGCCGACGACGCGATGGGCGACCTGCTGGACCGGCACCGCCCGGCCGGGCACGCGGTCGCCCGCGAGGTGTTCAAGGTCGCCGCCGCCGAGGGGATCACCCTGGAGCCGTTCGACGCGTTCGAACCCTCGGCGTACACCGACGGCGCCGACCCCGCGAAGTCCGCCGCCGCGACCGACCTCCTGGTGGCCTGGCTGCGCACCCAGACCAAGACCCGTAGCGGCATCTGGCGCGACATCGTGGTGCGCCGTCGCCCGACCGAGATACCGACCCAGTACGCCCCCGTACTCGCCGCCGCCGAGCGGCACGGCATCGACGTTCCCGTTCTGCGTACGGTGCTGTCCCAGCTCGCCGAGGTCGAGGCCGACTCCGCCTCGATGAGCGAGACGCGGCTGGACCGGCTGGACGCCGTCGCCGAGGACGTCCGATGAGCGCCGCCCTGCTGGAGTGGGTCCGCGCCCACACCGACGAGATGCTGGCCGACCTGGGCGAGTACGCCCGGCTGGAGACCCCCAGCGACGACCCGGCCGCGCTGGCGGCCGGCCGGGACTGGGTCGTCTCCTGGATCGAGCGTCGCCTCGGTGCGCCGGGGGCCACGCGTACCGAGCCGGGCGCGCCCCACGGCGACACGGTTGTAATGGACCATCCCGGGACGGGTGACGGCACCGTGGTGATCCTCGCGCACTACGACACGGTCTGGCCGATCGGCACGCTCGCCGAGCTGCCGTTCTCGGTCGACGGCGACGTGATCCGCGGGCCGGGCGTGTTCGACATGAAGGCCGGGCTGGTGCAGGCGGTCTGGGCGATCCGCGCGCTCCGCGCGGCCGGACTGGACTGTCCGCCCGTACGCCTGGTGCTGAACGGCGACGAGGAGATCGGCAGCCCGGCGTCCCGTCCGGTGATCGAGGAATGCTGCCGCGACGCCGCCGCCGTGCTGGTGTTCGAGGCGAGCGCCGACGGCGCGGTCAAGACCGCCCGCAAGGGCGTCGGCCTGTTCGACCTGACCCTGACCGGGGTCGAGGCCCACGCGGGACTCGACCCGACGGCCGGTGCGAGCGCGATCACCGCACTCGCCGAATTCGTGACCGCGGCCACCGCGCTGACGGATCTGGCGGCGGGCACGACGGTGAACGTCGGCGTGGTCGGCGGAGGCACCCGCCGCAACGTGACGGCGGGATCGGCCCACGCCGGCGTCGACGTACGCGTCGCCGACCAGGCCGAGGCCGACCGGGTGGAGCGCGCGCTGACCGCCTGGCGCCCGGCCGACCCCCGGGTGGCGGCACGACTCGACGGAGGCTGGAACCGTCCGGTGATGGCCCGCACGCCGGCCGTCGCCGGCCTGTACGAGCGGGCCCGGTCAGTGGCCGCGACGCTCGGCATCGAGCTGCGGGAAACGGCCGTCGGCGGCGCGAGTGACGGCAACTTCGCGGCCGCCCTCGGCGTCCCGGTGCTCGACGGCTTCGGAGCGGTGGGCGGAGGCGCCCACGCCCGCGGCGAGCACGCCACCGTGCCCGGCATGGTCGAGCGCGCCACCCTGGCCGCCGCCTTGCTCACGTCACTCAGCGCGCACTGAAAGCCCTCGGCATCCCCACCATCAGCGGCCGGGGCGTGTCGGCGTAATCCGGATCGCGGCCCGCGTCGCGCCCGGGCACAATGTGCAGCGACCGCTCGTCCATACAAGGGCGATGTCAGTGCGTGACGTCCATACCGTACGGTGCGACTGGGCCCCCGAGGCCAGGAAGGAGGCCCGGCCACATATGCCGAGCGTCTACTGCACGCAGTGCGGTCACCCCAATCCGGACGGTGCCCGCTTCTGCACCAATTGCGGCACTCCGCTCACGCAGGGTGTTCCGCCGGTGAGGGGCGAGCCCGGCGACTCGACGTCGACGATTTCGCTGAGCGCGATCGAAGCGGCCATCGAAGCCGAGCAGGGCGAGGAGCCGGCGGCCGATCAGATGGGAGTCGAGGCGCTCCCGTCGAACACCGCACTCCTCCTCGTCAAACGAGGACCGAACGCCGGAAGCAGGTTTCTCCTGGACCGTGAGACCACCACCGCGGGCCGCCATCAAGAAAGCGATATCTTCCTTGATGACGTGACCGTGTCTCGCAGGCACGGCGAGTTCTACCGGAGCGGCGCGCAGTTCTCGGTCCGCGACGCCGGCAGCCTCAACGGCACCTACGTCAACCAGGAGCGAATCGACGAGGCGGTACTGTCCAGCGGCGACGAGGTCCAGATCGGCAAGTTCCGCCTGGTGTACCTCAGCAACGCGCTCGTTGGCGTACCCGCCGGTTCGCCTGCGCCGGTGCGCCGTCCCCGGCGTGGCTGGTGGGGGCGCTGGCGGAAGTAATCGCCTGATGCGGCACCGCGGCGACCACCATGACCCGTCTGCTCGACCAGGCCACCCTGCTCGAGCAGACGGGCGGCCTCACGGCTCACCGGCCGTGCCCTGCTTGCTTCAGGTGAAAGCCCGGGCGGCCAGGCCTGCGACGACGCCGCCGGTCGCCGGTCCGATGATGGGCACCCAGGCGTAGGCCCAGTCGCTCCCGCCCTTGCCGGGAATGGGCAGCAGGGCGTGGACGATGCGCGGTCCGAGATCGCGGTCCGAGATCGCGGGCGGGATTGATGGCGTAGCCGGCCGGGCCGCGGAAACCGCGTCCGCGCTCGCCAGCAACTCGGGCAGGTCCACCAACCGCGGTCCGTCTCCGCCTCGGTGGTGCAGTGGAACTCCGCGAACTGCGCTCCGCAGCGCCGTGCCATCTCCTCCTCGAACGCGACCCCGCCGAACGCCTGGTCGGTGACCACGACCCGGCCGGTCATCGCGCCGGCGTGCGGTCGGTCGCCGGGGCCGCCAGCAGGCCGCGGGCGGCGAGGTTGCGCATCAGCGCGCGTACGCCGAACGTCCATTCCGGGGCGTCTTCGGCCGAGGACACGGTGTTGACCAGCGTTCCGAGCTGCGGGGAGGAGATGGCCACCACGTCGTCCCGCTTGTGCGTGAATCCCTGCCCGGGCTGGTCGCGGTCCTCGGTGGGGGCGAACATCGTGCCGGTGAAGAGCATGAAGCCGTCCGGGTACTGATGGTGCGCGCCCAGGGTGTGGGTCACCAGCTCGAGCGGGTTCCGGCTGATCTCCCCGACCGAGCTGACACCCTCGAGCACGTAGCCCTCTGGGCCGTCGATGCGTAGCGTGATGTCCTGCCGGCCGGCGTCGTCCACGCTGAACGTGTCGTCGAAGAGCCGGATGAACGGGCCCACCGCGCACGAGGCGTTGTTGTCTTTGGCCTCGGTGAGCAGAAGTGCGCTGCGTCCCTCGAAGTCACGCAGGTTCACGTCGTTGCCCAACGTCGCGCCCACCACGACGCCACGGGAGGTGACCGCGAGCACCAGTTCAGGTTCCGGGTTGTTCCATGACGAGCGGGCCAGCACCCCGATCTGGGCGCCCAGGCCGACCGCGGACAGCACCGGCGCCTTGGTGAAGATCTCCGGGTCGGGGCCGATGCCGACCTCGAGGTACTGCGACCACAGGCCCTCTCCGATCAGCACTTCCTTGACTCGGGCGGCCTCCGGTGAGCCCGGCCGGACCTGGGCGATGACACCGCCCACCGCGTCGGCGAGCTTCGCGCGAATCTCCTCGGCCCGCATGGGGTCGCCGTCGGCGCGTTCTTCGATGACCCGCTCCAGCATGCTGCGCACGAAGGTGACGCCGGCGGCCTTGAGTACGTGCAGGTCGTTCGGGGCCAGGAAGTGGGCGGCGGAGTGGTCGGAGGCGAGGGTGGCATCGAGTAGTCGGCGCAGCGGCCAGCGGGTGCTCCCTGGCGCCGAGCGGACCACCTCGACGGCGTCATCCCGTTCGAGCAGGTCGGACACTGTCGGTTCGACCGCCGACAGGTCCACGACGGTGTCCTCGCGCAGCGCGACGACACACGGTCCGCCCTGTTCGGGGTCGAAGACGCGTCCGACCAGCGTGGCGCTGGCAGCGTCCTCGGGTAGGACACGATCAGCGTAGGAGGCAGGGCGCATTGAGATCTCTCCATGCAACAAGGGGAGCGAGAATGCTGCCTCAGCAGCGGCGATCTCCCGGTGCGTGGTGGGCGGAACGACCGCCGATTTCCGCGTCGGGGGGCACGGCCGGGCAGCGATCTCGCGGCGAACAGCGGGTCGGGGATGTTTCAGCGCCCTCTCACTGTCTCACTGCTACTGCGCACCGGCTCCGCCGCGTTCGAGCAGCTCATGGAGGCCCGTTTCATCGTCGAGACCGACATGACGGCCCTGGCGGCCGAGCGCCGCACCGACGAAGACCTGGCCCAGATGCACAGCGCCGGCGCGCGGACTAGGCGAGGTGTCTGCTGGAAGCGGCGCCCGTTCGTGGGCAGTCTGATCATGGTCGGTGTCGCGCGGTCGCGACTCTGCCCGGCGCCCCGTCGATCCCCACCGTCCGGCTGCGTACCGTGAACGCCGTCGAAGCCTCAGCCGTGCCGCCAAAGCCGCCAAAGTCGGCTCGCTCCGCACCAACCGCCCGCCGGTGTCATCCGAGCACCTTGTCCAGGAATCCGGTCAGGTTGGCCGTGGTCCGCGCGATCTGCTCGTCCAGCGTGAGGGACTCGTGAAGCCGCCCGCCGGGCCCGGCCTCCTTCTTGCCACGCAGGTAGAGCGAGCAGGCCAGGTCGGTGCAGATGTAGGCGCCGACCGAGTTGCCCTGCTGCCCGTTACGCCCCGCTCTGCGCGCGCTCATCAGCGAGACGCCGTCGCCGGTGTGCGTGGTCAGGCACAGCGAGCACATGCTGCGTCGCGCGTGCCCGGCGTACGGCGTGGCCCGTCGCAACGCCACCCCCAGGAACCCGTCGCCGGACTCGGCGACCAGGTAGGCACGCGCCGGGGAGGCGGGGTCTCGCCACCCGAGGAAGTCCAGGTCGTCCCACGGCCGTGCGGCCAGATCCCGGGGTACGGCCAGACGCTTCGTCTCGCCCTTGGTGCAGTTGACGAATGACGCGCGGATGTCGCGCTCGGTGGCCGGTCTCATAGCTGGGCAAACTAGCTTCCCTAGAGGTATTAGGCAAACACTTATATGGTCTAGGCGGAGTGGGAAGGATGGCACATGACGCGTGCGGGGGTGACCGCCGAACGCCTGACTCAGGCGGCGGCGGACCTGGCCGATGAGGTCGGCTTCGAGAACGTGACCGTCTCGGCGCTCGCGCGTGGGTTCGGCGTCAAGGACGCGAGCCTGTACTCCCACATCAAGAACGCGCAGGACCTGAGAGTCAGGGTGGCGGTGCTCGCGCTGGCCGAACTCGCCGACAGGGGCGCCGCCGCGCTGGCCGGCCGCGCGGGCAAGGATGCGCTGGCGGGCTTCGCGAACGCCTACCGGGACTACGCGAAGGAGCATCCGGGAAGGTACGCCGCGACGCGGATCGAACTCGACCCGGAGACGGCGGCCACCAGCGCGGCGGGCCGGCACGCGGAGATGACGCGGGCGATACTTCGCGGCTACGAGCTGGCCGAGCCCGACCAGACCGATGCGGTACGCCTGCTGCACAGCACCTTTCACGGGTATGTGAGCCTGGAGGCGGCGGGCGGTTTCCACCACCACCCGCGCGACGCGGACGTCTCGTGGTCCAGGGCCCTGGACGCCCTCGACGCCGTCCTCAGAAACTGGCCGCCTGCCTGACGACCGCCCCACCCGAGACCTTGAAGCCCTGGCGGCCGCTCCGTGATCGGATGACCGCTCTCGGCAGTTTGCTCCTGGTACCTGTGGACATAGAGCTAAGAAACGCCAATCCCCCAGTTCCGTGGCAGCAGAGCGGGGGAGGCTCTCATGGCAGCACATCGGCCGGACCGGATCGGCGCCGGCTCCGACAACACCCAGGAGATCCCGTCCGAGGCGGAGTGCTCGCGCCGCCGGTTCTTCGTGTACTCCGCGGCAGGGGCGTTCCTCGTCGGCGGAACGTCCGCCGGTGCCGGCACGGCCGAATCGCCAGCGGCCGATGCGACGGACTTCGTCGTCCAGCCGACACCGTCCTGGTACTTCATCCACCGCGAGAACGGCTCGGAAGAGATGAAATGGGGCCCGGCCGGCCGGGCGGCACTGGGCGGTGAGGCCCACGGGTACGGGGACACGATCCCCAATGACCGGCTCTACATCCACAACCGGGCGCGCCCGCCCAGCATCGACCGCAGGACATGGCGGCTCAAGGTCACCGGCGACGCCATCACCCGCCCCCGGTCGTTCACGTACAAGGACCTGCTGGCGCTGCCGGCCGTGACGTTGCGCCGCACGATCGACTGCGGCGCGAACTGCGCCGCGTTCTTTCCCAAGCTCCCGCCCTCCGGGGCCGACGACCGCTGGCTTCCCGTCGGCTACACGCAGTGGCACTTCGGTGCGGTGGGCGCCGCCGAGTGGACAGGCGTACGGGCCAAGGACGTCCTCGCCGCAGCCGGGGCCGACCGCCCCATGGACGTGAAGTTCACCGGCCTGGACGTCATCTCCAACGCCAGCTACCCCAGCGGGAAGGCCCACTATTCGGAGGTCATCCCCGCTGAGAAGGTCCTCATGGACGACACCTTGCTGGTGTACCGGATGAACGGGGCCGACCTGCCCGTCGACCACGGTTACCCGCTGCGCCTCCTCGTCTCAGGCTGGGGCGCCAACACCTTCGTCAAGTGGCTCGGTGAGATCGAGGCGTCGAGGCACCGCATTCCGGCGACGGGTCCGCAGACACGCCAGATGCTCACCGGCCCCGCCTACCCCACGCCGGTCCGTCCCACCGTCGGCCGTGTCCGCAGCTCCATCGAGCACAACCCGGAGGTCACGCTCATGCCCGGCGACCTCACCCTGCACGGGCGCGCGTGGTCCGGGGCCGGTGCGATCGACCGAGTCGACGTCGCCGTGGACAAGCTCACCGCGGCCGGACGATGGGTCTCGCAGATGCCGTGGCGTACGGCCAAGCTCCTGAGCACGCCTGAGCCGCTGATGTGGGTACGTTTCGAAGTGCCGTGGCCGGGAGTGAAGCCAGGCCAGTATCGAGTGATGTCGCGCGCGAGGGACAAGGCCGGGAACATCCAGCCTCCTCCGGAGAAGGTCGTGTGGAACCAACACGGACTCGGCTACAACGGGCACTTCCCTCTGGACCTGATCGTGGTGCCGGCCAGCGACATGCCATAACCGCGGTCGAACCTCGGCGACCTGCGAGAGACCCCAAGGCCGTACTCGCCGACCCCCAGGTGAACCGCCTTATCGACTTCTCCCAGCCGGTGGGCGTCATGCTCGTGCGGCATAGCCCGAAAGCGCTGATCTTCGCTCACAGATCGCACAGGCCGACCGTGCCGGCGGCACTGCGGGATTCATTCGCCTTCATCGATGGCCCCGAATCTCCATGTGAAATGGCCGGATTCGGTGGGTTCTTGACAGGCACTCTGGCGGACTTTACCTTCAGGGCGCACATCTCGAACATTGTCCGAAATATCGAACAAAGCGGGTCGGTGGTTTCACATGACCGGGCCGCGATGACCGGCAGGACGGATACCGCCCGATCGGGGGCGGGTGGCGGATGCGCATCCCTGCGATGCATCGCCCGAGAAAGGAGCACTCGTGCTCATCCGCTCCATGAAGACCCGGCTCATCGGCTTAGCCGTGTTGGCCGGGCTGATGACCTCGCTCTCGACGCCCGCTGTCGAGGCGGCGCCCAGACCGGACATCACCAAGGACGTGTTCGGCACGCTCTCCGACGGCACCCAGGTCTGGCGGTACACCCTGACCAGCGGTGTGCTCCGCGTACGGATCATCACGTACGGGGGGATCGTGCAGCAGCTCGACGCACCGGACCGGCATGGCCACCAGACCAACGTCGTCCTCGGCTTCCCCGATCTGGCCGGCTACGTCACCAAGAACAACCCCGGCCCGTACTTCGGCGCGCTCATCGGCCGGTACGCGAACCGGATAGCCAAGGGCATGTTCACGCTCGACGGCAAGACGTACCACCTTCCGATCAACAACGACCCGAACAGCCTGCACGGTGGCACGAAGGGCTTCGACACCAAGGTCTGGACCGCCACGCCCGGCAAGACCGGCGACGGGGTCTCGCTGCGGCTCGACTACACCAGCCCGGACGGCGAGATGGGGTACCCGGGCACTCTCAAGGCGTCCGCGACGTACTCCCTGAGCGGGCGCTCGCTGCGCGTCGACTACCGGGCCACCACCGACAGGCCCACGGTCGTCAACCTGACCAACCACTCCTACTGGAACCTGGCCGGCGAGGGCTCAGGCGACATCTACCGGAACCGGCTGCAACTCAACGCGAGCCACTACACGCCGGTGGACCCCACCCTCATCCCGACCGGGCAGATCGCCCCGGTCGCCGGCACCCCGATGGACTTCCGGCAGCCGACGCCGGTCGGCGCACGCATCCGCGACAAGTTCCAGCAGCTCGCCTACGGCCAGGGCTACGACCACAACTGGGTGCTGGACGGCTCGGGCTTCCGCCTCGCCGCCCGCGTCAGCGAGCCGGACAGCGGCCGGGTGCTGAGCATCTCCACCGACCAGCCGGGCATCCAGTTCTACTCGGGAAACTTCCTCGACGGGACGCTGTACGGCACCAGCGGTCACCAGTACCGGCAGGGCGACGGACTCGCGCTGGAGACCCAGCACTTCCCCGACTCGCCGAACCAGCCCGACTTCCCAGCCACCGTGCTCCGCCCCGGTCAGACCTACCAGACGGCCACGGCCTTCACGTTCTCGGCCCACTGAGTCCCCGGCACCGCGGACTCGGCGGAACAGGACGGGTGGGCGGCTGACCGCCGCCCACCCTCCGTTCTCGAGAGAGCGGGCTCCGGTTGTCGGCGGCGGACACCGAACGGCCCCGACGTTGGCGGTCGGCGATCTTGGCAGTGCCGCACGGCGTACTCAGACTTGACGCGATCGCGTTCTGACGGCGGCGGCTGCAGGAGGAGACGACATGTCCGGCAAGAACATGCCCGGCGGGAGACTGAGGGCCCTGGTGGTCTGCGCGGTGACGGCCGTGGTGCTGTCGGTTCCGGTGTCCTCGGCCCGCGCGGCGGTGCTGCGCGACGTGCTGCTGGTGGGCAACAGCCAGTCCGGAAGCGTCAGCTTCATCGATGGTCGTACCTACCAGAATCTCGGGTCGTTCAACGTCATCCCGGACCTGCAGCAGCGTCTGGCCGAGATGGACCCGATCCAGCGGGCGGGTTATGAGACGGTCAAGCAGATCGAGGGCGGTGACCGGTTCGTCGACGACGTGCAACTGTCCCTGAACGGGGAGACGCTGTACGTCTCACGAGGCAACCTCGACGACGCGTCCGCTTTCGACCTGGTCTCCGGCAGGCAGCTGTGGCACACGCGGCTGGACGGCTTTCACGCCGACCACGCCGCGCTGTCACCGGACGGCACGAGGTATGTGATCTCGGCGACGACCGCGCAGGTCGCGGAGATGCTGGACCCCGAGACCGGGGCGGTGACCGGCAGGTTCACCACCGGCACCTATCCGCACCAGAACGACTACACCCCCGACGGCAAGTACATCTACAACTCCAGCATCGGGATCACGTCGCTGCCCAAGGCACTCGAGGCACTGAAGGGCAGCTTCCAGCTGACGAAGGTCGACGCGACCACCCTCCAGGTCGTCAAGACCTGGAAGTTCCCGCACGGCATCCGGCCGAACCTCGTCGCGCCCGACGGCAACACCCTCTACGCCCAGCAGTCGTACCTGAACGGGTTCATCAAGTACGACCTGGCGCAGTCGAAGATCGTCGCGACGGTCACCATGCCCTACAGCGACCACGGCAAGTCGCTCAGCCCGGACGACTACCCGCAGAACTCCGCCCATCACGGCCTCGCGCTGTCCGGCGACGGGGCGAAGCTGTGCGACGTCGGCACGATCGACGACTACGCGGCGATCGTGGGCACCTCGGACCTGTCGACCAAGGGCGTCGTCAACTATCCGGTGGACAGCCTGCCGTACTGGGGGACCAGCAGCGTCGATGGGAGACGCTGCTTCGTCTCCCTCAGCAAGGCCAATGCCGTCTCAGTGATCGACTACGACACGGCCACCGAGGTCGCCCGTGTCCCCGTCGGTGTCTTCCCCCAACGTGAACGGATCGGCCAGGCCGCCCCGGAGGCCATCGCGGCACTCACCCCGGCGGGCTGATCCGGGCACACACACTGGGCGTCACGGGATTTCCTGTCAGGATCTCCCATGACGCCCAGTGCCGTACCGGGGAGACGACCATGACGGAACGCGCGGTCCTCCGCCGTCTCATGGAGCGGATGCGCGCCGACCCCGGTCTGCTGGAGGCCGTCGTCGAAGCCGCCCGCGCCGGGTCGCCGCCGATCGCGGCGCTGCCGGTCCAGGAGGTCAGACGGCACATCGCCGCGCTGCTGGCCGTCGTTTCGGCCGCGTTCATCGACGCGTCGGGGCTGAGCGAGGAGGACGCGCGGGTCGCCGACCGGTTGGCCACCGACCGGGCGCTGCAGGGTGTTCCGCTCGCCGCGCTGCTCGACGGGTTCCAGGCGGCGCGCTCGTACGTGCTGATGCGGTTACTGAACTCCGCCCGTTCGGCGGGGGTCTCCCTCGATGCCCTGATCGAGGAGATCATGGAGCTGGACGCCTACGCGCACGAGTTGCAGAACCGGCTCATCCACGCCTTCCGCGAGAGCGAGCTGAGCCTGGCGCACTCGGCGCATGCCGCGCGCGTACAGGCCCTGCGTGACCTGCTGGCCGGCGGGCCCGCATCCTCTCCCGCCGACGCCGGCCTGGACGTGCGGTTGCACTACCACTGCCTGATCGCCGACGTGGGCGACCCGCGGGAGGCCCGGCGGGCCGAGGCCGCGCTGGCTTCACCGGACGGAGTGTCGGGCCTGGTGGACGGTCGCCTGTGCGCGGTGACGACGCGCCTGCCGGCCGGCGCCGCGATGCTGGTGATCGCGGGGCCCGCGGTGCCCCCCGGTGAGCTCGCCGAGGTGTACCGGCTCTGCCACATCGCACTCGCCTCGGCGCGGCGGCGGGGGCTGCACGGGTTGCGGCGGTTGACGGCGCTGGCGATGCCGGTGGCGCTGGACGCGCACCCCAAGCTCGGTGAGCTGCTCGTCCGGGAGTACCTGGCGCGCCTGGACACCGCGGATGAGTTCCACCGGCTGCTGGCCGAGACGGCCTTGACCTATCTCGACCACGGTAGCCGCGCCGACCACACCGCCGTCGCGCTGCACGTACACCCCAACACGGTCAAGCACCGCCTGCGCCGGCTCGCCGGGCTGACGTCGTTCGACGAGCCGGCGCCGCCGGGGGAGGCGCTCGCCCATGCGCTCCGCTGGCGATGGGCGCTGCGAGCGTGGCTCGACTCGCGCGCCGGCTGAGCGGGCCCGAGGCTCTTCAGGCCGTGTCGCGCTCCATGATGAAGACGTAGTTCTTCACGATGGGCCCGAAGAAGTCGTCCTTGGCGACCCTCACGACAGCCTGTCCGGGAACGTCGGCCGCCTGCGAAAGGATCTCGTACCGCGCTGTCCGGTGAGCCGGTATGACCTTGGTGATCCTCGGCGACAGACCGGCGGCCACCGGGATCGCGTAGGACGAAGCGGACAGGTCGAAGCCGCCGATAGTCCTCCCGTTGATCACGATCTTGATCGAGAGCGGACCGTCGTCCACGGGGACGTCCCTGCCGCTGAACCCCTTCCAGTAGTTCACGCAGGTGTCCCGCCAGTCGCCGGCGTCGGTTTCGTGGGTGGCGAGCTTGGCCTTGACCTCGGAGAAGCGGCGGGCGTCGATGGAGGGTCCCAGGGAATCCCACGTCTGCCGCATCCAGGTGACGTACTGGACGCCCATCTGGTAGCGGTACACCAGTTCGTCCCAGAAGATCCTGCCGCTCCTCATCCGGCGGTCCCAGGGCACGTGGTGGAACCACATCATCAGGTTCTCGGGGACGGTGTCGATGTTCCCGTATCTGGCTTCGAGGGTGGGGAAGTACTGGGCGGTGAAGTTGCTCCCGGTGGGGGAGCGGTCATAGCCCAGGCCGACGCTGTCCGCCTTGTTGTAGTACACGGGGCTCCAGTCGTCCCGTTGGAGCCGCTCCGAAGGGTAGGGGCCGTAGTGGCCGCTCGACCGGAACTGGTGCGCTATGCCGAGCGGGGTCTGATAGCCGACCAGCGCCTCCCTGGAGCCCATCATCATCGCCACGATGGTGTCGACCACGTGCTCGCGATTGCTCCAGGTCATCCGGACCCAGTCGGCCGCGATGTCCGCGGAGTCCAGCGTCCAGTTCCAGGACTGGCGGCCGAAGGCGAACAGGTTCGCCTGAGAGAAGTGGTGCCCGGTCAGGTCGTCCGCGTTGCCCAGGTCGGCCACGCCCACGATGGCGGTATCCGACTGGTGCTGAGCCGTTCCATCCACGATGTGGCCCACCAGGCGCTTGCCGAGCAGGCGGCCCTGCTTGTCCGTGGCGTACGTGTCGGTCTTCAGGACCTCCTCCCACATGGGGGCGAGGTAGCAGAGCATCTTGTTCTGGCCGGTGTACTCCTGGGTGATCTGCAGCTCGATCGCCTGATTGGTGTTCTCCATACGGCCGAACATCGGATGGACGGGCTCCCTTGCCTGGAAGTCCAGGGGACCGTTCTTGGTCTGAAGGAACACGTTGTCCGCGAAACGGCCCCTCGTTCCGTCGGGCTGGAGCTCGTCGTCGATGTAGCCGAACTCCAGGTATGCCCTCTTCAACCGGTCCGCGTCCACGTCGGCGTTGTAGACGAAGGTGCGCCAGTAGATCTTCATGCCCAGGGGCGCCACCGCCGCCGCGATGCCGTTGGCACCGTCCCCGTGGTCGTCGCCGAAGTCCTGGGGTCCCGGCTGGCCCTCGGAGTTGGCCTTCACGGTGAAGCCCATGAAGTCCGGCATGGAATCGTGCAGTTGCTTGGCCCGCCGGTTCCACCATCCCCTGAAGTCGTCGCCCTTGGGATCCAGCTGTTCCTTCGTCAGCGTGTCCGGCGCGAACCGGGCGTCCATGGGTGCCGTGTAGTTGATGGACACGGCGATCTTGATCCCGTACGGCCGCAGCGCGTCCGCCAGTGCGGCCTCCTGTGCGATGTACTGCGACGTGAGATAAGCGTTGTTGGCATTGACGTTGTTGATCGTGATGCCGTTGATCCCCACGGAGGCCATCGCCCGCGCCACCACGACGTAACGGTCGAGGATGACCGGCAGGTTCCGCTCGGCACTCGCGCCGGTGGCGGCGAAGTCGAAGATGGCTCCGTTCTCGCCGTTCAGCCCGCCCGTTCCCGGCTCGTTGTTGCCGGCGTAGAGGCGCTCGGTCTCCCAGTAGTTCAAGTGGCGGTTCTTGACCCTGGGGGACTCGGAGATGTCCAGCCTCGTGATGGGCTTCTGCGTCTGCAAACGCCGCAGGAACGCGAACGTCCCATGCAGGGCCCCGATCTCCGTGTTGCCGGCGATGACGATGAAACTCTGCGTCCCCCTGGAGAGGGACCGGATGAGGTAGCCGTCATCGCCGACGGAAGCCACATCATGGGCGGAGATGTACTGCCGTACGGCCTTTGAGCTGTCCCGGGTTCCCACGATCACAGCGCCGTTGGGGATCCTGTCACCCGGGCTCGTCTTCACCGGTACTGCCTGGTCCAGCAGTCCGCGAAGGCCTCTGACCAGTTCGTCCCTGGCCACCTCCAGAGTGGACTCCACAAGCCTTTCGGTCGATCCCGGCGCCATGCTCAGGTTCGGTGTATGGCGGTACACCTTGTTCCGGTCGGCATTCTCCACGATGACGGTGGTGACCGATTCTCGGTACCGACGGAGGAGACCCGGGTCGCTGACCGGCACGTAGCGCAGCCACAGGTCAGAGCCGTCGTAGCCGTCGTCCGCCATGGTCCTCAGCGCGGCGACCCGCCCCGTCGCCCGCGCGGCCCCACCGGTGCTCGCGACCAGCCCCGCGGCCGCCGTGACCGGCACGACCGCACCCAAGAACGTCCGTCGGTTAATGGTCATGAACTGGTCATAACACGCCCGACTGGATTCGTCAGCATGACGTAGGCCGGAACGGTCGATCACGGGCTGGCCGGCCATTCGGCACTGACACGAGAATGTGACCTCATCGTTCGGCTGGAATGAGGTCAGTTCGACGTCGTTGTACGCGCGACCGCCGGGGAGCGATCGCACCATGTGGTACGCCGTGGAGAGCGTCACGGCGACGACCGCGGCCCCAGCCGGACAGGGCGCGCGGTCGTATCCGGGGCCGGTCGGCACGACCCCGGATCAGCCGCGGCTCAGGGGTAGGCGACCACGTTGCTCGGTCCCTGGTAGGTCGGTGTCACCGGGTCGCCGACCCCGTTGATCACGTGGTCGATCGTCCCTGCCTTGTTGAGCGACACGGTGAGCAGGTCGTGCATCCGCACCCCCGGCGCCACCGGCACCTCGAAGGCGTTCGTGGCATGCAGGCTCGGGTTGACGTTGGTGTAGATGTAGCTGCCCAGGCCCCACGCCTCGTGCGTCCGCACGCGGTCGCCGACCTTGTAGGCGGCCCAGCCGTTCACGCCGTGGTGCTGCCAGGCCGCCTGGTCGGGCGCGTCGTACGGCAGCTCGTTCTGGAAGAACACCGTCCGGCCGCGCTCGCCGTTCCAGACGAGGTTGTACTTCTGGTAGTGCTCGACGAACAGGCCGGTCGCGGTCACGTCGTCGCCGTTCACGACGACGCCCGTGTCGGCCGTGTTCTGCGTCCACCCGACCCCGGTGCCGTGGTCGGCGCGCCACGCCCAGATGTCGTCGAGGATCGTCTGGTCGCTGTTGACCTGGAGGCTGGTCGCGGCCCTGCCCAGGTGCGGCC
>JAOPYG010000119.1 GCA_025964685.1 Actinoallomurus sp. | reverse complement strand
GTCTAGTCCGGACTAGACCACACGTCCAGTTAGCGTGTCAATGCAGGTCAGGGCTACGAAGACATAACGACGCGATCACGCGCGGAACGCCCGGCCACGGCACCCGCACCGGGCGGATGAGCCGTAGACACACGGCGGAGGAGAGCCATGACCGAGCGCAGCGAGGGCATCGAAGGCGCAGTCCCTCTGGTCACTTTCCCGGCGAAGGAGGGCCCATGACCGAGCGCAGCGAGCGAATCGAAGGCGCAGTCCCCCTGGTCACTTTCCCGACGAAGGAGGGCTCATGACCACTTCCCGCATGCGGACCGAGATCGGCGAGCAGGCCACCGCGCTGAACGCGACCCTCGACGCGCTGTTGCCCCGCGTGGCCGAGGTCGGCGTCCTCGGCCGGGAGACCCGGCAGGTCCTGTTCGTCGCGCGCGGTTCCTCCGACAACGCCGCCGTCTACGGCAGCTACCTGATCCAGACGCACGCCGGCCGGCTGGCCACCCTCGCCTCGCCGTCGATCGCGACGACGTACAAGAAGAAGATCGACCTGTCCGGTGTGCTCGCGGTGGCGATCAGCCAGTCGGGCAAGACCGAGGAGATCGTCGAGACCCTCGACTGGGCCGCCGGCTGCGGCGCGCGCACGGTCGCGGTCACCAACGGCGAAGGCTCTCCGCTCGCCGAGGCCGCCCAGCTCGCGCTGGTCACCAAGGCCGGCGACGAGGTGGCCGTGCCCGCCACCAAGACCTACACCACCCAGCTCGCCGCGCTCGCCGTGCTCGGCATCGGCCTCGGCGCGGAGGTCGACATCGCCGACCTGCGCCGCGCGCCCGAGGAGATCGACCGGCTGATCGCGGCGACCGAGGCCACGGACGCCCTGCCGGAGATCGTGGAAGAGCTCGCCGGCGTGCCGGGTGCGGTCGTCTCCGGCCGCGGCATCGCCTACGGCACCGCACTGGAGCTCGCGATCAAGCTCAAGGAGGCGTGCTACCTGCACGCGATGGGCCTGTCGTACGCCGACCTGCTGCACGGGCCGATCGCCGTCGTGGACGACGACACCCCCGCGATCCTGGTCGCCGCCGACTCGGGTCCGACGCTGCCCGGCACGATCGCGCTGGCCGAGCGGGTGACGGCGGCGGGCGCGAAGGCGTACGGCATCGGTGGTGGCCGTATGCTGGCCGAGGCGTCCACGCGTGCGCTTCCCGGTCCGGACCTGCCGGAGTGGGTCGCACCACTTGCCCTGATCGTGCCCGGCCAGCTGCTCACCGAGCGCCTGGCCCGCCGGCTCGGGATCGACCCCGACGTCCCGCGCGGTCTCGGCAAGGTGACCCAGACGGATCGATGATGGGGAGTATCTGATGGCCGAGCGCCGTGTCACGGTGCAGACCGAGGCGGGGCTGCACGCCCGTCCCGCCGCGCTGTTCGTCCAGGCCGCCACCAAGGTGCCGATGGACGTCGTCGTGGGCCGGCCGGACACCGATCCGGTCAACGCCAAGAGCATCCTGTCGGTGATCGGGCTGGACGTACGCCACGGCGAGGAGATCGTGATCAGCGCCGAGGGCGACGGTGCGGAGACCGCGCTCGACCGACTCGCCGCGACGGTGACCGCGAACGGTGCCTGACGGCCTGCGCGGTCTCGGCGTCAGCCCTGGCGTCGGCGCCGGACCGGTACGCCTCATCGCGGGGGCGGTCCCCGAGCCGCCCGTCGGCGATCGCCACCAGGGCGATGCCGACGCGGAGACGGCCCGCGCGGTCGGCGCCCTCGAAGCGGTCGCCGCCGACCTGGAGGACCGCGGGGCGAAGGCCGGCGGTGAGGCGCGCGACGTCCTGTCCGCCCAGGCCATGATGGCCCGCGATCCCGGCCTGGCCGAGCTCGCCGGGCAGAAGATCACCGAAGGCTCCTCGGCGCCGCGCGCGGTGCATGAGGCGTTCGGGGTGTTCCGCGGCCTGCTGGCCGGCGCCGGAGACTACCTGGCCGGGCGCGTCGCCGACCTGGACGACATCCGTGACCGAGCCGTCGCGGAGCTCCTGGGGCTGCCGATGCCGGGCGTCCCGGAGTCCGACGAGCCCTTCGTGCTGGTCGCCCGCGACCTGGCCCCCGCCGACACGGCTCTGCTGGACCCCGCGAAGGTCGTCGCGTTCGTCACCGAGGAGGGTGGCCCGACCAGCCACACCGCGATCCTGGCCCGCTCGATGGGCGTGCCCGCCGTGGTGGCCTGCCCGGGCTGTACGGGCCTGGCCGAGGGCACCGTCGTCCTGGTCGACGGGGGTTCCGGCCAGGTGCGCCCGGACCCTTCCGGCGAGGAGATCGTGCGGGCCCACGCGGCGGTCGCGGCGCGCTCCGCCGCCCTGACCGCGACCGGACCGGGCGCGACCGCCGACGGTCACGCGGTGCCGCTGCTGGCCAATGTGGGCGGTCCGCGAGACGTCGCCGCCGCCCTGGCGCACGGTGCCGAGGGCGTCGGACTGTTCCGCACCGAGTTCCTGTTCCTGGACCGTACGGCGCCGCCCGGCGAGGAGGAGCAGGTGGCCGCCTACCGCGCCGTGCTGGAGGCCTTCCCGTACGTGGTCGTGCGCACTCTGGACGCGGGCGCGGACAAGCCCCTCGCCTTCCTGCCCGTGACGGGCGAGGAACCCAACCCCGCCCTGGGCGAACGCGGTCTGCGCATGCTCAGGCGCCATCCCGAGGTGCTGGAGGGTCAGCTTCGCGCCCTCGCCGGCGCCGCCCGCGACCTGCCGGTCGAACTGCTCGTCATGGCGCCGATGGTGGCCGACGCCGGGGAGGCACGCGACTTCGCCGCGGCCTGCCGCGCGGCAGGCATCGGGCGCGCGGGCGTCATGATCGAGATTCCCGCGGCGGCGCTGCGGGCGCGCGATCTGGCCGCAGAGGTCGACTTCTTCAGCCTCGGCACCAACGACCTCGCGCAGTACGCCTTCGCGGCCGACCGTCAGGTGGGCGCGCTGAGCCGGCTGCAGGACCCGTGGCAGCCCGCGCTGCTGGACCTGGTCGCGCTCACCGCCGAGGGCGCGGCCGGCACGCCCTGCGGCGTGTGCGGCGAGGCGGCCGGCGACCCGGCACTGGCCTGTGTGCTGACCGGCCTCGGCGTCACGTCCCTGTCGATGAGCCCGCCCGCCCTACCCGCCGTACGCGCCGCGCTCGCCGCCCACACGACCGACCAGTGCCGCCGGGCCGCGACCGCCGCCCGCGCGGCCCACGACGCGGACACCGCGCGGCAGGGCGCACGGGCCGAGCTCCCAGGGCTGTCCGCGCTCGGTCTCTGACGTTCCTGTACGGCACATCCGTCACTCGGTCGGCGCGCGAGGTTTGCTCTCGCTGCCATGAGTTATTAGCGTCGTGCAAGTGCGACGGACGTTCGGCTGGAAATTCGTGAGCGCTATCGCCGCCGGTGCGATGGCCGCCTCCGCATGCCAGGAGCCGGGTGCGCGTTCGGCCACCACCCCCGCCCAGCGCACGCCGTCGACACCGGCCGCCACCAGTCCGGCGGCCTCCCCGCCGCCCGACGTCGCCCTCGTCCAGAAGATGAGCGTGGCGGAGAAGGTCGGCCAACTGTTCATGCCGACCATCCCGGGCTCGACGCCGTCGGCGGGAGCCGCCCTGGTCAAGCGCTACCACCTCGGCGGCGTCATCTACTTCCCGGTCAACCTGCGCACCCCCCGGCAGACCGCCGAGCTGTCCAACGGCCTGCAGAAGGCCGCGATGAAGAACGGCGGCGTACCCCTCGCCATCAGCACCGACGAGGAGCAGGGCCCCGTCTCGCGGCTCCCGTACATCACGCGGTTCCCCGCCAACAAGGAGCTCGCCTCCACCAAGCACCCGGACGATGACGTCCGCGTCGCCGCCCAGGTCACCGGGGAGGAGCTGCGCGCGGTCGGCATCAACCAGGACAACGCGCCGGACGCCGACGTCAACATCAACCCCCACAACCCGGTGATCGGCGTGCGGTCCTTCGGCGCCGACCCGCAGAAGGTCGCCCACCTCGTCGGCGTGGCGATCGACGCCTACCGCGCCACCGGCGTGGCGGTCGTGGCCAAACACTTCCCCGGCCACGGTGACACCGCCACCGACAGTCACACCGGCCTGCCCGTCATCAACCACACCAAGGCCCAGTGGGAGCGCATCGACGCGCCGCCGTTCAAGGCCGCCATCGCGCACCACGCCGACGTCATCATGACCGCGCACATCGTGGTCCCCGGCCTGGACAAGTCGAGGCTCCCGGCAACGATGTCCAAGACGGTGCTGACCGGGCTGCTCCGCGACAAGCTCGGCTTCCACGGCGTGATCATCACCGACTCGCTCCAGATGACCGGCGCGACGACCAAGTTCGGTCCGGAGGAGGCAGGGGTGCGCGCGGTCGTGGCAGGCGCGGACATGCTGCTCATGCCGCGCAACCTCGACCGCGCCTACAACGCGGTGCTCACGGCGGTCCAGTCCGGCCGGATCTCGCGCGCCCGCCTCGACGACGCCGTCACCCGGATCATCCGGATGAAGAACGAACGCGGAATGTTCCGCTCTCCGTACGTCGCCGCGGCGAAGGCATCGCACGTCATCGGGTCGAAGGAGCATCGGGAGGCGGCCCGCAAGGTCGCCGCGGACGTCCGTTCCAGCGGTTGATGTCCGCTCCTGGCCGTTGACGTTGATCCCCGAGCGTGGCTAAGTTCCAGACGCTGGCCAGGGCCAGTCATTTTCTTTCGCGCATCTCGGGGGCGGAAGGAGTTACCGATGTCCCGTCGCCGACGGTTCATTGCGATAGGTGCTGCGTCAGTGGTGGCCATGGCCGGTCTTGGCTCAGGCACCGCGAACGCCGTACAGTCCGGGCACCAGCCCGGCAAGGACAAAAAAGTCCTGAAGATCCTCGACAAGATGACGCTCGAGGAAAAGGTCGCCCAGCTGTTCGTACTGCAGGTCTACGGCACGAGCGCGGACACGACCGATCCCACGGCCGTCGCCGCCAACCAGAAGCTGTGGGGCGTCGACAACGCCCAGCAGCTGATCGCCAAGTACCACCCCGGCGGGATCATCTACTACTACGTCGACCCGCCCAACCTCGTCAGCCCCCAGCAGGTCGCCCACCTCTCCAACGGGATCCAGCAGGCGGCCATGCACACGCGGGTGCCGATCCCGGCGACCATCACCACCGATCAGGAGCAGGGCTCCATCGTCACGCGGATCCCCGTGCCGTTCACGCAGTTCCCGGGTGCCCAGGCACTCGGCGCGGCTCGTTCGCCGCAGGACGCGTACACCACGTCGAAGATCACCGGCGAGGAACTCAAGGCGATCGGGATCACGCAGGACTACGCTCCCGACTCCGACGTGAACGTCAACCCGGCCAACCCGGTGATCGGGGTCCGCTCCCCGGGGTCCGACCCGTCGCTGGTGGCCCAGATCGCGCCCGCCGAGGTCGACGGCTACCAGGCCGCGGGCATCATCGCCACGGCCAAACACTTCCCGGGTCACGGCGACACCGACACCGACAGCCACACCGGTGTGCCGATCATCAACCACACCAAGGAGCAGTGGGAGAAGCTCGACCTGCCGCCGTTCAAGGCCGACATCGCGCACGGCGTCGACTCGATCATGACGGCGCACATCATCGTTCCCGCGCTGGACCCGTCACTGGACCCGGCGACGCTCTCCAAGCCGATCCTCACCGGAATTCTCCGCGACCAGCTGCACTACAAGGGCGTCATCGTCACCGATGCCCTCGGCATGGCGGGACTCCGCGCCAAGTACGGCGACGACCGGATCCCCGTGCTGGCGGTCAAGGCCGGCGTGGACCAGCTGGAAAAGCCTCCGGCGGACACGAACGGCAAGGGGCTGTACGGCCTTCAGCGCGACTCTCTGATCAACGCGGTCAAGAGCGGCGAGATCAGCGAATCGCGAATCGACCAGTCCGTGTACCGGATTCTCGAGCAGAAGCTCAACCACGGTCTGTTCAAGCACCCGTACGTCGATGAGAGCAAGGTCGCGTCCCGCGTCGGCACGCCCGCGCACCTGGCGACGGAGCAACGCATCACCGACAAGACGACCACGCTGGTCAAGAACGACGCCCTGCCGCTGAAGAAGGACGGCCGGAAGGTCTTCGTCACCGGCTACGGCGTCACGACCACGCAGACGCTCGCGGACGACATCCACAAGCGCGGGCCGGTCACCTCGGTGCTGCAAACGGGCACCAGCCCGTCGCAGGCGACGATCGACCAGTCGGTGGCGCAGGCCAAAAATAACGACGTCACCGTAGTTACCACCAATGCGGCGTGGAACAGCACGGCGCAGCAGAACCTCGTCAAGGCGCTGGTGGCCACGGGCAAGCCGGTGATCGTGGCGTCGGTGCGCGACGCGTACGACATCGGGTACTTCCCCGAGGTCAAGAACTACCTGGTGACGTACGGCTACACGGCCGCGTCGCTGGAGTCGCTCACCAAGGTGCTGTTCGGCGAGATCAACCCGAAGGGCAAGCTGCCGGTCATGATCCCGGCGGCCGGCCATCCGGACCAGACGCTCTACCCGTACGGGTTCGGGCTGACGTTCGGAAAGTGAGTTAGGCGCATGGGACGGCGGCGAGCGGTCATGGCTCCCGCCGTCCCGCTATCTCGTCAGACGCCGGACGGCGAGACGGGCGGCTCCGAGAGTGCCGTCGCCGGCCGGCGTCGGGTCGACGCCGAACCGCTCGCGGAGCCCGGAGCGTACGGCGTCGGCGACCGGGCCCCGGTCCAGCAGCGACCCGGCGACGACGAGACCGTGCCCTGGCCCGGCCAGCGCGGGCCGTACGGCGTCGACGTCGCACAGCAGGCAGTCCGCCGCCTCCGCGACGATGCGCCGGGCGACCTCGTCGCCCTCCTCGGCGGCCGACGTGACGAACGGCGCCAGCCTGCCGAGCGCCGCTGGGGGACCGGAGTAGACCTCCTTGACGATCGCCTGCGGCAGTGCCGGATCCACCGCGAGCCCCGCTCCAAGGGTGGCGGGCAGCGCGGTGACGAGCGGCTCGGCCGCCTCGCCGAGCATGGCGCGCGGCACGGTCTCGGCCAGTACGGTCGCGGCGCCCCGGCCGTCATAGGCCCGCAGCGCGGCGCGTACGGCCTCGCGGCCCAGCCAGACCGCCGAACCCTCGTCGCCGACCAGCCAGCCGTAGGCGTCGGCACGGCGCTCGATCTCACCGTCGTTGATCACGGCCGCGCCCGCACCGGTGCCGGCGAAGACCACGATCCCGGCCGGTTCGTCGCTGCCCGCGGCGTACGCCACCGCGATGTCGGTCACCACGTCGGGCTCGCCGGTCAGGCCGGCGGCCCGCCACGCGGTGTTCGCGGCGTTCACCACCCGTGCCCGCCCGGCCGCGCCCGCGCCGGCGATGCCGAAGACGCCGCCTACGACGCGTGTGGCGTCGACCGAGCCGAGGGCGGCGGTCAGCGCGGTCGTCAGAGCTTTCGCGGTATCTCCGCCAGAATTGGGATTTGCCCCAGGCCCGCTACCATGACCTGCGACGACGCCGTCGAGGGTCACGATCGCGGCCCGCGTGTGGGTGCCGCCCGCGTCGACGCCCACGACGTAGGTACCGGCCGATTCAGAGCACACACCGTGACGGTAGAACATCAAACGTTGACATTGCATAGTTTTCGTAAGAAACTTTCCGCCATGAGGAAGGTCGGGCCCGAATCCGGGCTGGGGGCCGACGCCGCAGGCGCATCTCCGCTCAGCACAGTCGTACGCGTCCGTTCACTGCTGCCATCGCTGCCACCTGCGGAGGCGCGCGTGGCACAGAAGGTCATCGACAGTCCGGAGGCGGTGGCCAACTCCACCATCACCGAGCTCGCGCAGGCATGCGGCACGTCGGAGACGACGGTGATCCGGTTCTGCCGCGCGATCGGCTTCTCCGGCTATCCCGAGCTGCGGCTGACGCTGGCCACCGAGGCGGGCCGGGCGCAGGGAGTGACCGGCGGCCGGGTCGTCGGCAGCGACATCAGCGCGGACGATACCCTGGAGCAGGTCGTCGAAAAGATCGCTTTCGCCGACGCGCGTGCGGTCGAGGAGACCGCGAACCAGCTCGACATCCAGGTCCTCGACGAGGTGGTCACCGCCATCGTGGCCGCCCGCCGGGTCGACGTCTACGGCGTGGGCGCCAGCGCCTTCGTCGCGTCTGACTTCCAGCAGAAGATGCACCGGATCGGCCGGACCTCCTACGCGTGGTCCGACGCACACATCATGCTCACCAGCGCAGCGGTCCTTCAGCCATCGGACGTCGCCGTCGGCATCTCCCACACGGGGTCGACGGTGGAGACGATCGATGCCCTCAGCGTCGCCAAGCGCCGCGGCGCCACCACGGTGGCGCTCACCAACTTCCCCCGCTCCCCGATCGCCGACGCCGCCGACCTCGTACTGACCACCGCGGCCAGGGAGACAACGTTCCGCTCCGGAGCGACGGCGAGCCGGCTGGCCCAGCTCACCGTGATCGACTGCGTGTTCGTCGGCATCGCACAGCGTACGACCGGGATCAGTGAGCATCTGGAGGCGACACTCGAGGCGGTCAGAGTCCGCCGGGTGCGCCCCGAGCGGAGGCGCAGGTGAACGACAGCATGCCCCTGGCGGTGCTGAGGGGCGTACCCACCGAGGTTCGCAACCCACGCACCACCGAGATCGACGTGCTGCC
This sequence comes from Actinoallomurus sp., assembly GCA_025964685.1. Lineage (GTDB taxonomy): Bacteria > Actinomycetota > Actinomycetes > Streptosporangiales > Streptosporangiaceae > Actinoallomurus. The sequence goes on along the minus strand of JAOPYG010000119.1, from coordinate 3,882 downwards.
CACGCTGGAGATACTGCGGCTCATCAACGCCGAGGACACCTTGGTGCCCCGCGCGGTGGCGGAGGCGCTGCCGCAGATGGCCAAGGTGGTGGACCTGGAGGTCGAGGCACTGCGCGCCGGTGGCCGGGTGCACTACTTCGGCGCGGGCACCTCCGGGCGGCTCGCCGTGCTCGACGCGGCGGAGTTGCCGCCGACGTTCGGCATCGAGCCTGGCCTCGTGGTCGCCCACCACGCGGGCGGCCTCGGCGCCATCTCGAACGCGATCGAGAACGTTGAGGACGACGCCTCGCTGGGCGCCCGCGACGCGGCCGAGGTGAACGGAGGCGACGTCGCCATCGGCATCACCGCCAGCGGGCGCACGCCCTACGTCGTGGGGGCACTGCGCAAGGCCGCCGAGGCCGGCGCGCACACCGTGCTGATCAGCTCCAACCCGGCCGCGGCGGCCGGGGCGGAGGTCGAGGTCCACATCGCCGTGGACACCGGACCGGAGGCCGTGTCGGGCTCGACGCGGATGAAGGCCGGCACCGCCGCCAAGCTCGTGCTCAACGCGATGTCCACGGCGGCGATGGTGCGGCTCGGCCGCACCTATTCCAACCTCATGGTCAGCATGAGCGCGCTCAACTCCAAACTCCGCGGACGCCTCGTCAAGATCCTGGTCGAGGCGACCGGCATGGACGCGGAGACGTGCGAGACCGCCCTGGCCGACGCGGCAGGCGACACGCGCACCGCCCTTGTCTCCCTGTTGTGCGACGTCTCCCCGGGCCGCGCCGCCGAAGCACTGGCCGGTTCCGGCGGCTCCGTCCGTGAGGCGATGCGCACGATCCGCGGAGACTCCTGATACCTCGGGGGTAAGAGAAAGGGTCAACCTTCTTATGCGTAAGTTCTGCACGGTCATAGCGGCGCTCAGCGTCGTGCTCGCCGCCCCGGCGTGCGCCCCGAGTACCAAGAGCAGCGGTGACAAGGTCACACTCACCGTGCTCTCCTGGCGGCCGGAGGACACTGCCGGCTACGGCAAGATCTTCGCGAGCTTCGAGAAGAGCCACCCGAAGGTCAAGGTCAACTTCAAGCCGATCAAGAACACCGAATACCTGACGGTGCTGCCGACCGAGCTGAAGAAGTCCCAGGGTGGCCCCGACGTCGTGCAGCTCAAGCCGTACGGGCCGATCCAGTCCCTCATCTCCGCAGGCAACCTGGCGCCGCTCGACGGCCAGGTCGACGTGAGCAAGTGGGACCCGACGGTCCTGCAGGCGGCCAAGGGCAAGCAGGACGGCAAGCTGTACGGCGTCCCGTACGCCATGCAGACCCTCCAGGTGCTCTACAACAAGAAGATCTTCGCCGAGCAGGGCCTCCAGCCGCCGACGACGTGGGCGGAGTTCACCGCGGCCTGCGACAAGCTCAAGAAGGCCGGCATCACGCCGCTGTCGACGAGCGGCCTGCAGCCGTGGGTGCTCGCCATCGACCACCAGATCTTCGGCGCGACGCGTTACGGCGGCGACGACTTCGCCAAGGCCGCCGTCGCGGGCACGAAGAACTTCACCGACCCGGACTACACCGCCTCGCTCGACGTCACCGCGAAGCTCAAGCCCTACTACCCGGACAAGGTCACCGCGGTCGACTACCCGGACGCGCAGACGCTGTTCACCAGCGGCAAGGCCGCGATGTACCCGGGCGGATCGTATGAGGTCGGCCCGTTCACCAAGAGCAACCCCGACCTGCAGATCGGCTTCTTCGACGCACCGCCGGCCCCCGGCGCCAAGGTCGACCACCCGCTGACCTCGGGCTTCGTGGACGGATCGTACGGCGTGAACGCGCACTCCGAGCACAAGGCCGATGCGATCGAGCTGGCCAAGTGGATGGCGACGCCGGAGTTCGGCCAGCTGTACGCCAGCACGCTCAAGCAGATCTCGGCCGTCCCCGGCACCACCCCCGGCGACCCGCTGCTCGCCCAGGCCTATCAGAACTTCAAGGCCCACGGCGCGACGTACATGATGGTCGTCGACTTCGGATACGGGAACCCGCTCGGCCGTGACCAGGAGGGCCTGGCCCTGCAGAAGATGCTGGGCGGCACCTCGCCCGCGGACGCGGGCAAACTCGTGCAGAAGGGCGTTGCGGCGTGGTTCAAGCCCAGCGGCGGCTGACGACGACCGAGCCCACCGGCTCCGGCGGCGGGGCGACCCGCCGCCGGGGGCGGCGCCTCCCTCTGCTGCTGACCTTCCTGCTGCCGGCACTGCTGCTGTACACCGTCTTCATCGTGTATCCGCTCGTGTCGGCCCTGGAGTACAGCTTCTACGACTGGAGCGGCACGAAGCAGAACGGCTTCGCCGGCCTGTCGAACTTCCACGACCTGTTCACGAAGTACCCGTTGAGCGAGCAGCTCTGGCGGGCGCTGGCCCACAACACCGTCTTCTTCGTCGGCACGATGCTGATCCAGACCACCGCCGGGCTGCTGTTCGCGGTGCTGCTGCACCGGTCGCGGCGCGGCAAGAGGTTCCTGCAGACCGCGTACATCCTGCCGCACCTGGTCAGCCCGATCGTCGCCGGCTACCTGTGGTCGATGATGCTCAACCCGCAGTTCGGCGCGGTGAACGCCGCGCTGCGCGGAGTGGGCCTCGGCGCTCTGGCGCAGCCCTGGCGCGGTGACCCGCACCTGGCACTGCCGGTCGCGATCCTGGTCAACGCCTGGCAGTGGGTCGGCTTCCCGATGCTGTTGTTCGCGGCCGCGCTCGCCGGCATCCCGGAGGAGTTCCACGAGGCGGCACGGGTCGACGGCGCCTCGGCCTGGCAGAGCTTCCGGCGCGTGACGTTCCCGCTGCTCACGCCGGTACTCGGCATCGTCACGGTGCTGACCTTCATCGGCAACTTCAACGTCCTGGACCTGATCTACGCGCTGCAGGGCTCCCAGGGCAATCCGGCGTTCTCAACGGACGTCCTCGGCCTGCTCTTCTACCGGACCGCCTTCCAGAACCCCGACGCCAACGCGATCGGCCAGTCGTCCGCCCTCGCCGTGTGCATGTTCGTGCTCATCTTCGGGGTGTCCATCGCGGCGACCCGCTTCTTCCGCCGGATGGAGGCACGCCTGAAATGAGCGCCTCCGTGCTGGAGCAGGCCCCGGTCGCGGTGGGGTCGCCGCGCCCGCGCCGCCGCGGTCCGCGCAAGGGCGTGATCGCCTCCACGGCCCTGCTGTGGGTGTACGCCGCGGCGGCCCTCGCCCCGCTCGTGCTCATGGCACTGGGCTCGCTGCGCACCGAGCAGCAGCTCGCCGACAAGCCGATCGGGCTCCCGCTGCACCCGGCCTTCGAGAACTACGCGAAGGCGTGGTCCGAGGGCGGTTTCAGCTCCTACTTCGTGAACTCCATCGTGGTGACCGTCGGTTCGGTCGTGCTCGGCACGGCCGTCGCGGTCCTGGCGGCCTATCCGCTGGCGCGCTACCGCTTTCGCGGCCGCGGCGTGCTGACCGCCTACTTCCTCGCCGGCCTGATGCTGCCGATCCGCCTGGGCATCGTCCCGGTCTTCTACCTGCTGAACTCCATCGGCCTGATCGACTCCAGGATCGGCCTGATCTGCGTGTACGCCGCCAGCGGCGTCCCGTTCGCGATCTTCGTCCTGACGGCGTTCTTCCGCGCCCTGCCGATGGAACTGGAGGAGGCCGCCCGCATCGACGGCGCCGGCGAGCTCCGCATCTTCGCCCAGATCATGGTCCCGATGGTGCGCCCGGCACTGACCACGGTGGCGCTGTTCCAGTTCATCCCGCTGTGGAACGACTTCTTCTTCCCTCTGGTGCTGGTGGAGGACGACAAGTACACCCTGCCGGTCGGCCTGACCCGTTTCGTGGCGGAGTTCGAGGCCGCCCACGCCCAGCTGTACGCGGGCCTGGTCATCACA
>JAOPYG010000113.1 GCA_025964685.1 Actinoallomurus sp. | reverse complement strand
CGCCTCCGCGACCAGGGCCAGAGCGAACGTGGCCACGATCGTCAGCCCCGGGTCGATGCGCTCCAACCGCTCGATGACGAGCTTGTAGATCACGAGCCCGAGCGCGGCCATCGGGACCATCACCAGGAACGCCGCGAGAACAGGGTCGAGACCGAAGTGCTGCCAGAGGGCGTAACACAGGTAGGTGGACGTCACCAGGAATGCGCCCTGCGCCATGTTGACGATCTTCATCACACCAAAGGTGAGCGTGAGCCCGGTCGCCATCAGCGCGTACACGCCGCCGGTCAGGACCCCGAAGATGATCGCTTGGCTGAGTTCGATCATCAGCTGGACCAGCCAGGCTTCGGGTACACGATCGAGCTGCTGGTCGCGACCGACTTGGGCGCGACGACCTGGAGGGTGCCGCTCTGCCACTGCGCGAGCAGGCCGGTGCCCACCGGATCGCCCGTGGCGTCCCACTTCAGCGGGCCGACGATCGTGCTGACGGTGTGGCCGTGGAGCCAGTCGGCCAGGGCCTTCTGGTCGATCCGGCCGACCGCCTTGACCGTCGCGGCGAGCACCTGGCCCGCGGTGTAGGAGTTGGCCGCATCCTCGGTGGGCGGGCTACCGAACATTTTCGTGTACGCGGCGACGAACTCGGCATTGCCGGGAAATTTCACCTTCTGTCCCCACGCCTCCGCGGTGAACACACCCTCGGTGTTGCGCGGGCCCACAGCGCCCGCATAGGTGTCATGGGTCGGCGTATTGGTCTGAAAGAAGATCTTGGGGCTGAAGTTCAGCTTCTCCAGTGACCGGACGAACTGCGCGCCGTCGTCGCCCAGCGCACCCTGAATGATCATCTCTGGTCGCTGGTGCGCCACCGCGGCCGCGATGGAGTCAAAATGCGTCGTACTCGGCTGGTAGGTCTGGTCGTAGACCTTCGTGACGCCGAGCGCCTGGAGCTTGGTCTTGAAGACCGCGATCGCGGGACTGGCGCTCGGATCGTCCTGTGTCAGGTAGGCGGCCGTCTTCGGACGCCTGCTCACCGGCAGCGACCCCAACCACTGGACGAACAAAGTGGGCAGGTTCTCCGTCGTTCCCGCCTGGGCGAAGAACAGGTTCGTGAAACCTCGCCTGAACAGCGAGGCCGCGCCCCCGGACGGCTCGACATAGAGCATGTGCTGGCGCGCGGCGATCGCCGAGGCCGGCGCGTTCAACAGGGAGGAGAACGTGCCCAACAGCAGGTCGACCCTGTCCTGGCTGATCAGTCGGGTGTAATCGGTGCCGGCCTGGTTCGGATCGAACCCGTTGTCGAGTACCTTCAGCCGGACCTTGCGGCCCAGCAGACCGCCACCGGCGTTGACCTGCGCCGCCCACAGCTTGTAGCCCTGATATCCCGACTTCGCCACGTCGGCGTTCGGGCCGGTCAGCGGCAGCGACATACCGATCGTCAGTGGCCCAGAACCGGCCCCACCCGATGACCCCGTCGCGGCACAGCCCGCAAGGACCGTCGCCGTCGCGACTACGACCGCGGCGGCGCGGAACAGGGTGCGGCGACCGCTCCCGTCTTCGCCCCCGGGCCGGGTTCGATGCGGCGTGGGGATGGCATGGCGGTCGTCACTCATCGCACAACTCCTCGGCGACCTCGGTGTCGGCGTGCTCGGCGTGTTTCCAAAAGATCAGGCGGTTCACGCTCTGGTGATGAGTAGAGGCCAGATCGAGGAAGCGAAGCAAGTAATCTGACGTTACGATCGACGCCCCGCAGCGTTAGAGGACGTGACGCATGCTCGACATCCGCAAGCTGATCATGTTGCGCGCGGTAGCGGCAGAGGGATCCATCGCCGCGGCAGGCCGCGCTTTGCGGTACACCCGGTCTGCCGTCTCCCAGCAGCTCACGGCGCTGGAGAACGAGGCGGGCACCGCGCTGATCAACCGAGCCGGAAACCGCGTCACGCTGACACCGGCCGGGCGCAACCTCGTCGACCACGCCGAGCGCATCCTGGCCGAACTGCGGGCCGCCGAGGCGACGCTGGCCGACGACGCCGCCGGCATCACCGGGCTGCTGCGGGTCGGCGTGCCATTCCGGGAAGGCCCCCGCATCATGAGCCGCGCACTCACCGAGGTCCGCCGCCGATTCCCCGAGATGGAGATCAAGCTCGCCGCCACCACCGACGAGGCAGGCGCGGACGCGGTACGCAGGGACCAACTCGACATGGTGATCGTCTCCCGGTACGGCGCCGCACACCCCAGGACCACGCCAGGGCTACGCGAATGGGTACTCGGACACGACCCTCTCCGCCTGTGCGTTCCAGCGGATCACCCACTGGCGGGCGCCCCCAGTTGCACCATGGCCCAACTCTGGAACGAGGCGTGGGTCCTCTGCCCGGACAGCACACTGGGCCAGCTCACGATGAGCCTGTGCATCACGGCCGGCTTCGAGCCGAGGGCGGCCGCGACCGTGAACGACATCGGCACCGCGATCGGCCTGGTCGGGATCGGCTGGGGCATCACGATCGCGCCGGAACTCACGCCCGCCGGCACAGAGGCCAAACTCGCCCGGATCCCGATCGACGGAGTGGACACCGTCCGGCACAACGTGGTGATCGTCCGCGACGGAGAACACCTCTCCCCCCGCATAGCCGCGGCGATCGCCGCCGTACGCGCGGTCAGCGCCGAGCCGCCCGCGACCACTATCGGGGTTCCGCGTCTGCGGCCGTGATGCATTCGTCGAGGTAAGCCGCCGCTGCCTGCTGCGCGTCGTCATGCGCATGGAGTTCTGGCCTGGCGCCTGTTATGGCGGACGGATTCGTCGGGCTTGGTGGTCAAGGCCGGCAGACGCGTTGGACAAGGTCCTGCCAGCTTTGCGCGAGTCGCTGCTCGGCCTGGGGGGCGGCGTGTCCGAGGTCGGCCGCCGACAGGTAGAGCAGGAGGGGCCCGTCCA
>JAOPYG010000106.1 GCA_025964685.1 Actinoallomurus sp. | reverse complement strand
GCGCGGCTGAACGGCGCGGCGATCGACAGCACCGGCAGGGACGCGTAGGAGGTGCCGGCGGTGGCCTCCTTGACCTTCGCGATCTGCACCAGGTTGATGAAGTCGAGGATCGCGGTGTCCTTCCAGCAGGACTCCGCCGCCGACATCGCCTCGGTGGAGGTGGCCACGTCCTGGTTGACGTACGCGACCACCGCGTCGTGCTGCTTCTTGACCACCGCGACGAGCTTCGGGTCCTCTTTCACCGTGTTGGTGTTGACCGTGGTGGCGGACTTGCCGGTGACCTTCCAGCGGCCGCGGTCCCGGGTCAGCGTGAGGTCGAAGACCGACAGCCTCTCGCCCCAGCACTTCGGCTCGCTCATCACGACGCTCTCGCCGGTTTTCTCGTTGGTGACGAACCGCTGCGCGACGTCGTTGTGCGCGTGACCGAACAGGATGGCGTCGATCCCGGGAACCTGCTGGGCCAGCATGGCCGAGGCGTTCTCCACCGGAATGTCGCCGGTGTAGGACGACACGCCGCTGTCACCGGCGTGGGCGCTGACGACCATCACATCGACGCCATGGGCACGGATGATCGGGACCCACTTCTTGGCGGTCTCGACCAGGTCCAGGAAGTCCAGCTTGCCGGAGACGTTGGCCCTGTCCCAGATGACGACGCCCGGATTGGTCAGGCCCAGCAGCCCGACCCTGATCGGCGGATGCCCCGGAACGTGCATCTTCTTGATGATGTACGGCTGGAACGCCGGTCTTTGCGTACCGGCGTGCACGGCATTGGCGCCCAGCACCGGCGCGTCCATCTGGCTGATCCACTTTTCCAGGAACGGGATGCCGTAGTTGAACTCGTGGTTGCCCAGTGCCACGGCGTCGAAGCCGATCGCGTTCATCTGCCGCGCCATCGGGTGGACCTGACCGGTCGTCGTGATCGGCTCGACCGTGGCGTAGTAGAACCCGAGCGGGGTGCCCTGAATGGTGTCGCCCGCGTCGAACAGCAGGGTGCGCTCCCGCCCGCGGTCGGCGCGGATCTGCTTCACCAGACTCGACACCCGCGCCAGGCCGACCACGTTCCCGGCACTGTCGGTGTACTCGGCGTCGTTGTAGTAATCCCAGTTGACCGCATGGCTGTGAACGTCGGAGGTGCCCATGATGGTGATGGTCACCGCCCGGTCATTCTCGGTCGTCGCCGCCTCAGCCGAACCGGGCCAGCCGGCGAGAGCGAGCGCACTGGCGGCGGTCAGCCCGCCGAGCACCTGCCTCCGGCTGACGCCCGTCCCCTCCGCGTCCTCGTCCGGAACACGACACGAACACCACCGAGGCACTGGGCCGGAGGGTCTCGCTGGCTTCTCCATGACGAACGCATTCCTTCCGGAGGGGAGCTGCCAAGATAAGGTCCGCACGCCGGATTCGTACCGGTGAGATCCTCCGATCCCGGCCCCCCATCGTTGGCACTCCCCGGTCTTGCCAAACGACAAGGGTCACCGCCGTAGCGTTCAGCGTTGAAGGCTCTATGTAACGCGGGCGGCATATTGGCCGCGTAGCGTGCCTCCGACGCGGCTATGGCAGGCCGTGCGTCGATCTTGGGAGGCGCCGTGATGACGAAGAAGGACGCGGCCGAGGTTGTTCGTGCGGCCAAGGCCCGGCTGGGTGTGACGTGGGGCCAGCTTGCCGAGGCCGTCGGAAAGCCACCGGCATGGACGACGTCGGCTCTGCTGGGTCAGCAGCCGATGACCGCCGCCCAGGCCGAGGCGGCGGCGTCGTTGCTGGACCTCGATGAGGATGTTGTGCAGGCGTTGCAGCTGCAGCCCACCCGTGGGGCCTTGGAGACAGCGGTACCAGCGGATCCGACGATCTACCGGTTCTACGAGGTCCTTCAGGTCTACGGGCCGACGATCAAGGAACTCATTCACGAGGAGTTCGGTGACGGCATCATGAGCGCCATCAACTTCCGCCTCGACATCAAACGGGTCCCTGACCCGGCCGGCGACCGGGTCGTGGTGACGCTGGACGGGAAATTCCTGCCCTACCAATGGTGACCTCAGCGTTCGGGTCTCCTGCCCATCCGGCGCAGCAGCCGGCCCTGTCGCGGCGCGTCGTGAGCGGGCGCGCCCTGGGGAGCGGAAAAGAATCGGTGGGTCGTTTCGGCGGCGACGGGAGTTTCCGCCAGGCCGGCGTAGATTTCTTCGAGGTGGTAGTCGTCATCACCGTCTGACGAGTCACCCGTGAGAGCATCCCGGCATGAGTGGCTCGGGAGCGGTGAAGCTGAGAGCGGCGCGCCCGGATGAGGCGGAGGCGCTCAGCGGGCTGGTCATGCGTTCCAAGGCGTACTGGGGCTATGACGAGGCGTTCCTGGCCGCCTGCCGGGAGGATCTCCGGCTGCGGCGTGGTGAGGTCGTCGAACGGCGCGCGGTGGTCGCCGAACGGGACGGACTGGTCGTGGGTGTGGCCACGCTGGAGGGCGATCCGCCGGAGGGTGAGCTGGGCCTGCTGTTCGTGGAGCCGGACGCGATCGGCGGTGGCGTGGGACGCGCGCTGTACGGGCATGTGCTGCAGGAGGCGGGGCGGCTGGGCTTCACCCGGGTGATGATCGAATCCGATCCCAATGCGGAGGCGTTCTACCTGGCGATGGGGGCGGAACGACAGGACTTCACCCGGCAGGGCCGTGACCTCCCCATATTCGCCGCATGGCCGGTCCCACCGGAGCCCTCCTGGTCTGTCGCCTGGAGCGAGGGAGGATCCACGGTCCAGGTCGGCAATGTCGCCGAGTTCAACGGCCAGTTCGCCGGCGTTGTGCAGGGGCCTGACCACTACTCCTGCCTGGCCGCCTTCTGTGGTCCACGCCCGGCGATGATCGTTCTCCCCGAGCGGGTCGAGGATTGGTGGGTACGGGACGTCGCCGCCGTACTCGGCTGGGGCGAGGTGGAGGTACACAGTGGGCTCGCCGGTGACGGCCGGGTGTCCGAGGCGATCCGGGCCCGCCCGGACCTGCTGCGGCGCCTCACCTCCCGGGTCCTGCCCTGGGGCCGTACGGCGGCGTTCGAGCCGATCGCCCCGTCACCCGGCGGTGTCCTGGAGGCCATCGGCCGGTACGAGTCCAAGAGTCGCGCGCACGCGTTGTTCCAAGCGCTGGCTCCCGGTCATCTGGGAATCGTGGTTCCCGCACAGCGGCCCGTCGGTTCGCCACGCGCACTCGCACGGGAGCTGGGCGGCGGGGCCCAGGTGGTGTTGAAGAGCGAGTACGGCGTCGGCGGGTCCGGCACGCTGATCGTGTCACCCGAGACCGAAGGACTCCGCTCACTGGCACGGCGGTGGGCGCGCGACGGTGTGCTGCTGGAGGAGTACGTGGAGGGCTCGGGCCCGTACCGCAACCCCACCTTCGACGCCGTCATCGACGCAGGCGGCGAGGTCCATCCGGTCGGCGTCGGGCTGATGGACGTCGACGGCACCAGCTACCGGGGAGTCACCGTCGGTCCCGGCGTCCTGCCCGACCCGCTCACCCGAACGGCCATCGAGTTCGGGGTGGCGGTGGGCCGGGCCCTGGCCGAGGACGGCTATCGAGGCTGGTACGACGTTGATTTCGTCACCGACCGGTCGGCCCGCCTCGCCCCCACCGAGATCAACCTGCGGCTCACCGGGCCGGCCGTCGCGTTCCACATCCAGGCCGCCCTGGATCGCCTGCGAGGAGGAGGCCACATCGTCCGTGCGCTCGACCGGCTACCGCTGAGCGCACGGTTGCCCGTCGGGGCGTTGCGCGAACACGTCACGCGTACGGTCCAGAGCTGCCGGGCGCTGGGCGCGACCCTGCTGGTCACGATCCCGACAGCGGCGTTCGATCCCGTCCCCTACCTGGGCGTGGCGATCGCCGCCCGTACGTCGCGGACCCTTGAGGAGGCGGAGACGACCGTCCGCGCCGCGAACGCGGCACTGGGCGAGATGTTCGGCGACCTGGAGGTCAGCCCGCGCGACGCTCGCGGACCGCGAAGACGACGAGCACGGCCGCGGCGATCATCAAGGTGACGTTGAACCCGTACACGAGGGCGGCCTGACGCCCCCAGTCGGTCTTGGCGGCGAGCCGATAGAAGTTGTCCTGCGGCCACCAGGCGGCGAGCAGCCAGACGATCGACAGATACGCGAGCGTGGTCAGCCATGCGGGGCGTCCCAGACGGGCCAACCGCCACCGGCCGAAGAGCAGAAAGCCGATCCCCAAGCCGAATGACAGGCATTCGGCCACATAGAGCCCGGTGAAGAGCGCCCGCCACTTATTCGGCACCGCCGACAGATCGGTGGACCCCGGCCAAAGACTGTCCGTGATCAGGAACGCCACCACAGCGACGAGCGCCGCCACCACCAGCATGATCACTGTGCGCGTCCCATCGCCCAGATCGGACAGCGCCCCTTTGCCACCCGCCGCCTGCCCCGGGAGCACCGGAAGCGGAAGCCCTTCGAGGTCCACGTCGCCGGAACTGGTACGGGGCAGGGATTCCACCGATATCACGGCCCGCGGGATCCGCTCGGATCGCAGGCGGGGGCTCGACAAGAATGCCCGAATCTCCGCGAGATCGGTCTGACCTGTGGCGACGACGTAAGCGACGAGCGTCTTCTTCCGCGGCCCGGTCTCGATTCTCGTGACCACGCACTCCCGTATCGCCGGATGCCTTTGAAGTTCTGCCTCGACATCCTCATACGCCATAGATATCTCCCTAAGGGGGGCACACGCTGTTAAAGTCCTTCATTTCATGAAGGCCCCGCGAAACACTACTGTCCTTGGCATCGCCGTTGCCACGGGCGCCGCGCTGGGCCTCGTCCAGGTCGCAGTAGCGGAACTCACGGACATCACCACACTTGACGCGGATTTCGGTGGGGGCAACGACCGTATTCAAGGCGCTCAGGTCACCCTTGTCGCCTGGTACTGCGCGATGGCGGTACCGCTGGCCGTCGCGATCGCGGGCGCGCGACGTGGTCTCAGCATGAAGATCCGGGCGGCGGCCGTACTCGCAGCCGCTGTCGGGACACTTGCGACGTATCCCCTCGTGGGCAGGTTCAGCAGTGATCTCATGCGAGACCACTTCGTGTCCGCGGTGGTGACAGGCATCGTGTTGGGCATCGTCGGCGCATCGGCCGTCGCGGTGGCCCCGGCCATCGGCAAAGGCCTGGCTGCCCACGTCACGCTGCTGTGGGTGGCCGCGCTCGTGTTCACCTGGCTCGTTCCCAACACTGCCGTGTACGCCGGCATGGTGCAGCCGCTGGGCCTTGACTTCTTGGACTCTTTGCAGTCTTCGATGCCGGACCTGCCGTACAACCTCGGCTATCACTTGCCGACGATGCTTCCGGTCGCGATCGCGATTCTGATCCTGGCCGGCGTCGTCAGCGGCGTCACCACCCGGCGCACCGGCGCATGGGTCAAGCCGATAGCGGCCGGTACGGTCGGCCCGGTGCTCGCGGCGGTCCTCTACCGGCTCACCCCCGAACAGGTGTACCTGTGGAACGAGTCCGCGGGCATGGTCGTACTAGCGTCGGCCGGGTGCAGCCTGCTGATCGCCGCCGCCGCGACGGCTGTGTGCCGTCGTCGCCGGCCGGATGCGTCGACTTCTTCGTGAAAGGTGAACCTCCATGGCGTACATCACCGATCCGCGGGTCGATGCCTACATCGAGGCTCTGCCGGACTGGCAGCAGGCCGTCTGCAGTGAGGTCCGCGATCTCGTCCACGGCGCCGACGAGGAGGTCACCGAGACGATCAAGCGCACCACCCGTCCGTACTTCGTGCTGCAGGGCAATATCTGCGCCCTGCTGGCGGCGAAGGACCACGTCAACGTGTTCCTCTACGACGGGGCCATCGTCCCCGATCCCGAAGGCATCATCACCGGCGGGCACGACAACAAGACCGCCCGTACGGTGGCCTTCCACCAAGGCGACCCCATCAACGCGCCTGCCCTCACCGCCATGTTCAAGCAGATCATCGCCAACAACCGGGCCGGTGGCTGGCGCAAACTGAAGCGCGAAAGCTGACGGCTCACCAGGCGGCAGAGGCGTGGAGCGAAATCCGATGGAGGACTGATGGAGGATCAGGAGCTGGCAGGGCGGGCCGATGCTCTTGGAGGCGATGGGCGAACCATCAGATCCCCTCGGCCAGTTGAGGGTGGTCTCCGCGACCGAGATCATCATCCCTGACCGTGCGGCAGACCATCAGGAAGCCGGCCATGCGGGACGGGCGTCGAGGCGACGTGTTCGATGACCTCGCCTACGGCGTCCACCAAACTCTCGGCCCAGCCGGACACCCAGTCAGCCCCAAGCTCGTTCGCCTGGAAGAGTCCGGCGTCATTGCGGACTACGTAGATTCGCCCGTTTAGTTCGCCATGCCACACCGGCTCCTCGCTCACGCGCCCTCACCCAACGGGCAAGCCTGCGTTATCGCGTGCGCGGGCCTTGCACGCCATGACGAACCCGGCGTCAAAGTTCGCCTTGTCAGCGGGGCTTGAAACGAAGCTGGAGGCTTCATTCTTGGGGTCGCACTGAGTGACCGTGCCGTCCGGCGCGGCGCGGAAGCCGTAGGACTGTGCGACCTGATCGCCGACCGCCTGGCCCTGGCGGTACGCCCAGCTACTCGTGTCCACGCTTGCCGTCGGGTTCGGGGTCGGGGTCGGGGCCGCCGATCCTCCCGGCGGGAAGACATCTACGCCGGCCACGGTCAGCAGCACGAAGAGGCCCAAGGCGAGGAGGGCCCCCGCGCCGCCGATGATCGCCGTCCACTCCCCCCGACTGAGGGGGCCGGCGGACTCGTCCTGCTCCTCAACAGGGTCCTGCTCGATGCTGTCGTTCATGTCCACCTGTTCACGGCTGGCTCGCTCATGGTCGTAGATCACGCGCCGCACTCCTTGCGTACGACCGACCGGAGTCGGTCCACTTCGTACTCGCACTCCCGGTATCGATGCTCCTGTGCCGCATTGCCCCGATACGACAAGACGCGCTTGACCGTCTGTCCGTTGACATCGCGGTGGCCGCGATCAGTCCATGCACGGGAGGTCGGGTAATGCCGTCAACAATGTCCGGCGTGGACTGAGGGCCCGCCGAACGCGTCAGGCGGTGGACCGGCGGAGGCGTTCGGCGTCCCTTCCCGGCGGGACGCCGAACTGTCTGCGGTATTCGCGGCTGAACTGGGAGGTGCTCTCGTAGCCGACCAGGTAGCCGACGGTCGCGACGTCGTGGGTGCGGTCGACCAGCAGCAGCCGTGCCTCGTGCAGGCGGATCCGCTTTTGGTACTGGACCGGCGTCATCGCGGTGACCGCGCGGAAATGCCGGTGGAAGGATGTCGGGCTCATCATGGCCAGCTGGGCGAGCCGCTCGATCCGCAGCGTCTCGGAGTGGTGTTCACGGATCCAGCGGATCGCCCGGCCGACATGGGTGAGGCTGCTGTCGGCGAGCCCGATCTGGCTCACCATGGCGCCCTGCGGACCGGTGAGAAGGCGCCAGAGGATCTCCTTCTTAATCAGCGGCGCGAGGACCGGCACCTCGGCCGAGTGATCGAGCAGCCGCATCATCCGTACGGTCGCGTCGAGCAGCTCCGCGGACGCGTCGCTCACCGCGATACCAGGATGGGCGGCGCTACGGTCGCGACCCTCCGTCTCGAGCAGCAACTCCGCGACCGCCGCCGGCTCGAGCATCAGCCCGACACCGAGGAACGGCTCCGCGGCGCTGGCCTGGGTGTAGTTTCCGGTCACCGGCAGGTCGACCGAGACCACCAAGTATTGGCCGGCACGGTAGTCGTAGGTCCGGTCCCCCAGGACGGCGCATTTCGCGCCCTGCGCCACGAGCGCCACCACAGGGCCGGTCAGCAGCGGCGTCGGCACGGTCACCTGCTCGGTCATGGACAAGAAGAGACCGTCGACCGGCAGCTCGTCGCGACCGGCGTTGGCCGCGATCAGCGTACGCAGCTCGCCGAGGGACACGGTCCAGTAGACCACAAAGCAGGCAAGCCGATAATGGCAGGATCGTGCATTCCGCTGACGGGATCGGACGCGCGAACCGGCAGCTCATCGGGGTTAACTCGAACGGTCGGTTACCACCCCTGTCTTTGTGGAGTGCATCAATATGGCACTGGATTCCTACGTCACCCTCGGACGCTCCGGGCTGCGGGTGAGCCCGTTCTGCCTCGGCGCGATGACCTTCGGCGACGGAGACGGCCTCGGCTCCGGCGTCGCGGACTCGGAGCGGATCCTGCGGACCTATCTGGACCGCGGCGGCAACTTCGTCGACACCGCGAACTTCTACACGAACGGCCACTCAGAGAAGATTCTCGGCGACTTCTTCGCCGGGCAGCCGGGCCTGCGCGACCGTCTCGTACTGGCCACGAAGTTCTTCGGCAACCTCCATCCCGGCGACCCCAACGGCGGCGGCGCGGGCCGCAAAGCGATCATCGACCAGCTCGACCAGTCGCTGCGCAGACTGCGCACCGACTACGTCGACCTGTACTGGCTCCACAACCACGACTGGACCACGCCGGTGGAGGAGACCCTGCGCACGCTCGACGACCTGGTCACCGCCGGAAAGATCCGCTACGTCGGCTTCTCCAACACCCCGGCGTGGTTCACCGCGCAGGCGCACACGATCGCACTGCTGCGTGGCTGGACGCCGGTGACCGCGCTGCAGCTGGAGTACTCGCTGCTGGAACGGACCATCGAGGGCGAACTGATCCCGCTCGCGCTGGACACCGGGATGGCCGTCCTGCCATGGAGCCCGCTGCGGAACGGCTTCCTGTCCGGCAAGTACACCCGGCACGGCGGCCGCCCCGGCGACGTACGACGCGCGGCCGCCGTGGGCACCCCGAGCGAGGCCGAGTACGACGTGATCGACACGCTCGCGCAGGTCGCCGAGGAGGCCGGCGCCAGCTCGGCCGCCGTCGCGCTGGCCTGGCTGCGGACCCGTCCGGCAGTCACCTCCATCCTCGTCGGCCCGCGCAGGCTCGACCACCTCGAGGACAACCTCGCCGGCCTGGAGGTAACGCTCACCCCGGCACAGATCGCGGCCCTCGACCAGGTATCGGCACCCACCCTGAACTACCCAGCCGAACTCAACGGCCGGGTCGGCCAGATGCTCATGTACGCGGGCGCGACCGTCGACGGCGAGAAGACAGAGGTCTACCCACCCCTGCTGAACGGTGACCGCTACTGACGTGTCCACAACTACAAAACGGCGATGCGGGCACGGGGCGGGTGTGGCTTCCCGCCGCAGCCGGGGGTCGCTACGGCGGGAAGCCATGGGGGATGGCTCCCCGCTCGGCCGTGGGGGCGGCGGCAGGAAGCCTCGGGGGGCGTGCGGGTCAGGCAGTGTCCCTACCTCGACCGACGGGGTGTGTCGCGGCGGCGCCCGGCCAGGATCTTCTTTGCGCCTGACGGGGCCAGTGGCGTGCCGTCGCGTTTCCCACGCCTCCACAATGCCTGATTGACCAGCGGTGATGCCAGGACAGGATTCCTCCCTGCTGGTAGGCGCAGTCTCCCAGCGACGTGGCATCGGAGGGGTGGAGCTTCGGCCGCGCCTCCGAACGGCTGCTGATCGCCGGCCCCTCCCTCCCTCTCTCAGCAGATCAAGGCGCTCGAACGGGACCTGGGCGTACGGCAAACCACGGCTCGGACGGCCTGGCTACCCGAAGACGATCCCTACAAGCGGTAGGCCAGACCTCACAGTCGCTTAACGAGCCCGACGATCAGTCGATGCCCAGGAACCAGCGGAGTTGGTGGGTCTGCTTGGCCTCAAGTAGCGGCTCGGCGCCGTCCATCAGCGGGCTGATCCGTTGCAGTACCTCCTGCGAGGGCTTGCGGTAAGCGGTCGCAGCTCCGCCCTGCAGCCAGGTGATCAGGTCGGCGTGTGCCCGGTGGCCGAGTTCGACGTCACGTCCAGCCAGGACATGTAGGTCGACGTGAACCCGGGTCCAGGTGTCCGCAGCGCGCAACCGCTCATAGGCTCCCAGCCGTACGTGAGGAGGCGAATCGGCAGCCAGCAATTCCCACAGCTGCGCGACCGGCACGGCATCAGGCTCAGTACGCAGCGCCGCATTGACCGCACGGACGACCAGCGGGGCCGGGTCGGCGAGCATCCCCGCGAGCCGGGTGAGGGATCCGCCCAGCCGACGCACGGCGCGTACCGTTTCCGCCCGCACCCTGGGACTCGCATGCTGCAGGAACGGCAGCAGCACATCCACGTCGTGATGGGTTCCGCATTCGCCCAATCCGGCGACCAACGCGCGGGCCCGGCCCGCCGCCGATTCTGCGGCCAGGGCCCTACGGTAGAGCGCGGCAGGCGTGCGGCCCTCCCGGCGGACGGCCCACTGCGCGGTGGCACGCATCATCGCCGACCGGTCCGCCAGATGAGCCTCACCGGCCTCAGGGTGGCCGAGCTTCACCAGCGCGGTGAGGGCCTCGATCCCGACCTTCGCCCTCCCCTCCTTCAGCAGCCGCCCCAGCACGTCAAGGCGCCCGTCTTGTATGGCTTCGGCCACAAGCTGCTCCGCGCACAGGACCCCGCAGACCCCATCCGGTTCGCGCAGCGCAGCACGCATGACCTCCTCGTGCCGGGCACGGCCTGACTCCAGCCACAACCCGTACGCCAAACGCCGCAACCTGAGGTCCCGATGAGCCCGGGCCAACGCCAACATCTCCCCCGGAGCCGAACGCAACGCCACCACCAGAGCGTCCAGGACATGCCCCCCGCGCGCCCACGATCCAATCGCCACGGCGACACTTGCCGCCGTCAACAAGGTGGGACCATCCGCCGCCTGCAACGCGACCGCCAACGACCGGCGAGCCTGCTCACGAACCTGAGGCACCCAATCAGCGGTCCGGAGCACGAGAACGGGCAGCAGGAACCCAACCGCGGCCAAGGCACTCGCGACCGCCGACTCCCTCTGATGGCCGTGCGGGGAGCACGCCGCCACCAGAGACTGCAGCCGCTCATCTGTCAGCCCGTACGTCACGGCCGGATCGCCGCCGTACATCACAGCGCTGGTGCGAAACGCCCGGTCCAGTCCGATCCAGGTGTCCGCGCCGGCGACCGAGAGCATTGCCGCAACCTCATCCGCGGGCTCCCTGCCGACAGCGGCGCGGGCAACCCGGACCGCCAGCGGCCCGTAGCCAGCAGCGTGAAATTCACGGACCACTTCGATCGGACCGGCCAGATGGGCGTTGAACTCCTGCAGCTCCTCCGCCGGAACCCACAACTCCACGATGTTCCGGCCACCCGCTTGCTGCACCGGGTAACGGTGTGCAAAGTCTGCCTCGACGTCGAAACGTGTCACGAAACCGGCACCCGATGCCGGCACGTTCCAGTCCCGGGCGATCTTGATCGCGTACGCCTCGTTCAACACCGGATAAAAGATCGGCTGATCGGGCAGCCGCGGCGGCCACACCCGCCACCCCGACTTACGCACCAACGACAACTCAGCCGGCCCCACCGGGCGCCACAACGTCATCGTGGCCTGTTTCCGCACGTGCTCTCCTTCTAGATCACCGAAACCCAGTCTCCCGGCAGCTACCGGTCTCTAACCACCGAATATCCCTGAAGGGACAACAAAACGGCGCCACGCGCACCGCTCCGAAAGAGCCGGTGTGAGCAACGCCGTCGAACGGACCCAATGTGGGGCCTGGCAGATCGGGAGCATCCACGTCCTAGCCTCGTGGCCGTTCGTGATGCCGGTTCCGCTAAGGCGTGGCGCTGTGCTGCACCTGGTGGTCCACGTCGATCCTGTCGGCCTGATGGCGTCGCAGCAGAACGAGCGCGGCGTCGTCTCCGAGCCTGTCCCCCGCGTGCGCGGCCAGGTCATCCACCAGGCGTTGCATCAGATCCGCCGGCTCGGCACATGCGGCACACCTGGCCAGCGGGAAGAACTCTCCGCGCGCGTCGCGGGCCTCGGTGAATCCGTCGGTGTAAAGCAGCAGACCATCGCCCGGCCGGAGGCCGAACCTCAGCCCTGGTGTGCTCCTGGCAGAACTCGGGCATCCCGAGCGGCGGCAGCGGCGATCCGATCTCGAGCTCCTCCACTCCGCGATCTCCCCCTCAGAAGCAGCGGCGGATGGCCACAGGACAGCACCTCGGCGACATCGCCCCCGGGGGGAGACGCTGATCAGCAGCGCGGTCGCGAACACACCGAGCTCCCCCACCTGGAGGGTCCGGGAGAGGCTGACGTGCAGTCGCCAGGCCAGCGAGGTCAGATCGTCACGCTCGCCGAAGGGGAGCATCGAAGCCCTTCACCACGTCCGGGACGTCACCTTCGGCGAGGACGCCTCACAGGTCAGGACCCTCAATGGGCCCCGTGCAATGGCCGCCTTCAGAAACCTGGTGATCGGAGCCTTGAAACTAACGGGTCACGACAATATCGCCGCCGCCCATCGCCACCGCGACGCCACACGCACCCTGACCGCCTGGGCATCATCCCCGCATGACCGAAACGGACACTACGCACCACGCCGGGCCCTGCCTTGGCTCCCACCCACCACCACAACCTGAACACTGCTCAACCCCCGTGAATGGACACCTCTTCTCCTTGCTATACGCGAGAAGGGAGGCCATCAATTCGGCCCGACACCGGCGCCGACGACGTTCACCGGCCCTCCCAAGTTCGTGTGACAACCATCACGACCGACACACCACATGAGCCAGCTTTCACCGCTGAACTCCAGCGCCATTACGGACATCTAACAGGCGATCTTTCAATGAGTAACCTTCCGAGGAGGCATTTACCAATGCAGTTCAAGCGCCTGCGCACTATCGGCGCCCTCGCCTGTGGCGGCGGAATGATCGCTCTGGCCCTCACCGGCTGCAACGACAACGCCGGCGCCTCGGGATCATCCGATTCGCCGCCGTCCTCATCCGGCTCGGCGACGCCGGAACAGTCCACATCGCCCACCACCCCGAGCACGGGACGCGCGCCGACGATGCCCGCCGGCCAGGGGAACACACCCACCTGCCTGGCCCCCGACATGCACGCCGACCTCCTGATCCAACACTCCAACTCCGCGGACAAAGGCATCGGCACATTGGTCCTGACCAACACGGGCCACCGTTGCCTCATCCCGGCCGGGTGGGCGCCGATCGGCACCCGGGGGCCGCACAACTACATGCCGTTTCCCGCCAAGCGGACCAACTACCCTGGCACCGGCAGGAGCATCGTCCTGTCCGCCCGCCGGTCGGTCTACGCCGGAATGAAATGGCACACCGGCACCGGCTGCGGCACCACAGACCTCGGCGTCGCCTGGGGCAGCTCCTGGATTCCGATCAAGTACCAGGGCCTCAACGGCCATAAACCACCGATCTGCGACTCCCTGGTCCTCGGCACGATCCAGCCCTCCATGGAGGGCGTTAACTTCACCTGACCCGCCCGGAACGCCCCGGAAATCGCGGGACGCAGACGTTACACCGGAGGAAACCGCAGCGAACGGGAATGCACTGCCGACAGTTCCGCAGGCCCTCCAGTCTTCTCCGATGCTGAGTGTTGGGCGTCACCCCCGACGAACACGGGACGTCACTCCCTTATGAATACGGGACATCTGATGTGACCGGGCCGAAATTCGGCCGCCACGTTCACGATGACGCGGTGCTGTTTCATCGTGACGGCTTCCGGCATCCAGCTGTCGGGATCGGTCCGCAGGTCGCCGGAGTCGGCTGTCCGAAGACGTGGCCTTGTGGGCACGGTCCTCCGTAGGGATCAGGGGCTTCGACACCCACATGTTCTCGGAAATCGTGCCTGTTCTGCTATCTCGGCTCGTCATCAGCCCACCCCGAACCGGACACCACACCACTATGCCGGGCCCTGCACCTGACGCCGTGTCGGGTGCGGTGCGCCGGGCATCGCTGATGGCGGGCTCGCAGATCATGATCTGGCTGGTCCCGTCGTGGCGTTCCGATGGGCGGGCTCGAACAGTTCGATGAGGTTGCCGGCAGGGTCGGTGAGCAGAATCTGGCGTCCGCCGGGGCCGGCGACCACATCGTTGCGGAAGACCAATCCGGCGGTGCGCAGTCGGCCGATCTCCGTGTCGAGGTCGTCGACGATGAGGTGGATGCGGTTCCATCCGCCGGGCACGGGTTGGGCGCCGTCGGTGAGGGCTCGGGCGCCGGAGCTGGCGGGACCGGACAGCAGTAGCCGTAGCGGTCCGCGGGTCACGTCGGCGAAGGCGGGCGCGGCGCTGGTCGCCAGCGTGAAGCCGAGGTGGGTGGTGTAGAAGTCGATGGCGGCCTGCACGTCGTCGACGATGTAGCGGACGCTGGCGAACTGGTCGGGTGTCGTCACGGCTATGCCTCTCCGGGGTTGAGGACGGGCAGCAGATAGCGGATACGGGTGTTGATCTCGGCGGCCGTGCGCCGGAAGGCGGGGTAGCCGTTCTGATCGGCGTCGCCGGCTGTGGCGGGGTCGGGGATGCTCCAGTGGGCCCGTCCCGGGTCGTCAGGAAAGTCGAGACAGACCTCGCGGACCTTGTCGCACAGGCTGATCACATGATCGAACCTGCGGTCGACCACCGTGTTCAGGTGCCGGGGACGCTGGTCGGCGATGTCGATGCCGTAGTCCTCGCGCAACACCTGTACGGCGCCCGGGTGGATGCGTGGTCTGGGGTGGCTGCCGGCACTGGCCACCTCGATGTGGCCGCCGGTGTGGTGGCGTAGCAGGGCTTCGGCGATCGGTGAACGCGCACTGTTGCCGGTGCACATGAACAGCACGGCGGTCCGCAGCTGCCCGAGCACCGGAGCGGGTGGGGCCGGGTCGAGGCGCAGCGCCGGGTGCAGGGCCACACCGGCGACGGCCAAAGCCTGCGCGCAGCGGTCCAGGTCCAGGTGGTAGTAGCTGTCGCGGCCGTCGAAACTGCTGCGTCCGGCTGTGACCAGCCCACCGGCACGGAGCAGCCGCAGGTGGTAGGAGACCAGGTTCTGTGGTTGGTCGATGAACGCCGCCAGCTCGCGGACTCGGTAGTCGCCCGGGGTCAGCGCGGTGAGCAGCCGCCAGCGCAGTGGGTGGGCGGCCAGGCGTAGGAACGCGGGTGTGTCTTGACTCTGGCGCGCCATGACGCCAAGGATACATCAAACTAATTTGATGGACCTCTCCCCGCCAGGTGGGCGGCGCCCTGATTCACCGGCAATCTGCCGTGTCCGCTCAGTGCCGGCGCCACTCTGGACACTCTCCGCAGACCCCAGCCCGCGGGGGGCGGAGCCCCTCACATCGGGGGGATCGGGGGTCGCCCCTCAAGGGGCCACAGTGGCTCCCAGTCAGGTCACTGCGATGCGATCGAAGCTCGACACGCGGCTCGCGGCTCGCGGCTCGCGGAGGACGGTCGGTGGGCGAACCAGCGGCAGCTCCTCGACCGCACAGCAAGTGCGTAGCGGCAGAGCTTGGCGACTCTTTGCGTGTGATTTGCTTCGCGATGACACAGGACCCGTAGCGAATAGCGCCGAATTACCTTTGGGTGACTCTATTTTACTTGTACGTATCCAGTGTTCGCGCTTACCTTGAGTAAAATCGCCCCGAGAGAGCCTCAAGGCATTCCCAGTTTATTGATCACAACCCTGGGGATGGTTGTGGTCGTAATCGCCCATTTCGGGCGACTGAAAGGGATCCGGGAGGCTATCATGAATGGATACCTGCCGTATAGTTCAACCGGTCCTGCTCCCCGATTTGGGGGCATACGCGGCTGGCAGGAGGACATTCTTCGTGGCGAGTCGTAGCTGAATGAGTCGAGGTACTGCGGTGCGCCAAGGCCGCAGTACCTCGACCATCGCAGGCGGGTCGATGCATCGAAGGGGGTCGCTTGTGGCGCGATCGTTCTACCCTGTCGCTCGGCGCAGCGACCTGATCGAGGATCTGTTCGGTCTCTCGGTTCCCGATCCCTACCGGTGGCTGGAAGACGGCCATGATGCGCGCGTGCGGGACTGGGCTGCGGCCCAGGATCGTCTCTTCAGCACGTATCGAGCCGGATGGCGTGAGAAGCCATCGTGGGCGTCTTTGGTTGATCAGGTGTCATCCTTCGGCGTGTCGGAGCCTCCGACGGTGCGTGGTTCCGTCATGTTCCTTGCCGAGCAGCTATGTGAGGATGAGCAACGGCGCCTGCTCGTCATTGGCGCCGGAGGGAACAGGCGGGTGCTGGTCGATCCGATGGAGATCGATCCATCCGGCCGTACCGGGCTCTATGCCTGGTGGCCATCGCGCGAGGGCGAACGTGTGGCCGTCCAAATGGAGGTCGCCGAGCAGCCCGGCAGCGAAATCATGGTGCTGGACGTGCGTACCGGCGAAGCGGTGGACGGGCCCTTGCCACGCGCCCGTAACACCTCGCTTGCCTGGCTGCCGGGAGGGGATGCGTTCTACTACGTCAGCCGTGTTCCTGATGAGGAACTGGCCCCCGGCGATATGCGTTTGCAGCGGCGGGTGAGGTTGCATCGGATCGGCTCGCCCTGGCAGACCGACGCGGTGGTGCTGGGCGGCGACGATGCCCCAGACCACTATTACGGGCTGACGGTCAGCGCCGACGGCCGTTATCTGGCGATCACTGCGACGGTTGGGCCCGCCTCAGACAACGATGTGTACGTGGCCGAGCTCATCGATCCGGAAGCCCCGCATTTCGTCAAGATCGTGGACGGACGCACCATACGCGCTCGTGTTCTCCCACGCTTCCTCGCGGACGGCAATCTGCTGCTGGTCACCGACT
>JAOPYG010000089.1 GCA_025964685.1 Actinoallomurus sp. | reverse complement strand
TAGCGCCCGACCAGGGCAAGATGCTGCAGATCCTGGCGCGACTGCAGGGCACACGCCGCATCCTGGAGATCGGCACGCTGGGCGGCTACAGCACGATCTGGCCGGCGCGGGCACTCCCCGCCGACGGGCGCATGATCACGCTGGAGGTCGAGCCGAAGCACGCCGCGGTCGCGCGCCGCAACATCGAGCGCGCCCGCCTCGAGGACGTCGTCGAGCTGCGTCTCGGCCCGGCACTGGAGACGCTGCCCAAGCTCGCCGCCGAAGGGCTGGGTCCGTTCGACCTGATCTTCATCGACGCCGACAAGCCCAACAACGCCGACTACTTCACCTGGGCGGTCGAGCTGTCGCGTCCCGGCACCCTGATCGTCGTCGACAACGTCGTTCGCAGCGGCGAGGTCGTCGACCCGGACAACGACGATCCGAGCACGCTCGGCGTCCACCGCCTCAACGACGTGATCCAGGCCGATTCGCGCGTCAGCGCCATGGCGCTGCAGACGGTGGAACGAAAGGGGCACGACGGGCTGGTGATGGCGTGGTGACCGGTTCCTGAGCGACGGCCGTCGAAAGACCGCCGCCGGCTCCCGTACGGCAACCGGGAGTCACGGAACGGCGTCCAACGGTTGTGAGCGATCGCCGGTCGCTCGTCGACCGGAGGCCTTGATGTCAGAGATCGGACCCATGCGGCCGGAGGACCCGGCGCGCCTGGGGCCCTACACACTGATCGGCCGGCTGGGCCGCGGCGGGTACGGCGTGGTCTATCTCGCCGAGACCGCTGACGCGGAGCGTGTGGCGGTCAAGCTGCTGGAGACCGCCATGGCCGACGCGGGTGACGAGCGCGACCGGTTCGCCCGCGAGGCGGCCGCGGCCAAGCAGGTGGCGCGGTTCTGCACGGCCCAGGTGATCGACGCCGACGTCGCGGGAGACCGGCCGTACATCGTCAGCGAATATGTCCCCGGGCCCTCCCTCCACGCTCTGGTGACCGAGCGCGGCCCGCTCGAGGGCGGAGTGCTCGACCGGCTCGCCATCGGCACGGCCACCGCCCTCGTCGCCATCCACCAGGCCGGCGTCGTGCACCGTGACCTCAAGCCGCCCAACGTCCTGATCGGCCCCGACGGCCCCCGGGTGATCGACTTCGGCATCGCGCGGATGATGGGCCACGCCGCCACGCTCACCGGGCAGACCCTCGGCACCCCCGCGTACATGGCGCCGGAGCAGGTCCGCGGAGAGGAGGTCACGGCGGCCGCCGACGTGTTCGCCTGGGGCGCGACCGTGGTGTACGCCGCCACCGGCACGCCGCCGTTCGGCCGCGACTCGATCGCGGTGCTGGCTCACCGGATCGCGCATGGGCCGCCCGAGCTCGGCACTCTGACCGGAAGCCTCCGCGACCTCGTCGCCGAGTGCCTCCGCAAGGACCCGGCCCGGCGGCCGAGCGCGGGTGTGCTCCTGATGCGCCTGCTGGGCCATCCGGCGGTGCCCGGCGGTGAACGGTCCGGGATCGCGATCCTGGCCGAGGGGGTCACGGCGGCGGCGGTACCGCCCGTGTCCGCCGGTCCGCCGACGCGGCCGGTCGCGGCCGTGACGTCCCCGCCGACCCGTGTCGAGACCGCCCCGCAGGCGGCACCGAAGAGGCGGCACTGGGCACAGGCCGTTGCCGGGATGGTCACCGCCCTCGCGCTGGCCGGCGCGGCCGTGCTCGCGGTCGTGGCGTTCCGTGACCGGGACGGATCCCCGGCGCCCGGTCCGACCGTCACCGTCTCCGCGCGCGGGACGACCACGCCCGCCCGTCAGGCGCCGCCACCGGTGGCCGGCGCGTCCTCGTCCCGGCCCGGACGGCCGGCGCCGCAGCCCGGGTTCACCGTGCAGCCGGGAGCGTGCGACCTCGGTGACACCGGTCTCAGCTGCGCTGTGACGCTCAGCGGCACCGGCGCGGCGTTCACCTGGACGGCGACGGCCGCCGACCCGCTCTCCCTGTCCTCATCGAGTGGCTCCCTGAACCCCGGCGAGACCGTCACGGTCACGATCACGCTGAGCCCGCCCTCCCCGCGGGTGGCCGGTGCGGGCACGGCGACGTTCACCGGCGCGGGTCACGCCCGCACCGTGCGCGTGACGTGGCAGGGCACCCCGGACCCCGATCCCTCGTCCAGTTGATGTACCCGTGCCCGCGCACGAACCGCCTGGAGTCGGTAGGGTTTCTGATGTGGACGCGCGTATCGACAAAGTTGTGACGTCGGGCAAGGTCACCCTCGACGACACCGAGTACGAGATCGAGAGCAACACCTACCTGGTCGGAGACGACGAGGCGGTGATCGTGATCGACCCCTCCCATGACGCGGAGCCCATCCTCGCGGCGGTCGGCGAGCGGGAGGTGATGGCCGTCATCTGCACGGACGGCCGCGAAGGTCACCTGAGCGCCGTGCTCGAGGTCGCCGAGGCCGACGCGGAGGACCCGGCTCCGATCGCGCTGCACACGCGCGACCGCCTGCTCTGGCGTCAATACTTCCGCGCCCTCGCCGACAAGAGCGAGGACGCGGACTTCATGAAGGACATCCAGCCCGACCTCGACATCGAGGACGGCGGCGTCTTCGAGATCGGCGATGCGCAGCTCGAGGTAATGCACACGCCCGGCCACACGCCGGGCAGCATCTGCCTCTACAGCGAGCAGCTCGGCGTGCTGTTCTCCGGCGACACCCTGCACAAGGGCCGGCCGGGCCGGATCGGCACCGACTACCCCGAGTTGCAAGAGCAGCTCAACTCCATCGGCGCGATTCTCAGCCCGCTGCCGCGAGACATCCGCATCCTGCCCGGTCAGGGTGACGAGACCACCGTCGGCGAAGAGGACTCCCAGTGGGAGAGCTGGTTCGCCCTCGCGCAGGAGCCCGACTCCGAGGCCTGAGCGGTCTAGCGATCATGGTGGCCGAGCAGCTCGGTTTCGAGGGGATGCCGAAACGGCTCTACCCCTGCACGCCCTCACGGCTGGCCGCGTGGCTGGACTGCCCGCGCCGCTACCGCATGACCTACCTCGACCGGCCCAAGCCGGAAAAGGGTCCGCCGTGGGCGCACAACAGCGTGGGGGCGAGCGTCCACAACGCCCTCGCCGGCTGGTGGCGGCTGCCGCAGGCCGACCGTACGCCCGAGGCGGCGGGCCGGCTGCTCGATCGGGGCTGGCTGACCGACGGGTTCCGTGACCCGGCCCAGTCCGCCGAGTGGCGGCAGCGCGCGCGGGACATGGTCCAGCGTTACGTCGTCGGCCTCGACCCGGCCGACGAGCCGGTCGGCGTCGAGCGCACGGTGTCGATGAAGACCCATGTGATCACCGTCCAGGGGCGCATCGACCGGCTGGACCGCCGCGGCGCCGAGCTGGTCGTGGTCGACTACAAGACCGGGCGCCGGCCGCTCACCGGCGACGACGCGCGCTCGTCGCTGGCCCTCGCGCTGTACGCCGCGGCCGCCGGGCGGATGATGCGCACCCCGTGCCGCCTGGTCGAGCTGCATCACCTGCCGACCGGCCAGGTCGCGGTCTGGGAGCACACCGAAGAGTCGCTGGGCCGCCACCTGCGGCGGGCCGAGGACATCGCCGCGGAGTGCGGTGAGGCCGACGCGTGGTACCGCGAGAAGGTCCCGCCCGGCGCTCCGCCCGTCCCCAACCGGCCGCACGCCGACTTCGACGCCATGTTCCCGCCGCGTACGGGTGCGCTCTGCGCCTGGTGCGACTACGTCCGGCACTGCCCGGAGGGGCGGCAGGCGGCGCCCGCGCGCGACCCGTGGTCCGCCCTTCCGGACGAGGTCTAGCGCCGGCTTTCAGCTACTGTCCCGCTGGCTCTGGACGAGACCATGAAACCGGCTTGGTCGTTCACGGCTCCGGGGATTCGTACCGTCCATTTTCGCCAGGACAAGGTCCGCATTTCGGCGGTGTGAACCATGACAATCATGGAAGCACGCTGCGCGTGAATCTGGTGATCATGGAGCGGCAGTGGTCGGGGCGTTACGGGCGGGACGGCCAGCGGCGGGGGTCACGCAGCCCGTACAGGCCGTGGCTCACGTCGTAGCCATCGGCGGCGAGGCGTTCGCGTGCGGCCGCGAGCATCCGTCTCGTCGCCGGCTGGAACGACTTGTCGTGCAGCACCTCCGGCAGGGAGTTCGCCGCCAGCCGGAACGACCGCAGTGCCGCGGTCACCGCCGGTTGCGGCACCTCGGGCAGGATGCCGTACATCCGCCGGGCCCAGCCGGGCAGCGAGTAGTAGCACAGCGCCCCGAGCGGCACGTACGCCGGCTTGCCCGGTCGCAGGAAGCGCATCTGGTGCGGCAGCTTCGGCCACAGCAGGAACCGTACGGCCGCGCACGCCTCCGGGGTCGCCTTCAGGCGCGGCCGCGCCTCGGCGAAGAACGCCCGCATCTCGGCCAGACTGCCGGGGACGTCCTCTTCGTGCAGCCCGACGTACGTCGCGCTGCGGCGCTGCTCGGCGAGGTAGCGGTCGGCCTGGCGGTCGCTGAGACGCAGGCCGGCGTGGCGGGCGACCTCCAGGTACGAGGACACCTCCGCGCAGTGCACCCACAACAGGAGCTCGGGATCATCGACCCGGTGGACGCGTCCGGTGTCCGGGTCGCTGATGCGCAGGGCCCGGTGGATGGCACGCACCCTGCGGCCGAGTTGGTCGGCTTCTTCCGCGCTGCCCCAGGTCACGACGCCCACGAAGTCGGCGGTGCGCTGGAGCCGGCCGATCGGGTCCTCCTGGAACGTGGAGTTCTGCCAGACCCCGCGCATCGCGATCGGATGCAGGGCCTGGAGCATGAGACCACGAACGCCCCCGATCCACATCGAGCGGTCGATGTGGACCTGCCAGGTGACGCTCTGCGGGGGCTGCACCGTCGCTTCCATGGCCACCATCGTAAGTGAGTCCTTACTTGGGACGCCATGTGTTGCGCGTCTCGCCCGGCCCGGGGTTCAGATGCGCTCGGCGTCGTTCCAGAAGGCGGTGAGCGCGCTCGCCGTCGTCTCCGGCGCCTCCACGGCGGGCGAGTGCGCGGCACCGGGGATGACCACCTTCCGCGCGCCCAGACGCTCGGCCATGAGCGCCTGTTCGTCCGGGTCCCAGGCGTCGTCGTTCTCGCCGTACAGGACGAGGACGGGCAGGCCCGCGCCACCGGTGACCTTGGCGAGCTGGTCGACCCGGTCCGCGGAGGACAGCACCTCGTTGGCCATGGCCATCAGGCCCGCGCCGGAGTTCATGAACATCCGGCGCCGCAGGAACGCGACGATCTCGGGCGGCACGCCCTTGGCCATCGCGTCGGGCTCCATCCGGGTGGCCCACAGGTGTTCGAGGCCGACCTTGGGGAGCGCGGCGAGCAACACGCGTCCCTCGACCTCGCGGCCTCCGCCGACCGCTGCCGGTCCCGAGCTCATGAGGGTGTGGGACTCGACCAGCGACGGATCAGTGATCACGGTCTCCCGGGTGACCAGGCCGCCGAAGGAATGCCCGACCAGGTGGACCGGGTCACCGACCGCCTCGATCACCGCGGAGATGTCGGCACCGAGCTCGCTGCAGCTGTAGGCGGAGGCGTCGTCCGGACCTGGCGTTTCGTACTGACCGCGCATGTCGAGTGCGAGCACGCGCCGGCCCGCGCCGGCGAGCGTCTGCAGGACGGCGATGAAGTCTTCCTTGCTCCCGGTGAACCCTGGGACGAGCAGGGCCGGACCGCGTTCGGAGATCCCAGATCCCGGAAACGCCTCAAGCGCGGCGAACCTGCCGCGTGAAGTCTCGATGTCCATCCGGCGAACACCGGGGGGCAGAGTAAGAAACCGGGGCGTACTCACTGGCAGGAGCTTACTTGCCGATGACAAAGCAACACCAGCTTAGCGTTTTTGCCGGTTAACACCCCTTGCCAGGAGACGTACGCTTTCGGCATGAGGGTCGCCGTCTCAGCGCACAAGGGCGGGTCGGAAGACGCGCCGCCGGCCACATGGAAGGCGTACGAGATCGCGCTCACCACGGGCGCGGAGTACGTGGAGTTCGACATCAGGCGTACCCGTGACGGTGATCTCGTGGTCTTCCATGATCCACAGATCGCCGGGCGGTCGATCGCCGGGCTTACCTACGAAGAGCTTTGCGCCGCGACCGGCCAGCGGGTGCCGTTGGTCCGTGAGGTGATGAAGCTGATCGCCGGCCGGGCGACCGGCCATCTGGACCTCAAGGAGACCGGGTACGAGCACGAGGTCGTCAGGCTGGCGCTCGATCTGCTGGGCCCCGGCAACTTCGTCGCCACGACGCTCGAGGACTCCTCGATCGCCCGGATCAAGAAGAGCTTCCCGGAGGTCACGACGGCGCTGTCCCTCGGCCGCGACCTGCGCGAGGTGACCCGGGTGCTGCGGCTGCCGACCCGGGCACGTGAGCTCTACCCGCTCGGGCGGATGCGCGCCTGCGGCGCCGACTGGCTCGCCGTGCACCGGCGGCTGGCGCGGGCGAACGTCCTGCGTCTCTGTGGACGGTTCGGCATCCCCGCCATGGTCTGGACCGTCAACGGTGAGCCTCAGATGCGCCGGTTCCTGGAGGACTCGCGGGTCGCCGTATTGATCACCGATCGACCGCGCCACGCCCTGAGCCTGCGCCCGTAAGCCGCTCAGGGCATGAGAAAGGGGCGCGGTACGTCTCCACGCCCCTTGTCACGTCCGGTCAGGCGTTGTTGCGCGCTCCACCACTACGGGTGCGGCGCCTGCGCCTGGGGTTGGACTGCGTCGGTTCGACCGGAAGCTCCTCCTCGGCGGAGGGATCGGCCGGCGGTGCCATGAACTGCACGACCGGAATACCGGCGGTCGTGGCCGCCGCCGTGGATGCGGCGGGCTCGGTGGGCGCGGTGAACGCCGGGGGCGCCGCTGGCGCCTCATGCCGGGCCGGTGCGGCCTGTGTCTCCGTTACGGCGACCGTCTCGGGCTCGGCGGTACGCGGAGCGCGTCGCCGTGCCGGGCGAGTGGGCTCGGCCGTCTCGGTCTCGGTAGCGATGTCGGTCTGGGTGTCGGTCTGGGTGTCGGCCGTCCGCGGTGCGCGCCGACGGGTCCGAGGTGCCTTTTCGGCCGCCGGCTCTGGTGCCTCGACGGTCGTGTCGGCACTGTCGGTGCCGAACGCGCTGTCGGCTTCGAGCGGCTGGCCGCCTCGGGTGCGCTGCCGGGCGCGGCTGCGCTTGCGAGGCTTTTCGGCCTGAGGCTCCTTGCGCTGCGCCGTACGGTTACGGCCGGTCTCGCCGATGTCCTCGACCTCCTCGGCCTCCAGTCCGGCGCGTTCACGCTGGGCCTTCGGGAGGGTGCCGGTGATGCCGGACGGGATGTCGAGCGCCTCGTAGAGGTGCTCGGAGGTGGAGTACGTCTCCGCCGGCTCGGCGAAGTCCGTGCCGAGCGCCGCGTTGACGAGCTTCCAGCGCTGGAGGTCCTTCCAGTCGACCAGCGTCACCGAGATGCCCTCTTTGCCCGCGCGGCCCGTGCGGCCGATGCGGTGCACGTAGGTGTCGGCGGCGTCGGGGCACTCGTAGTTGATGACGTGGGTCACGTCATCGACGTCGAGACCACGGGCCGCCACATCGGTGGCGACGAGCACGTCGATCTTTCCGGCCCGGAAGGCCCGCAGGGCCCGCTCGCGCTGACCCTGGCCGAGGTCGCCGTGGACCGCCGCGGCGGCGAAGCCGCGCTTGCCGAGGTCTTCGGCGACACGGTCGCACGCGCGCTTGGTCTGACAGAACACCATGGTCAGGCCGCGGCCGCGCGCCTGCAGAACGCGGGCGAGAAGCTCGGGCTTGTCCATCTGGTGTGCCTGGAAGACGTGCTGCACGACCTGCGGAGTCGCCTCGGACTCCTCGTGCGACTCGGCCCGTACGTTGGTCGGACGGGTGAGGTACTTGCGGGACAGCGCGACGATCTCGCCCGGCATGGTCGCCGAGAACAGCATCGTCTGCCGCTTCGCGGGCACCCGGTCGACGAGACGCTCGATGTCGGGCAGGAAGCCCAGGTCGAGCATGCGGTCGGCCTCGTCCAGGACGAGCACCTCCACCTGCGACAGGTCGAGGTACTTCTGCTTGACCAGGTCGAGCAGGCGTCCCGGCGTGCCGACGACGGCCTCGACGCCGTCCTTGAGGGCGTTGATCTGTGGTTCGTACGCACGGCCGCCGTACACCGACAGCACACGGCTGCCGAGCTTGGCGCCGGCGACGACCAGGTCGGCCGTGACCTGGATGGCCAGCTCGCGCGTTGGCACGATGACCAGCGCGAGCGGCTTCTTGCCGCCGTGCTGGATGCGCTGCAGCAGCGGGATGCCGAAGGCAAGGGTCTTGCCGGTGCCGGTGCGCGCCTGGCCGATGATGTCGTGACCGCCGAGCCCGATGGGCACGGCGAGTGATTGGATCGGGAACGGTTCGATGATGCCCTCGGTTTCGAGGGCAGCTGCTATTTCTGGAATTACTCCCAGATCATTAAAGGTCGTCAGGGCGTTCAGCCTCCAGAGTGCGGGGTCCGCTCGGCGCCGCGCATGCACCAGGTCGGTGGCGCAGCAGGCCATCTCGCGGTCGCGACTCGTGCGCCGCCCACGGCAGGGCCTTGTTGCACCTGCCGGTCGTCGCATACTGTCGCGCACTCGCGCGGGAGGGACCAGCCGTCAAATTCTTCCTAAGGACGTGACCGGGGGTCGCGCTGCGCAGCGCGCGGTCACATATCGCCACGCAGTGTAGCGGGAGAGATCGGAAACAGAAAGTCCCCCACTCGCAGCTTGAACACACGTCCGTCCCTTTTCATTCCGTCCGTCCTCGATGTCGCTGCGAGACCGCGTTCAGCCCTTCGGCCTGCCGTGGTGTTCCCTCGTCCGGGGAACGGGCGGCTGTGGCGGCGCGGGGACAGGCCTCCGAGCCCTGGTGGGGCCTTACGGGCGCCGCTGGGGCCCGTAGGCCCTGCTGGCGGGCCTACGGGCCGCCTCACGCCCTCTGCGGCCCTTCAGGGCGCTCCACTGGCCGCATCCGGCCATTCCCGCGGGAGCGCGCGGCGAGCCGCCGACGGAGGGATCGTTCTGCTGGGCGATCCCGGCTGTTCGGACGGCCGGGACTTGACCTCGGGGACAGGGCCCCGGCGTCAGGTCGTTCGGAGCCGCGGGTCAGAACGCCCCGAATCCGACGGCCGGTACGTCGGTCTCGGCGATCTCGACGTAGGCCAGCTTGGAGGAGGGGACGACGACGCGGCCGTTCTTGCTCTTGAGCGTGAAGACGCCGTCCGGGTCGCCGAGCGCGTCGCCCACCGCCTGTTCTATCTCGTCCGAGGACAGGGACGTCTCCACGACGAGCTCCTTGGGTACGGACTGCACACCGATCCTGACCTGCACGTCTATCCTCCGTGAGTCATCCGTCGTTGGAGTGCCGCCCACCCGGCGAATCGGGCATGATCGGCTTTCAGGCACTATCGCACGGCCGCCGGCACGACGGGACGTTCAGGTCGTGCGGGGGAACGCGCCGATGCCGCGCCAGGACAGCCGGGCGATGAGGCGCTCGGCCTGCTCCTGGGTGAGCGTGCCGCGCTGTGACAGCCAGTAGCGCGCGCTCACCTCGGCCATGCCGACCAGGCCCATGCCCAGCAGGTGCGCCTCCTCGCTGGAGACGCCGGTGTCCTCCTGGATGACCTGGGCGATCATCTCCGCGCACTGCTGATTGGTGCGGTCCACCCGCGCGCGCACCGGGGCGACGTTGCGCAGGTCGGATTCGAAGACCAGGCGGTACGCCTCGCCCTCGCCGGCCACGAAGTCGTAGAAGGCCTCCATGGTCCGCTCGACCCGCAGCTTGTTGTCCGGCGTCGAGGCCAGCGCGTCGCGTACGCGCTGGACCAGACCCTCGGCGTGCTCGTCGAGCAGCGCCAGGTAGAGCTCGAGCTTGCCCGGGAAGTGCTGGTAGAGCACGGGCTTGCTGACGCCGGCGCGTTCGGCGTTCTCGTCCATCGCGGCGGCGTGGTAGCCCTGTGCGACGAACACCTCCTGCGCGGCGCCCAGCAGCTGACGACGGCGTGCCATCCTCGGGAGCCTGGTGCCCCGAGGGCGGGCGTCCGGGGTTGCGGTCACGTGGGTTCTCCGATCAGCTGCAGAGCGGCGCCGGAACGCGAAAGCGCCTGGAACGACCATCCTACGGCTGGGTAACACCGGGTCGCGAGCAGTGCCTCACCGATAGTCGTCGTCCTCGTCCAGTTGCTCGTCGCGCACCGCGATGTGCTGCTCGGCGGCGTCGGCCTCATTGGCCTCCACAGGCACGGTGTCGGGCCAGCGCTCGGAGTAGTCACGGACGCGGATGTGCTGCTCGACGGCGTCGGCGTCGTTCGCCTCGATGGGCACCGTCAGCGGCTCGGGCCGTTCGTCGTCGTGTACGGGTGTGTACTGCTCGGCCGCGTCGGCCTCCGGAGTCTCGACGCTCAGCTCGATCTCTTCGTCGGACATGCTTCCCCCAGCATTCTCAGAGCCGTTCGGTCAGCTCGCGCAGAACCGGCTCGATGGCCTCGCCGTAAGTCGGGAACGCGTGGACCACGTCGGCCAGGATGCTCAGCGGCGTCTCGGCCCGGATGGCCAGCGTGATCTCGCTCATCCACTCCTCAGCGTAAAGGCCGATGGCAGCGGCCCCCACGAGGACACCCCGGGCGCGGTCGGCGTACAGCTCGACGCGTCCCCGCTCGTCGTCCTCCACCGTCGCCCGCGGGGTGTTCGACAGGTCGTACCCGGCCGCCACCAGTTCCAGTCCGGTCGCGGAGACCGGCGAGACGCCGACGGCGTACATCGAGGGCGTGGTGTAGACGGCACGCGGCACGGCACGGTAGTCGGCCTCGCGGCGCTTGCCGAGCACGTTGGAGACGACCACGCGCGACTGGTAGTTGGCCGCGTGCGTGTAGGGCGCCAGACCCGTGACATCGCCCGCCGCCCACACCGTCGTGCCGTCCGTTTCCGTGTCGGGGTCGACGATGGCCTTGCAGGTGACGTCGACGGCGATCCCGCGCTTCGGGTCGGCCTGGACGCCGAGCTTGTCCAGCCCGAGGTCGGCGACGCGCGGCCGGCGGCCGGCCGCGATGAGGATGCGGTCCGCGTCGATGTGGCCGCCGTCGGAGAGGTGCAGGCGCAGGCCGCTCTCGGTGCGCTCGGCGCGTGTCGCGCCCACGCCGAGGCGCAGGTCGGCGCCCATACGGCGGAGCACGTCGGCGAGGAGGTCGCCGATGAACGGCGCCTCCGCGGCCAGCAGCCGGTCGGCCGCCTCCACCAGGGTCACCTGCGAGCCGAAGGCGGCGTAGATCTGGCTGAGCTCACAGCCGACCGGCCCTCCGCCGAGCACGACCAGGCGGCGCGGCAGGTCCGGGCGGGTCAGCGCCTCATCGCTGGTCCAGGTGGGGACGTCGCCGATGCCCTCGACGTCGGGCGTGATCGGCTCGCTGCCGGTCGCCACCACGAGGTCGGTGTAGCCGTACTCGGCGCCGTCGACCTCGACCGCGCCGGGGCGCGCGACGCGTCCCCGGCCCCGGATCACCGTCACGCCGGCCTCGGCCATCTCGGCCGCCGTGGGCGCGTCGTCGAGATGGCGGGTCACCTCGTCGCGGCGTGCCACGGCGTGCTCCCAGGTCTCCCCACGGCGTGCCGAGTGCAGCAGCGACTTCGACGGCATGCACGCGAAATAGGGGCACTCTCCGCCGACCAGCCGGCTCTCCACGAGTGCGACCGAACGTCCCGCTCGCGCAAGGTCGGCGGCGATGTTCTTACCGGCGCCGCCGCCGAGCACAAGGACGTCGTAGCGCTTGTCCTGCGCGTCCGTCACCTGCTCATCCTCTCAATCCGCGCCCTGGGCGCGTGAAACACATGGGACGGACTGTCCCGCGGTCACTGACTGTGACCGACGGGATCGCCCCACGGACCAATGGTGACGCACCGGACGGGGTCCTGTACGCAGCCTGAAGGGTTCATGGAAGTTTCTGTCGCAGCTCCAGCAGGGGCGCGAGCAGGTCCCCGTCCTGCTCAACGCGGTCGCGGACCTGATCGGGGCGGAAGCGCAGATCGGCGCCACTCTCGATCTCGTCCCAGGTCACCGGCGCCGAGACGTACGGCTCGTGTCCCGCCCGCAGTGAGTAGGGCGCGACGGTGGTCTTGTGCCGGTTGTTCTGGCTCCAGTCGACGAAGACCTTGCCGTGGCGGAGCTTCT
The DNA here is from genome assembly GCA_025964685.1 of Actinoallomurus sp. GTDB lineage: Bacteria > Actinomycetota > Actinomycetes > Streptosporangiales > Streptosporangiaceae > Actinoallomurus. The sequence goes on along the minus strand of JAOPYG010000089.1, from coordinate 6,419 downwards.
TGTCCATGCGGCTGACGACCAGGTCGCGATGGTCCTTCTCGAGCCGCTGCGCCGCCTCCTTCGCGTAGGCGGAGGTGCGCTCGTCGGAGGTCTCGGCGATCGGGACGTACAGGTGCAGGCCCTTGCGGCCGCTCGTCTTGGGGAAGGACTCCAGCCCGTCGTCGTCCAGCAGGGCCCGGAGCAGCCCGGCGACCTCGCGTGCGTCGTCCATGCCCGCCGGCGCGCCCGGATCGAGGTCGAAGACCAGCAGGTCGGGATCGTGTGCCGCACCCCGCGGTCCGACGCGCCACTGCGGGACGTGCAGCTCCAGCGCGGCCAGGTTGGCGGTCCACACCAGTGTCGCCAGGTCGTCGATGACGACGAACCTGAGCGAGTCGCGGCTGCCCCCCGGCGTCGGCAGTTCGACCGTGCGCACCCACTCCGGCGTGTGCGGCGGTGCGTTCTTCTCGAAGAAGGACTGTCCGTCGACGCCCTCCGGATAGCGCAGGCGAGTCGCCGGGCGGCCGGCCAGGTGCGGGAGCATCGCCGGCGCGATCCGCGCGTAGTAGTCGATGACCTCGCCCTTGGTGAAGCCGTGGCCGGGGTAGAGGACCTTGTCGAGGTTGGACAGCGTGAGCTGGGTGCCGTCGACCTCGACCCTCGTCTTGGCGCTCACCCCGCCCCTCTCCCCGGCGATGCGGGTTTCAATCCTGTCCCGTCGCGTACGGGCGCGCGGAGCATTACGAGCGTGTCCATGGCGTGACGCGCGTCAGGACTCCCGGCGGACCTCCTCCGGAGGGATCTCCGGCCGCAGGCCGCGCCAGGAGGCGTGCAGGAGCCTGCCGTCGCGCGTCCAGCGGGAGAACTCCACCTCGCCCGTCAGCGACGGGTCGACCCAGTTCGCGAACCGCGCGTGCTCCCGCGGGACCCTGCCGACGTACGGGCTGTCCGGCCGTTCGAGGAAGGTCAGCTGCTTGTGCAGGTCATCGAGCTCCACGTCGGTGAACCCGGTGCCGACATGGCCGACGAAGCGCAGGTCGCCGCCGTCGTAGACGCCCAGCAGCAGCGAGCCGACGCCGCCCTCACGCCGTCCCTTGCCGGCCTTCCAGCCGCCGACCACGACCTCCTGGGTGCGGAAGTTCTTCACCTTGAGCCAGAAGTCGACCCGGCGGCCCGGCCGGTAGGGGGAGTCCAGCCGTTTGGCGATGAGACCTTCGAGCCCCTGCTCCCGCGTGTACTCGCGCAGCTCGCGTACCTGCTCGACCTCGGCGCCGTCCAGGTACGGCGGGGCCTCGATCGGCCCGGCGGACAGCTCGAGCTCGTCGAGCAGCGCGCGCCGGTCGCGGTACGGCAGGTCGTACAGCTCGTGCCCGCTCAGGTAGGGAAGGTCGAAGGCCACGTAGTGCACCGGCACCTGGCGGATGAGCCGTGCGTCGGGGCGGTTCACGTGCATGCGTTGCTGGAGTCGCTCGAAGCTCGGACGTCCCTCGGAGTCGAAGGCGACGACCTCGCCGTCGATGACCGCCGACTGGTCGGGCAGGAGGTCGGCGAGCGCCTGGAGTTCGGGGTAGCGGCTGGTCGCGTCGATTCCGCGGCGGCCGACCGCGCGTACGCGGCCGTCCGCGACGTACACGAGCGCGCGCACGCCGTCCCACTTGATCTCGAGGGCCCAGCGAGCGACGTCGTCCGGTAGGTCGCCGGTCGTGGCGAGCATTGGCTGGATGTTGTCGGGCATCGGGTCACCCATACGGCGTTTCTGCCCATCTCGCTCGCGCCTGACGCCAGCGGCGCCGGAGTACGCGCTCGGGGGATTCCGGATCTGCCTGGTGGGTACTGGCCGTGACGGAGCGGCAACCGTATATTCGAACAAACTTCGCAATTCGGGAAATCAAGATCGACCGCGCGACGGGCAGGGAACCTCATGCGCAGCATCTGGAAGGGCGCCATCTCCTTCGGGCTCGTCACGATTCCGGTGAAGCTGTACTCCGCCACGGAGCAGCGCGACGTGGCGTTCCACCAGGTCCACCGCGAGGACGGCGGCCGGATCAAGTACAAGCGCGTCTGCACGAAGGACGGCCAGGAGGTGCCGTACTCCGACATCGCCAAGGGGTACGAACTGCCGAGCGGGGAGATGGTCGTCCTCACGGACGAGGACTTCGCCAATCTGCCGCTGACCACCAGCCGCCGCATCGACGTGCTCTTGTTCGCGCCGATGGAACAGGTGGATCCGATCTACTTCAACAAGACCTACTACCTCGAGCCGGAGGCCCAGGGCACCAAGCCGTACGCCCTCCTGCGCGACGCGCTGGAGAGCTCCGGCAAGGTCGCCGTCGTCAAGGTCGCGCTGCGGCAGCGTGAGTCGCTCGCCACGCTCCGTGTACGCGACGGGGTCTTCGTGCTGGAGACGATGCTGTGGCCGGACGAGGTCCGCGAACCCGACTTCAAGTTCCTCGACGAGGACGTCGATCTGCGCCCCCAGGAGCTGCAGATGGCGTCCTCGCTGATCGAGTCGATGGAGGGCGACTTCGACCCGACGGAGTACAAGGACGCCTACCGTGAGGCGCTCCAGGAGGTCATCGAGGCCAAGATCGAGGGCAAGGAGATCGTCGCGCAGGAGCCCGAAGAGGAGGCCCCGGCAGCTTCCGACCTGCTCAGCGCGTTGCGGGCCAGCGTCGAGGCGGCGAAGAAGGGCCGCTCCGGCGGCGAGTCCGACGGCAAGACGAAGAAGAGCACCTCCGGTCGCAAGGCCGGTACCGGCACCAAGGCCGCGGCCAAGTCCGGCGGCAAGTCCGGATCAACCGGCAAGACAGGCGGCGCGAAATCCACCAAATCGGGGACCAAGAGCGGAAGCGGCACCCGCAAATCGGCCTGACCAGCGGATGAGGAAGATTCGCGCGCTGCGGGAATGATCCCGTCCTCGTGTCGGTTGTGACGCCCTGTAGGCTTTGTGTTTCGTGTTCAGGCGCATTCCGCGCCGATGGCCGGCTGCGAGTCCGCGATCCCCCCGATCTTTGCGGAACCTCTCGAGGCGGCCCCTTCTTGAGAGGTTCTTTCTTGACATCAGCTTCACCGACCCTGCCCTCCTTCGCCGAGCTCGGCCTTCCGGAGCGGCTGGTCTCCGCACTGGAGCGCCGCGGCATCACGACGCCGTTTCCGATCCAGACGGCTTGCCTGCCCGACACTCTTGCCGGACGGGACGTGCTCGGCCGGGGCCAGACCGGCTCCGGTAAGACCCTCGCCTTCGGGCTCCCGCTCCTGACCAGGATCGCGGGCCGTCCGGCCGCGCCCAAGCGGCCGTCCGCACTCATCCTCGTGCCGACTCGAGAGCTCGCCATGCAGGTCCAGGACGCTCTGGCCCCGCTCGGCCGCAGCCTCAACCTGCACGCCAAGACCGTCGTCGGCGGTATGTCGATGGCCAGCCAGATCCAGGCGCTGCGCCGCGGCGTCGACCTGCTGGTCGCCACGCCGGGCCGGCTCACCGACCTCATCGAGCGTGGCGCCTGCTCGCTCGCGGACGTGCAGATCACCGTCCTCGACGAGGCCGACCACATGTGCGACCTCGGCTTCATGCCGGCCGTGTCCGCGCTGCTCGACCAGATCCCGAACAACGGGCAGCGGATGCTGTTCTCGGCCACGCTCGACGGCGACGTCGACAAGCTGGTCCGCCGCTACCTGCACGACCCGGTGACCCACTCGGTCGCGCCGGCCGTCTCGCCGGTCGAGACCATGGACCACCACCTGTTCATCGTCGACCGCGCGCAGAAGCACGACGTCATCGCCGAGGTCGCCGGCCGTGAGGGCCGCACGATCATGTTCGTCCGCACCAAGCACGGCGTGGACGCACTGGCGAAGCGGCTCGCCCGCGTCGGGGTCCGCGCCGGCGCCCTGCACGGCGGCAAGACCCAGTCCGCCCGCACCCGCACCCTCGCGGAGTTCCGGGAGGGCAAGGTCGCCGTCCTCATCGCCACCGACGTGGCGGCGCGCGGCATCCACGTCGACGACGTCACCCTCGTGGTGCACGTCGACCTGGCCGCCGACCACAAGGACTACCTGCACCGCGCGGGCCGCACCGCCCGCGCCGGCGAGCGTGGCACGGTCGCGACGCTCGTGGCGCACAACGAGGTCCGCAACGCCGAGCGCATGATGCGCCGGGCCGGCGTCAACGCCCAGCGGTCGAGGGTGTCCGTCGGTGACGACACGCTGATCCGCGTCACCGGCGCGCAGGCGCCGAGCGGCGTGCCGGTCGAGGTGCAGCCCGAGCAGACGCGCCCGCAGCGCCGCGGCTACCGGCCGGAAGGCCGTGGCCGGCGCCCCGCGCCGCGACACGGTGAGCGCCGCGAGGGCCGCCCCGGCGGCCGGTACAGCGAGCACCGCGACGCTGAGCGTCAGGGTGAGCGTCACGAGGGCGCCCGTCCGCATCCGGATGGCCGCTCCGGCGGTCCCCGTCGCGATGATCGGCGTCCCGAGGGCCGCCGCCCCCGTCGCGAGCCGGCCCAGTAACCGGTTCTAGATCAAGCTCAGGGCCATCCACCTTCGCGGTGGGTGGCCCTGAGCTTTTTGCCGCGTGGCCGCTCTGGCATTCCGTCGCGGTCCTGCCGTGCCCCTCGTAAGTCGGCCCCGGCGGCCCGGCTCTCCGGGTGGCGGGAGCGGGAGTCTGTCCTCGCAGGTCAGCGTGCAGATCGGCCGTTTTCCTGGTGGGTCGCCCTGGCTATGTCCAAGATCGGGTCAAGGCGGGCGAGGGCACAGAATCGACCCGCGTATTGTTTCCCTCCATATGAGTGCTCCGATTCCGGCCTGGCCTGGCGAGCTCATCTCGCTCGGTGATCTGCAGGTCTTCACGCGGACGGCGCCCGCACGTGGCCCCGATGCCGAGTCGGCCGTTTTCGTGCACGGACTCGCCGGGTCGGCATCGAACTGGACCGACCTGATGGGGCTGCTCTCCGGCGATTTCGCCTGCGACGCGGTCGATCTTCCGGGCTTCGGCTACTCACCTCCGCCGCCGCACCGCGACTACTCGATCGACGCGCACGCCAAGAGCGTCATCCGGCTGATCGAAAAGCGTGCCAGCGGGCCCGTGCACCTGTTCGGCAACTCGCTCGGCGGCGCGATCGCCACGCGCCTGGCCGGCGCCCGTCCCGATCTGGTGCGCACGCTCACGCTCGTCTCGCCGGCCCTGCCGGACCTGCGCCTCAGGTACGGCTCGGCGCGCATCCTGGCCGCCACGATGCCGGGCTTCGGGCCGTGGGCGGTGCGGAGGTTCACCCTGCTGTCCCCCGAGCAGCGCGTCCAGGGCACCCTCGACATGTGCTTCGCCGACCCCACGGGCGTGCACCCGGATCGGCTGATGGAGTTCGTGGAGGACGTACGCCGGCGTGACGGGCTGTCCCACACCTCCGAGGCGCTCATCGCGTCCTCACGGGGCATCGTCAACGCCTACGTCCGGCGCTCTCTGTGGCGTTACGCCGCGCGGGTGACCGCGCCGACGCTGCTCATCTACGGCCGCCACGACCGGCTGGTCGACCCGCGGATGGCGGCCCGCGCGGGCCGGATCTTCAAACGTGCTCGCGTGGTCCTGCTGCCCGATGTGGGGCACGTGGCACAGATGGAACGCCCGGAGGTCGTGGCCCGGGAGTTTCGCGCGATGCTGGAAGACATCGCACTGCCCGAGGACACGACCTCCGCTGCCGGTTGAGGCCGGCGCGTCACTTCTTGAAGCTGTCCTTAATGTCCTTGCCCACGTCCTTGACGTGCTCGCCGGCCTGCTTGGCGCCGCCCTCGACGCGGTCGCTCCGGCCCTGGGCCTCCAGGTCCGGATTGCCGGTGGCGTGGCCGGCCTCTTCCTTGCCATGGCCCTTCGCCATCTGCAGCTTGTTCTTGACCTTGTCTATGAGACTCATGGTTGCATCTCCTCGCTGAGGGTGTACGGCTGCGATGTGCCCGCTATTTAGCGATCTATGCCGATGGAGACGCGTCCCGATCGTGAAACCTCTCCTACGGCAGGGATTGAACGCCCCTGGTTGAGGGCCCTACGGGAATGGGAGGCGCTATAGGAGAGTTGTCGCCTGGATAGGACACTGTTCGGGCACAAGAGTGTCCGTCCGGACAAAATCGAGCACGCACAGGAGACATCGTGTCGTTGCCACCCCTGGTCGAGCCCGCGGACGGGCTCACCGTCGATGAGGTACGGCGCTACTCGCGCCACCTGATCATCCCGGATGTCGGGATGGCCGGGCAGAAGCGCCTGAAGAACGCCAAGGTGCTGTGCGTGGGCGCCGGCGGCCTGGGCTCACCCGCACTGATGTACCTGGCGGCCGCCGGTGTGGGCACACTCGGTGTGATCGACTTCGACATCGTCGACGAGTCGAACCTGCAGCGGCAGATCATCCACGGCCAGTCCGACGTGGGCCGGCCGAAGGCCGAGTCGGCCGCGGCCTCCATCA
>JAOPYG010000082.1 GCA_025964685.1 Actinoallomurus sp. | reverse complement strand
CGCCGCCCCCGCGCCGGCTGCCCAAGGCGATCGCGATCGAGGACGTCGAACGCCTCCTCGCCGCGGCCGGCCCGGGTGACACGGCGCGCGACCTGCGCGACCGCGCGCTGCTGGAGGTGCTGTACGGCACCGGCGCGCGGATCTCCGAGGCGGTCGGGCTGGAGGTCGGCGACGTCGACCTCGCCGGCGGCGTGGTGCGCCTGCAGGGCAAGGGGGCCAAGGACCGCCTCGTTCCGGTGGGCCGGTACGCCGGCGCGGCGCTGGAGGCCTACCTGATGCGGGCGCGGCCCGCCCTGAACCCTCGCGGTCAGGGCGGCGCCGCGCTGTTCCTCAACGCCCGCGGCGGGCGGCTCTCCCGGCAGAGCGCCTGGTCGACGCTACGGTCGGCGGCCGGGCGCGCCGAGCTGAAGGACGTCTCGCCGCACACTCTCCGGCACTCTTTCGCGACGCACCTCCTCGAGGGCGGCGCCGACGTTAGGGTGGTCCAGGAGTTGCTGGGCCACGCGTCCGTGACGACGACCCAGATCTACACCCTGGTCACCGTCGATCGGCTGCGTGAGGTCTACGCGTCGGCGCACCCTCGGGCCAACGCCTGACCAATACCGTGATGGCCGGTGTGCCGCCTTGCCGCTGTACTTGACAGGCCATAGAGTCCCCATTCTGACGGTAAACCGAGGTCGCCGGGGAGGTTCGAGTAGCTGGTGACTGACATCAGCGCGCAGCAGGAGAGAGCACGATCCGAAAGGGCGCTCTCGACCGCGATCGCGACCGATCCGCGAGACGCCGCGTCACTGGGTCCGACGCAGCGTCCCAAACCGTCGTTCCCCGATCCGCCTGCCCTGGCCGAGCACGGGCCCGCCCGAATCGTCTCGGTCTGTAACCAAAAGGGTGGCGTCGGCAAGACGACGACGACCATAAACCTGGGCGCCGCACTGGCGGAGCAGGGCAGACGGGTGCTCCTGGTCGACTTCGACCCCCAGGGAGCGCTGTCGGTCGGCCTGGGCAAGGGCGACCCTCGCCAGCTCGACCTCACGATCTACAACCTGCTCATGGAGCGGGGCGTGGAGGTCGAAGAGGTCATCCTGGAGACCAGCGTCGAGGGCATGGACCTGCTGCCCAGCAACATCGACCTGTCCGGCGCGGAGGTCCAGCTCGTCCACGAGGTCGGCCGGGAGTACATCCTGGGCGGCCTGCTCAAGCCGGTCGTGGCCGACTACGACTACATCATGATCGACTGTCAGCCCTCGCTCGGTCTGCTGACCGTGAACGCGCTGACCGCGAGCCAGGGTGTTCTCGTTCCTCTGGAGTGCGAATACTTCGCGATGCGCGGTGTCGCGCTCCTCATGGAGACGATCGAGAAGGTCCAGGGGCGGCTCAACCAGGAGCTGACCATCGACGGCTTCCTCGCGACGATGTACGACTCCCGTACCCTCCACACCCGTGAGGTGCTCGGCCGCATCGTGGACGCCTTCGGTGACCAGGTCTTCCATACGGTCATCAACCGCACGATCCGGTTCCCGGACGCCACGGTCGTGGGTGAGCCCATCACCCGCTTCGACCCGTCGTCCATGGGCGCGAACGCCTACCGGGAGCTCGCCAAGGAGGTACTCCAGAGGTGGCATTCCCTCATGTGACCGATTCCGGCGCGGCCGCACAGGGTGACCGCACCGGAGGGTCGCCGCGGGGACACCACATCGGGATTCCCGCGCGCAGGCGCCAGGGGAGTGCGTGAGCTCCACTACCGTTGACCAGGTGAGTGAGCCGGCCGCGGAGGAGCCCAATCGAGGATTCGAGGTGCACCTCGACAACTTCGAGGGTCCCTTCGACCTGCTCCTGGGTCTCATCGCCAAGCACAAGCTCGACATCACCGAGGTGTCCCTCCACAGGGTCACCGACGAGTTCATCGCCCACATTCGCTCCAAGGGCCGCGAATGGGACCTCGACCAGGCGAGCTACTTCCTGCTGGTCGCGGCCACCCTTCTCGACCTGAAGGCGGCGCGGCTGCTGCCCTCCGGTGAGGTCGAGGACGAAGAGGACCTCGCCCTGCTGGACGCCCGTGACCTGCTCTTCGCCCGGCTCCTGCAGTACCGGGCGTACAAGGAGGTCGCCGCGGTCTTCTCCGGCCGGATCGCACGTGAGTCCCGCCGCTTCGCGCGTACGGTGCCGATGGAGCCGCGCTTCGCGAACCTCCTGCCCGAGGTGCTCCTCGGCCTCGGACCGGCCGAGTTCGCCCGCCTGGCCGCCAAGACCCTGGCGCCCAAGCCGGTGCCGCTGGTGTCGTTGGAGCACATCTACGCACCGCAGGCGAGCGTACGGGAGCAGGCGACCCTGCTGGTGGAGCGGCTGCGGCGCGTGGAGCGCGCCACCTTCCGCTCCCTCACCGCCGACTGCGCCGGCACGTTCGAGGTCGTGGCCCGGTTCCTGGCCGTGCTGGAGCTCTACCGCGAGCAGGCGGTCTCGCTGGAGCAGCTCGAGCCCCTCGGCGAGCTCTACATCACCTGGACCGGCGCCGAAGAGGGCGAGGTCGTGGTCGGCGACGACTACTCAGGACGACCCGTGGAGACCCACGATGACTGACACGCCACCAGAGCCGGAGCGGCCCGCCGAGGCGGAGGCCGCCGACGGTAGCGAGACGCCTGACGCGGCCGCGCCGCCTGACGACGCCGGCGCCGCGGAGGGCGCCGGTACGGCGTCCGGAGGGCTGTTCGACACGCCGGAGCCGGAAGACGCGGCCGGGGCGGCGGAGCCGTCCCTGCGGGCCGGCCTGGAGGCCATCCTGCTGGTCGTGGACGAGCCCGTTCCCGAGGTGACCCTCGCGCAGATCATCGAACGGCCGCGGGAGGAAGTCTCCGTCACACTGCGGGAACTCGCGGCGGAATACACCGCACAGGCGCGGGGGTTCGACCTGAGAGAGATCGCCGGTGGCTGGCGGTTCTACACTCGAGATGTGTGCGCCCCTCTCGTCGAGCGGTTCGTGCGGGACGGCCAGGCGGCGCGCCTGACACAGGCCGCGCTGGAGACGCTCGCCGTGATCGCCTACCGGCAGCCGGTGAGCCGGGCACGGGTGTCGGCGATCCGTGGGGTCAACAGCGACGGCGTGATCCGCACCCTGACGTTGCGGGGCCTCATCGAGGAGGCGGGGCACGATCCGGAGCACCAGGCGGTGCTCTACCGGACCACGACCTACTTCCTGGAGCGGCTCGGCCTGAACGCCGTGGACGAGCTGCCCGAGCTCGCCCCGTACCTGCCCGATGACCTGGAAGGCATAGAGGAACTTCAGCAGTGAACGAGACCAACGACGGCATACGCCTCCAAAAGGTGCTCGCCGATGCGGGTGTGGCCAGCCGGCGCGCCTCTGAGGACCTGATCGCGGCCGGCCGGGTGACCGTCGACGGCGAGAAGGTGACCTGGTTCGGCGCGCGCGTCGACCCTCAGCAGGCCGTCATCCACGTCGACGGCAAGCGCATCCCCACCCGTACCGAGCTGCGCTACTACATGCTCAACAAGCCCACCGGCGTGGTCAGCACCATGTCCGACCCGCGGGGGCGCAAGTCGCTGATGACCTACGTCGGCGACGTGCCCGAGCGGCTCTTCCACGTCGGCCGTCTCGACACCGACACCGAGGGGCTGCTGCTGCTTACCAACGACGGTGAGCTGGCGAATCGGCTGATGCACCCGCGATACGGTGTTTCAAAGACCTATCTCGCCGAGATCCACGGGCCGATCGGCCGTGACGTCGGCAGGAGGCTCATGCACGGCGTCCAGCTCGCGGACGGCTTCGCCAAGGCCGATGACTTCCGCATCTTCGACCAGGTCGGTAAGCGGATCCTCGTCGAGGTAACCCTTCACGAAGGCCGTAAGCACATCGTGCGCCGCCTGCTCGCCGAGGTCGGTCATCCGGTACAGCAACTCGCCCGTACCGAGTTCGGCCCGGTCAAGCTCGGCCGGCTGAAGTCGGGCACCATCCGGGCGCTCAGCACCAAGGAGATCGGCGAGCTGTACGCGGCGGTGGAGCTCTGAACCGCCGCAGTTCATAGGGAGGTTTTGTGGCGGTACTAGCGGTACGCGGAGCTACCCAGGTCGACGCCGACGATCGTGACCAGATTCTGGAGGCGACGGCCGAGCTCGTCACCGAGGTGATGGCGCGCAACGCCCTCACCACCGACGACGTCATCAGCGTCATCTTCACCGCGACGCCGGACCTGACCGCGGAGTTCCCGGCGCTGGCCGCGCGCAAGCTCGGCTTCCACGATGTGCCGCTGCTGTGCGCGAGCGAGATCGACGTGCCGCACGCGCTGCCCCGGGTGATCCGCCTGATGGCCCACGTCCAGGACGACCGGCCGCGCTCGGACATCCAGCACGTCTACCTGCGCGGCGCCACCGCGCTGCGCATCGACATCGCGCAGTAATCGATCAGCCGAGGGTCAGCAGCGCGACGTTGAGACCCACGATCACCACGGCGGCCGCACCGGCGGCCGCCGTGGTGACGGGCCGGTTCACCCACGGACCCATGAGGTCACGCCGCCGGGTGGCCAGCACCAGCGGGATCAGCGCGAACGGGATGCCGAACGACAGCGCCACCTGACTGAGCACCAGTGCCCGCGTCGGATCGTGGGTGAGCGCCAGCACCACCAGCGCCGGCACCGTCACCACCAGCCGGCGCACGATGCGAGGGATCCGGCGCCGCAGGAATCCCTGCATGATCACCTCGCCGGCGTACACCCCGACGCTGGAGGAGGCGAGCCCTGCCGCGAGCAGCGCCACGGCGAAGGCGGCGGCCGCGACCGGCCCGGCGGTCTCCGCGTACCGCGAGTAGGCGCCCTGGAGCGTCCCCGGCGCCGAGCCGCCACCATGGAACAGGGCCCCGGCCGAGACCAGGACCGCGACGTTCACCGCCCCGGCGATGCCCATGGCGAGGAGCACGTCCAGCCGCTGGGCGCGCAGCACCCTCTCCCGCCGGTCGCGCGGACCGTGCGAGCGGGTGAGCGCCGAGTGCAGGTACAGCGCGTGCGGCATGACCGTGGCTCCGATGATGCCGCTCCCGAGCAGCACGCTCTCCCCACCGGCGAAACGCGGGACGAGGCCGCTCGCCACGTCGCCGAGCGGTGCCTGGGCGCGCAGCGTCTGGTAGAGGAACGCCAGCAGCACCACCGCGAGCAGCGTGACCACCGTGCCCTCGAACCAGCGGCCACGTTCCCGCGTCATCAGGAGCAGCAGGGACGCCACCGCGATCACCACGCCGCCGAACGGCAGGGGCCAGCCGAAGAGCAGCGTCAGCGCGACCGCGCCGCCGACGAACTCGGCGAGGTCGGTCATGATCGCCACGATCTCGCCCTGGACCCACAGCGCCCAGACGACCGGCCGCGGATAGCTCTCCCGGCACACCTCGGCCAGACTCTGGCGGGTGGCGATGCCGAGCTTGGCCGACAGGTACTGCAGGAGCATGCCGGTGAGGTTGGCCGCCACCACGACCCACAGCAGCAGGAACCCGAACCGTGCCCCGCCCTGAACGTTCGTCGCGAAGTTCCCCGGGTCGACGTAGGCGACCGAGGCGACGAAGGCGGGGCCGAGCAGGCGTAACCAGCCTGCCCTGCCCCGCCATGGTCGCGGCAGTGCGGCGGCCGACTCCGTCACGGAATGTTGGACGGCCGCACGAGACCCTCGGCCAGGTCGCCGAAGCCGGGGGCGTGGATCTCGCCGGGATTGACCAGGATCTCCTCCACGATGAGGGTCTCGGTGGTGAGCAGCAGCGCGGCGATCGACGCGGCGCTCTGGATGGCGCACCGGGTGACCTTCAGGGGGTCCACGATGCCGCGCCCGAACATGTCGCCGTAGTCGCCGGTCAGCGCGTCGAAGCCGACACCGTGCTCGGCGGCGACCCGCTCGATCACCTCGTCGCCGTCGTAGCCGGCGTTGACCGCGATCCAGCGCAGCGGCTCGGTGAGCGCCGCCGCCACGATGTCGCGGCCGACCGCCGCGTCGCCGGTCACGTCCAGCCCGGTGAGGACCTGCCGGGCCTGCGCCAGGGCCGCACCCCCACCGGCCACGAGACCCTCCTCGACGGCCGCGCGGGTCGCCGAGAGGGAGTCCTCCACCCGGTGCTGCTTCTCCTTCAGCTCCACGCCCGTGGCCGCGCCCACCCGGATGACCGCGACGCTGTTGGACAGCCGGGCGATGCGCTCCTGCAGCTTCTCCCGGTCGTGCTCGTTCTCGGCGCGCAGGAACTCGGTCTTGAGCTGCTCGATCCGGTTCGCGACCTGTTCGGCCGTGCCGTGGCCGCCGACGATGGTCGTGTAGCTCTCCGTGACGGTGACCTTCGCGGCACGGCCGAGCCGCTCCAGGCGTACGCCGGCCAGGCTGGAGCCTGCGTCGGAGGTGATGACATCGCCGCCCACGACCGCGGCGATGTCGCCCAGCTCGGCGATGCGGCGGTGCCCGAAGCCGGGCGCCTGTACCGCCACCGAGGTGAAGGTGTGGTGCACCATGTTGGTGACCAGCATGCCGAGCGCCGCGCCGTCGACCGTCTCGGCGACGATCAGCAGCGGCCCGCCGGCCCGCATGACCTGCTCGAGCACCGGCATCAGGTCCTGCACCCGGGAGACCTTCTCGTTGGTGAGCAGGATGAAGGCGTTCTCCAGCTCGGCGGTCATCCGGCCCGGCTCGGTCACCATGTGCGGGGACAGGTAGCCGCGGTCGAACTCCATGCCCTCGACGAAGTCGACGTCGAGCCCGAAGGCCGGTGACTCCTCGACGGTGATCACGCCGTTCGGGCCGACCCGGTCGATGGCCTCGGCGATGGCCTCGCCGATGACCGGGTCGTTGTTCGCGGCAAGTGTCGCGACGTGCAGCAGGTCGGCGGCGTCCGACACCGGCCGTGACGCCTCGCGCAGCGCGGTCACCACCAGGTCCACCGCCTGCTCGATGCCCGTCTTGACCTGCTGGGGGTTGGCGCCGGCCTCCACGCGCCGCAGGCCCTCACGGACCATCGCCTGGGCCAGCACGGTCGCGGTCGTCGTACCGTCGCCCGCGTCGCCGTTGGTCTTGGTGGCGACCTCCTTGACGAGCTGGGCGCCCATGTTGGCGAAGGAGTCCCGCAGCTGGATCTCCCGAGCGATGGTGACGCCGTCATTGGTGATCGTGGGCGGGCCGGTGAGCTTCTCCAGCACGGCGTTGCGGCCCTTGGGCCCGAGCGTCACCTTCACGGCGTCGGCGAGCGCGTTGACGCCCTGTTCGAGCAGTCGCCGCGCCTCGCGGTCGAATCGCAGATCCTTGGCCATCACGCCTCCGGAGGGATGAGGATCGCCCGGCCGCGTACGCGTCCGCCGTCGAGATCGGCGAGCGCCTGGGCGAAGGCGTCCAGGGGATACGTCTCGGTGTGCAGCGCGACCCTGCCGCGGGCCGCGAGGACCATCAGCTCGGCCAGGTCGTTGTAGGACCCGACGAGATTGCCGATGAAGTTGATCTCGGTGGAGATGATGTCGATCGTCGGGACGTTCAGTGCGCCGCCGTACCCGATGACGTAGTAGTCGCCGGCGCGGCGCAGCACGGCGACACCGTCCTCGATCGCGCCGCCCTCGCCGACGAAGTCCACCACCGCCTCGGCGCCCTGCCCGCCGGTCAGGTCCATCACGGCCTCGACCTGGGAGCCGTCGGCCACGACCGTGTGGTCGGCGCCGAGGTCCCCGGCCAGCTTCAGCGCGTCGGCGGACCGGTCGACCACGATGATCTCGGCCGGGGTCAGCGCCTTGAGCACCTGGACGCCGATGTGCCCGAGGCCGCCCGCGCCGATCACGACGGCGCGCTGGCCGGGCCGCAGCCGCCGCGCGGCCTTGGCCACCGCGTGGTAGGCGGTGAGGCCGGCGTCCGCGAGGGCCGCCACGTCGGCGGGCCGCAGTGACGGGTCGAGCTTGACCACCGAACGGGCGGTGGTCTTGAGCAGCTCCGCGTAGCCGCCGTCGGTGTCGATGCCGGGGAACGCGGAGTTCTCGCAGTGCACGTCGTCGCCGTCGCGACAGGCCCGGCAGAGCCCGCAGGTGACGAGCGGGTGCAGGATCACGGTGTCGCCGACGGCCACGTTGGTGACGGCCGAGCCGACCGCGGCGACCCAGCCGGCGTTCTCGTGCCCGAGCGTGTACGGAAGGGTCACGCCGGTCTTGGGCGCCCACTGGCCCTCGATGATGTGCAGGTCGGTGCGGCACACGCCGGCGCCGCCGATCCGCACGATGACGTCGAGCGGCCCGGTGATCTCCGGGTCCGGGACCTCGGTCAGCTCCGGGGGCTGCTCGTACTTGCTGAGTTGGACGGCTTTCATGGTTTCTCCTCGTAACGGGTGCGCAGGAGGCCGCGGCAGTACTCCTCGTTACTTTCCATACTGATCCGTACGGTCCGGGCGAAACGGAGGTAACGCGTGGCACGTCCGGCCGGGACGTGTTCGCCGTCCGGGTCCGCGAGCACGTACGAATCCGGTGCGCAGTCCAGGCCAAGCTCGGCGCGGCGGAGCAGGAACGCCTCCTTGGCCGGTGAGTCCGGGACGTCGCCGAGACGGACGTCGGGATCGGCCAGGCCGGCGCACATGCGTTCCTGCGCCGCGACGTACCCCTTGCGGAGGAACACGCGCCGCAGGCCGCCGAGCTCGCCCGCCGCCAGCCCGTCGAAGGCCGCTTCGAACCCTTCGCCCGCCGCGACCCCGTGGTTGATCTCGTCGGAGGCGAAGTGGTCCTCCAGCACGACCTCCACGCCGGTCACGCCGGGCAGGCCGGCGATCGCCCGCCGGGCGTCGTCGACCATGAGGTAGGCGAAGTTGGGCGCACAGAAGTAGGTGGGCAGGCGCAGGCGTACCCGGACGTGCCCGTCCTCGGTGCTCACCTCGCTCACGAACTTCAGGTCGGTGATCGGCCGGTCCAGCTCCGGGTCGCGTACGGTGCCGAGTGCGGTCCAGACGTCCGCCGTGACGTCCATGACCAGGGTTCGCGCCGGGCTCATGCCGGCCCGACCGCTGCCTCAGGCGAGGCGACCGTGCCGGAGCCGTCGCCCACGGCCCGCAGCTCGTCCGGGACCTTCAGGTCGTACAGGCGTGCGGCGTTCAGGCCGAGGATCTTCCGTTTGATGTCGGTGGTGAGCTGCCCGTACTCGCCCTGCATGTCCTCGGGGATCTGGAAGTCGACGAACTTCTCCACCAGCCACTTGGGCTGCCAGATGGCGTAGTCGCTGGCGAACGTGATCCGGTCCTCGCCGAGCCAGAACAGCAGCTCGCCGATGACCTTGGCGAAGTACCGCGGCCGGCTGTGGATGAACGGGATGGCGACCGCGAGACCGCCGAGGACGTTCGGCTCCTGCGTGGCGATCCAGCAGAAGTCGTCCAGCCGGGGGAGCCCGCAGTGCTCGACGATGAAGTTCAGGCCGGGGAACTCGGTGGCGGCGACGTCGATGTCCTTGACGTCGAAGGCATCCCGGTCGAGCGGCCAGATCGTCGGGCCCTTGTGGACATGGATGTTGGTGATGCCCAGCTCCTGGCACTTCTCCAGGTAGCGCAGGGCCCAGGCGTCCGACAGCTTGTAGCCGCGCGAGGAGCCCTTCCACTCGGCGGTGTAGAGCTTGACGCCCTTGATCCCGTGACGCCGGTGGTCCTCCTCCAGCCGCCGGAGTCCCAGCTCGCCGTCGCGCGGGTCGAAGGCGCCGTTCACGACGAACCGGTCGGGGTGCCTCGCGGCGATCTCGGCGTTCTGCTCGATCGTGTTGAAGCCGCCGGGGAAGAAGTCCTTCAGGTACGTGGGCTGGAAGATCGCCTTGTCCGCGTAGCCGACCTCGAACAGGTCGTGGATCATGTCCTGCTCGGTGTACCGGTCGAACTTGTCCTTGCTCCACAGCCACTCTTCGGGCGACAGGGACGAGTGGTAGCCGTAGAAGCACTCGATGAAGCCCTCGCCGAAGCGGTTGCGGTTGTCGGCCGCGGCGTTCCAGAAGTGCACGTGCCCGTCGACGATGTAGTAGCTGGTGCCGTCCTTCTCGTACATGCGATGACCTCTCGGGGGGAACGATCACCCGGTGCGGCGCGCATCGTGGTGCGCGCCGCACAGGGCGTAGAAGGGGACCGTTACTGGACCGGACGCAGGTCGAAGTCGATGTACTCCGCCGCGTCCTCGGGGTTGGCGAACAGCACGGTCTGGTCGTCGAGGTGGACCATCCGCCCGTAGTGGGTGGACATGATCTCCTCGAAGTCGGGCACGCCGAACTCGAAGCCGAGGGCGTCGGAGATCTCGTCGAAGTCGAAGACGAGCTTGTTCTCGCCGTCGACGCGGATCATCGACGGGTACTCCGACACCTTCACGCCCTCCTTGGCGCGCATCACCTGGGCGACGACGTAGCCGACCTGGTTGTTCATCAGCGTGACGCCGCACTTCCCGGAGGAGGTCCGCTGGAACTCGTACGCGGTCACTGGGACAGCTCCTTCGGCTCGCTCAGGCGCAGGTCGGCGAGGACTCCGCGCAGCCGGTCCTTGGCCCGGTCGAGTGAGTCCTCGAAGCGGATGACGCGCTCGGCGGGCTGGGACCACAGCGGCTGGAGGTGGCGCGCCGCGGCGAGGCTCACCGGCAGCCAGCGTTCGGTCCAGGCGTCGAGGGTCTCGATGTTGTGCGCGCCGTGCGTCTCGTCCGTGACGAGCATGGTGAACAGAGCGCGGGTGTAGCCGCTGTCGCGGGCGTAGTCGTTCTCGCCCACGCCCATGATCGTCGGGGTGGTGTAGTCGCCGTTCCTGGCCGCGATCTGCATGACCAGCTCGCTGCGGAACAACTCGCCGACCAGTGACTCGAAGATGACGTTGGTGGCGAAGAGCGCCTCGGCCCAGTCCACGATGGCGGTGAGCCGCTCGACGTTCTCCCGTACCGGCTGCCAGATCTCGTCGTCCTGCCACACCTCGCGGTGGACCGCGCCGTCGAAACCCTCGATGTTCTCGGTGAGGTCGAGGTTGTACAGCGCGAGGTCCTGGGCGAAGCGCAGCTTGTGCGCGGCGTTCACCGACATGGCGTTGTTGATCATGTTGGTGGGCGCGGAGCGCTGGATCGCGATGAACAGGTGCATGCCCAGGCCGTGCTCGGCGTGCATCCAGGCGCCCACGTGGCGGGCGACGAACTCCTGCCATCCCGCCGCCCACGCGCCGTACGCATTGGCCGCCTTGGCGTTCGCCAGGTTGTTCTGGACCTGGCGTACGGCGCTCGCGTTGTTGCGGTAGATGGTCTGTTCCCATTCCCCGTTGGGGTCCAGGAACGTGTGCCAGTCCGAGGACTTCAGCTCGGTCCAGTCCTTCGGGTAGCCGGCCTGGCCGTCGGCGAAGGCGTAGATCCACCCCTGCAGAAGATGGCGTTCGGGGTCAGGTTGTACGTCGACGGTGACGTCTTCGTACATCGAGGCCCGCATGCGAGCGGGGGTGAAGTAGTTGTAGCTGCGGCTCGTCGAGCTCGGGAACTCCAGGGCGCCGGCCTCGGCGTCGGTGAACTCTGGTTTGGGGAAATCACGCGTGCCCGACTTGGTCGGGGGAGTCGACATCGGCTTCCTCCTCACGATGGTTCGTCTGCGCTGGCTGTGGTGGTGAACTTGTCGTAGAAGACCCGCCCCTCCGGCACGCCCTTGGCGGCCATGAGCTCGATCGCGGCCTCGACCATCGGGGGCGGCCCGCACAGGTAGGCGTCGGCGCCGGAGAGGTCGCCCTCCAACCGGTCGACGACATCGGTGATCAACCCGGCCTCAGACCCGTCCTCGGCCTCCTCCGACGGGGCGGGGACGAAGGAGAACCGGGGGAGCGCCTCGGACAGCTCGGCCATCCGGTCGAGGTAGAACAGGTCCCCGGCCGTACGGGCGCCGTAGTAGAACGTGGCCTCGCGGTCGATGCCCTGTTCACGCATGTGCGTGAGCAGCGACAGGATGGGCGCCATGCCCGCGCCGCCACCGATCATGACCAGGTCACGGTCGCTCTCGCGCAGCGTGAACGTCCCGTACGGGCCCTTGATGTCGAGCGTGTCGCCGACCGCCAGGCCGCCCTCGAGCAGCCCGGAGAAGTGCCCGCCCGGGTAGCGCTTGATGACGAAGTCGGCCTCGTGGTCCGTGGACGGGGTGTTGGCCATCGAGAACGACCGCCAGTGCTCGGTCCCGGGGATCCGCACGTCCGCGTACTGGCCCGGGTTGAAGGCCAGCTCCCGCGGCGACACGAACGTCAGCCGCAGGTGCACGATGTCGTGCGTCAGCTCCTCGATCGCCGCGACCTCGGTGTTGACCAGCTGGATCGGCACACCGGAGCGGATCATGTCCTCGTCGTAGTTGATCAGCTCGACCTCGAGGTCGCTGTACGCGTGGCCCCGGCAGAGCAGGACGTAACCCTCCTCGTTCTCGTAGTCGGCGAGCGCGAAGGTCGAGTAGCGCTCCATCTGCAGGTCGCCGTCGAGCAGGAAGGACTTGCAGGCCGAGCACTGCCCCTCCTTGCAGCCGTGCATGAGCATGACGCCCTGCCGGAAGGCCGCGTCGAGGATCGTCTCGTCCTCGTCGACCTCGATCTCGATGTCGACCGGGTCGAACCGCACCCGGTGCTTGTCGCCCACGGGTTCAGGGGGTCCGGTTGGGGTGGACCTTGTACTCGGCGATGAAGCGTTCGCGCTCGGCGTCGGACATCTCGTTGAGCGTGATGTTCGGGCTCGGGAACGGCAGCCCGCGCACGTCGTCGAGGGTCCACAGCTTCTTCGGGTCGTCCAGGTCGAGGTGCGGCTGCGGGATCAGCGTCTTGCCGTCGTCGCGGACGTAGCCGAGGTCGGTGATGATGTCGGCCAGATCCCAGTTGTGGTAGAGGGTCTCCCACTCGCGCTTGCCGGTCAGGCGGCCCATCGACGGCGTCGGACGGCCCTCGTACTCCGGCCGGAACGCGGTCTTGTCGGTCCAGTGGCACGTCTCGGAGCAGTACGTCCGCCACTGCCCGTCGACCTCGTCGCAGACGATGTCCTCGCGGATCAGGCAGGGGACCATGCAGGTCCAGCAGCGGTGGGGGTACTGGTAGCCGACGTCCTCGAAGGCGATCGGCTTGTGGCCGTTCGGCTTGCTCAGCCGGTTGTAGGCCTCCCACCACTTGCCGTACTGGTTGTACCAGCCGGGGTATTTGCTCTCGAACCACTCGAAGTCGTCGTCGGTCATGCCGTCGATGCGCCAGTAGTTCACCGGCCAGCCGGTGGCGAAGAACTGCGCGACCTTGTGGACGTAGCCCTGGTTCCAGATCCGGTCCCAGGCCTTCTCGACGAGGTCGTGCGGGATGACCAGGCCGTACTTCTCCAGCGGGATGAGGTAGCTGCGGTAGTAGTCGTCGTAGATCCAGCGGCGCCACATCTCCGCGTAGCTCTCGCGGTCCTTGCGCCGGTCCTTGGTGCCGTACTCGATGAACGTGCCGATCGCCGCGTCCACGACGCAGTGGTTGTTCCACCACGCGTAGCGCAGGTCGCGTTCGAGGAGCTGCCGGTTCTGCTCGTCGGCGAGCGCCATGAGCAGGATGGAGTACCCGTTGCTGATGTGCCGGGACTCATCGGACTGCACCGAGTGGAAGACCGTCGGCAGCAGGTAGTCGCCGTTGGCGGCGGCCTCGGACGGCATCGCGACGAAGAGCGTGTTGGTGAACGCGGTCTCGGCGACCACGGTCAGGTAGACGTTCGCGGCGGTGATCGCGTCGCCGGTGATGAACCCCTCGCCGAACTGGCGGCCGATCGTGCCGGCGTAGCAGTTGGAGAACGCCTTCTCGCTGATGTCGAACCCGGCCGGGTCGATGTAGTGGTTCATGTACAGGCGCTTGAGGTTCATCTGGATCGTCGAGTGGCGCACCTCGTCGATCATCTGCACCGCGAGGCCGTTGTGGATCTGCGGGTTCGGCACGGCGCCGATCGACATCGGCATGGCGCGCGCCGCGGAGATCTCCGGGAACGGGATGATCGACAGGAACAGTTTCTGCCATTCCATCCAGCGCTGCTGGACCTGGCGGAACATGTTGCCGCGGATCGCGCCGTCCATCGCGCCGTAGACGCGGTTGTCCTTCTCCTCCTCCATCGGGAAGTAGGAGCGCAGGACCTGCTTCAGCGGGTCCTTCTTGGGTGACTTGTCGAACCGGTAGTCGGTGGCGTACCGCTCCGCCGGTGTCGCGAAGGTCGGCTCCCACGACAGTTCGGTGATCTTCTGATGCGCCTTGCTAAGGCTCTGCCTACTCACGTCGCCTCCCTGCGAGGTGCCGGTGCCTTCCCGGCGGGACAACGCCAATAGCACCTCCAAAAGGGAAGAAAGGCGGTCTCATCTTGAGACGAGCCGCGTCCGGATGTTCACTTACGGTGGGGTCACGGCGAAGAGCCCAGCTGTTTCGAGTAGCAGCGCCCGTAGTCGATTTTCAGTACGCCTCCGAGTCATCCACGAGTTCAGAGGGGACGGATCGGCGGTGGGAGACGAGTTCATGGTCGCGCGCGCACGTGAGTCCTTCCTGGCCAGCGACGACAAGGCACCTAAGGTGCGCCAGGAGATCCTGGCGTCGTGGAAGCGCTCCCGGTTCTGGGGAGTCGCCCCGGACGACCTCGAGATGCCGTACCGGCCCGACCTGGACTTCGACTCGCGTCTCGTACGCGCCGCCCGTCCGGTCCTGGATCGGCTCGAACGCCAGCTCACCGGCACCGACACCAGCGTGATCCTCACCGACGCGCGCGGTCTCGTGCTGGACCGGCGGGTGGAGGGCACCGGCCTGCAGCGCCGGCTCGACGCGATCTCGCTCGCGCCCGGCTTCAGCTACGCCGAGGAGCACGTCGGCACCAACGGGATCGGCACCGCCATCGAGCAGGGCCAGGTCTCCTGCGTCTTCGGCGCCGAGCACTTCACCGAGCGCCTGCAGCTCATGTCGTGCGCGGGCGCGCCGATCCGCGACCCGTTGTCCGGGCGGCTGGAGGGCGTCATCGATCTCACGACGCGCTCCGAACAGGCCAACCCGCTCATGCCCGCGCTCGTGCAGGAGACGGCCACGCTGATCGAGCAGCGACTCGCCGAGGGCGGCAGCGAGCGTGAGCGCGCGCTGCTGCGGGAGTTCATGGCCACCGCACGGGTCGGGCGAGGCGCGATCTTCAGCGTGACCGGCGACCTGGTGATCGTGAACGCCGCCGCCGCCCGGCTCCTCGCGCCCAGCGACCACCAGCTCCTGCGCGAGCGCGCCGACGAGCTGCTGGCCGGGCACCGCGACGTCAGCGAGGAGATCCTGCTCAGCCAGGGCCACACCGTACGGCTCCGGTGCCGCCCGGCGCTGGGAGGCGGTGCCGTCATGGAGATCCACGTCGTCGGCGACGCGCCGGCCGGGCGTCCGGTCACCGTGCCGCCTCCCGGGGTGGCCGGGGGCAGCCCGGGATGGACGCGGGTGTGCCAGATCGTCGAGGCGGCGTGCCGGTCCCGGTCGTGGCTGCTGCTTCGCGGTGAGGCGGGCGTCGGCAAGCTCGCCGTGGTCCGCGCCATGCACCGGCGGCTCAACCCGGCGGCGCGGTTCGCCGTCATCGACGCCGCCGATCTACGGAGCGACGCCACCTCGTGGATCGGCCGCCTGCGGTCCGATCTCGGCGCTCCCATGGCCACGGTCGTCCTGCGGCACCTCGAACGGCTGCCGGCGGACGCGGCGACCCGGCTCGCCGGGATGCTGGAGCCGGCCGGGCACCGCGCATGGGTGGTCGGCACCGTGACCGGACCGGCGAACCTCCCGCACTCGCTTCTGGGACATTTCTCCGAGTCGCTCGTCGTTCCGCCCTTGCGGCATCGCGTCGACGACGTCCGCGACATCGTCCCGGTGCTGTTGCGCCGTCACGCCGCCCACCGGCGGCTGATCTGCTCGCCGCAGGCGATGCACACCCTGCTGCGCGCGCCCTGGCCGGGCAACGTCGCCCAGCTCGACCGGGTGGTTCAGGCGGCCGTCACCGCCCGCCCCACCGGCCGGATCGAGCCTGGGGACCTGCCCGACGAGTGTCACACGACCAGCCGGCACGTGCTCACGCCGATGGAGGCGATCGAACGCGACGCGATCTCCCGCGCGCTCGACGAGTCCGGGGGCGACAAACGGAAGGCGGCGGCGCGGCTGGGCATCTCCCGCGCGACGGTCTACCGGAAGATCCGCGCCTTCGGCCTGGAGATCCGCTCCCGCGCCTGACCCCGGTTGCGGGCCATCGCCGCAGGCGTGAACAACTGCTCGTTGTCAACGTCGTTTTGGTGAGCGTAAGGATGTTCGAGGCCGTGCGCCCAACACCGTTCAGGGCGCGTGCCAGTGATCAAGGACTCACTCCTGCTCACTGTTCAGGAACGGTTCTCGATACGCTGAGAATCCACGTGGAGGTGAGCACCATCGGCGGAACACGGCGGGTCGTCGTCATCGGCACCGGGTTGATCGGGACCTCGGTGGCTCTCGCGCTGCGCGAGCGCGGTGACGAGGTCCGGCTCGCCGACCGTGACCCGGTGTCTCTACGCATGGCGGCGGAGCTGGGGGCGGGCGTTCCGCTGGGCGACGGCGACGGGCCCGCGGACATCGCGGTCCTCGCGGTGCCGCCGGCGGCCGTCGCCGCCACTTTGCTGGACGCCCAGAAGCGCGATCTCGCCCGGTTCTACACCGACGTGGCGAGCGTGAAGGCCCGCCCGCTGCGCGAGGCCGCCGAGCTGGGCTGCGACCTCGGCCGTTTCGTCGCCGGACATCCCCTCGCGGGCCGTGAGCGGTCGGGTCCCGCGGCGGCGCGGAGTGATCTTTTCCTCGGCCGGCCCTGGGCGCTGTGCCCGACGCCGGAGAGCTCACCACAGGCCGTCGAGGCGGTGACCGCGCTCGCGGAGGCGTGCGGCGCGCAGACCATCGTGGTCGGCGCCGAGGAGCACGACCGGGCCGTCGCCCTCGTCTCGCACGGACCGCACGTGACGGCCGCCGCCATGGCCGCACGCCTGGAGTCGGCGCCGGAGGTCGCGCTCGGCCTGGCGGGCCAGGGCGTACGCGACGTGACCCGCATCGCCGCCAGCGACCCGGGGCTCTGGATCGGCATCCTCAGCTCCAACGCCGACGCCGTGGCCGACGTCATCGACGCGGTCGCCGCGGATCTGGCCGCGACCGCCGCGGCGCTGCGCGACGGCGCCGAGACCGCCGTCACCGGGCTGCTCCAGCGGGGTGGCGCCGGGCGCAGCCGGCTGCCCGGCAAGCACGGCGACCGCGCCGGCACCTACGCCGTCGTGTCCGTCGTGATCCCCGACCGGCCCGGAGAGCTCGCCCTGCTGTTTCAGGCGGCGGGTGTGGCGGGGGTCAACATCGAGGACGTGACCATCGAGCACTCACCCGGCCGTCCCGTCGGCGTGGTGGAGCTGAGCGTGACGCCCGCCGCGGCGCCGCGGCTCGCCGACGAGCTGCGGGCGCGCGGCTGGTCCGTTCCCGGTTGAGATCGCCGGCGTCCCCGCGTCGCCACGGCCGCAGCAGCAGCGCGACGCGTACGGTGCCGATGACGATCATGACGGTGATCGGGACGAAGGCGACCTGGAAGGACGGGGCGTCATAGGAACCTCCGGTGGCGTCCAGAAGGGTTCCGGCGGTCAGTGACGCGCTCATCGCCGCCGAGAACCCGCCGACGTTCACCATCCCCGACGCGATGCCGCCCCGGCTCGGAGGGTTCGCGTCGCGCGCCAGGTCGAAGGCGAGCATGGACGCCGCGCTGCCGATGGCACTGACCAGGACGAGGATCACCGCGAGCGACGCGGGCAGCCGCCCGCCCGGCCAGGTGATCGCGGCGATCCACACGAGGGCGAGTACGACGGCGACGGAGACGATCAGCCGGCCGCGCAGGGCCGGCCGGTGCCCGGCCACCCATCCCATCGTGGGGGCGACGACCAGCGGCGCGGCGGCGGTCAGCGTCAACGTCAGGCGCGCCGCTCCCGGCGCCATGCCGAGACCCTCGACCAGGTAGGGGAAGCCCCACAGCGTCGCCAGCACCATGAACGACGACATCAGCGTGAAGTGTGACCACACCGCGGTGCGGGTGCCGCGCTGGGCGAGCGTCAGCCGCAGGTCGGTGAGGATCGGCGCGGTCGTACTGGAACGTTCCATCATCGGGTGAGGGTGATCACGGATCCACCACCAGGCGACCACCGCGAGTACGGCGCTGAGAACCGCCGTGCCGAGGAAGGTCGGCGTCCAGCCGTACGCCCGCAGGCACTCCGACAGCGGAACGGTGCCGCCGACCTGGCCGAGCGCCCCGGTCATCGCGGTGAGCGCGGTCAGCAGCGCGAACCGCTGCCGGGGGAACCACGAGGCCGCGAGCCGGATGACGTTGATGAACGTGAAGGCATCGCCGAGGCCGACGAGCCCCCGGCCGAGGACGGCGATGGGCATCGAGGTCGCGAAGGCGAACAGCACCTCGCCGAGGGCCATGCACAGCAGGGCCGCGCCGAGCATCCGGCGCGGGCCGAACCGGTCGGCCATGATGCCGGCCGGGATCTGCATCACCAGGTAGACGCCCAGTTGCAGGATCGCGAAGCTGGACAGTGCGGTGGCGCCGACGCCGAAGCGCTGCTGGGCCTCCAGGGCGGCGACGCCGAGACTCGTCCGGTGGAAGAACGCCACCAGATAGACCAGCGCACCGACGGTCCAGACACTCCAGGCACGGCGACCGCCGAGGGGGTGGGAATATCCGGTCTTGTGGCCGGGCGGCGACAGGACCGCGAGGTTCACTTTTCACCTTTCGTGGGGCAGGGGCGCCTGGTGTTCGTCTGGATGTTCGCCGCGGTATGCGTCTCAGGGATGACCGTGGAGTCTCGCTCCGGTGGTCAGCAGGTGGCGGTGGATCGCGGAGCGAAGCCTCCGGCGGTCGCCCGAGCGAACGGCCTCGAGGATCTCGCCGTGTTCCCTGACCGCGTCGGCCGTGCGCACGGGATCATCCGCGGTCAGCCGGGCCATCCGCAGCTGGCGGTCGCGCAGCGAGTCGTACAGCTGCGTGAGGATGTCATTGCCGGCGGCGGCGACGAGCGTGCGGTGGAAGCGCCGATCGGCGTCGGCGAACTCCCTGGCGTCGGTGGCGACGGTGTGCTCGCGCATCGCCGCCAGGAGCCCGGTGAGCCGCTGGATCAGCTCGGGATCGAGGTTCGCCCGGCCGGCGGTGAAGGTCTCCACCAGCTCCCTGGTCTCCAGCACGTCGGAGATCTCCTGCGGGGAGACCGCGAGCACCAGGGCACCGCGCTTCGGGTAGAGGCGTACGAGCCCCTCGGTCTCGAGCCGTAGCAGGGCCTCGCGCACCGGGGTGCGCGACACCCCCACCTCCGTGGCGATCTCACCCTCACTGAGAAGTGCACCGCCCGGGTAGGCGCGCTCGAGGATGGCCCGCTTCACGTGGTCGTAGGCCCGGGACGTTGCCGTCGTCATCTTGTATCTATGTTACATACAAGATGTATGCGATGTCGTCCGGGTTCGGCGATGTCCGGATCAACCCGGCCCGGCGGACCGGTAGCCTCATACGTTGGTCGGTCGGTACGGGAGAGGATGCATACGTGACGCTCGTCATCGCCATGGACGGCCCGTCGGGTTCGGGGAAGTCCAGCGTGTCCAAGGGCGTTGCCCGCGCACTGGGGCTGCGTTACCTCGACACCGGTGCGATGTACCGTGCCGTGACGTGGTGGATGCTGCACGAAGGTGTGCCGGTGGACGACCCGGCCGCGGTCGCCGCCCGCGCGGGCGACCCCGACGTGCGCTGCGGCACCGACCCCAACGCCTCTGCGATCTCTGTCGGCGGCACGGACGTCTCCGGGCCCATCCGCTCCGCCGAGGTCACCGGCGCGGTGAGCGCCGTCGCCGCGGTGCCCGAGGTGCGCGAGCGGCTCGTCGCGCTGCAGCGGGAGATCATCGGCGCCGGCGGCATCGTCGTCGAGGGCCGTGACATCGGCACCGTCGTCGCGCCGGACGCCCCGGTGAAGATCTACCTGACCGCGAGCGCCGAAATACGCGCACAGCGCCGCAGCAAGGAGCTGGCCGGCGCCAGCCTCTCCTCGACCCAGGCCGACATGGCCCGCCGTGACCGCATCGACTCCACCCGTAAGGCCGACCCTCTCGTACGGGCGGCCGACGCGGTGGAGGTCGATACCACCAGCCTCGGCCTGGCCGAGGTCATCACCGAGATCGTGCAGATCGCCAAGGGCGCCGACGCCGGCGACCGGGTGCGTGAGGCTCTGTCCGCCGAGGAGCGCCCATGAGCGAGTTCGAACACGCCGACGTCATCGACGTCGCCGAAGGCATCGAGCACGATGTCGCGCCACCGCCGGTCGTGGCCGTCGTCGGCCGGCCGAACGTCGGAAAGTCCACCCTGGTCAACCGCATCCTCGGCCGCCGCGAGGCGGTCGTGGAGGACGTGCCGGGCGTGACCCGCGACCGGGTCGCCTACGACGCCACCTGGGGCGGACGCCGCTTCACGGTCCTCGACACGGGCGGCTGGGAGCCGAACGCCGAGGGTCTCGCCGCCGCCGTGGCCGACCAGGCCCGCCTGGCCGTCGACGCCGCCGACGTCGTCATGTTCGTGGTCGACGCCACGGTCGGCGCCACCGACACCGACGAGGCCGTCGTGAACGTCCTGCGGCGCTCCAAGAAGCCGGTCGTGCTGGCCGCCAACAAGGTCGACGACGCGCGCGCGGAGGCGGACGCCGCCACGCTCTGGTCCCTGGGCCTGGGTGAGCCGTTCGTCGTCTCGGCCCTGCACGGCCGGGGGAGCGGCGACCTGCTCGACGCCGTGCTCCAGGCGCTGCCCGTGGAGGCGCCGCCGGAGACGTTCGGCGCCAAGGGCGGCCCGCGCCGCATCGCGCTGCTCGGCCGGCCCAATGTCGGCAAGTCCAGCCTGCTCAACAAGCTGGCCGGAGAGAACCGCGTCGTCGTCGACTCCGTGGCCGGCACCACCCGCGACCCGGTCGACGAGCTCATCGAGCTCGGCGGCCGTACCTGGAAGTTCGTCGACACGGCCGGTATCCGCCGGCGGGCACGCGAGTCACAGGGCGCCGACTTCTATGCCACGCTGCGC
Source organism: Actinoallomurus sp. (assembly GCA_025964685.1). Lineage (GTDB taxonomy): Bacteria > Actinomycetota > Actinomycetes > Streptosporangiales > Streptosporangiaceae > Actinoallomurus. The sequence goes on along the minus strand of JAOPYG010000082.1, from coordinate 27,368 downwards.
ACCCAGTCCGCCCTCGACCGGTCCGAGGTCGCGGTCGTCCTGGTGGACGCCAGCGAGCCGCTCGCCGAGCAGGACCTGCGGATCATCACCATGGTGATCGAGTCGGGCCGTTCGCTCGTGCTGGCATTCAACAAGTGGGACCTGGTGGACGAGGAGCGCCGCCTCTTCCTCGACCGGGAGATCGACCGGCAGCTCCACCACGCGCGCTGGGCCCCACGAGTGAACATCTCGGCCCGTACGGGCCGGCACGTGGAAAAGCTCGTGCCCGGCATCGAGACGGCCCTGGAGGGCTGGGGCGAGCGCGTGCCGACCGCCCGGCTCAACTCCTTCATGTCCGATCTGGTGGCCGCCAAGCCGCATCCGGTACGCGGCGGAAAGCAGCCCCGTGTGATGTTCGCCACGCAGGCGAGCGTGCAGCCGCCCCGATTCGTGCTGTTCACGACCGGGTTCCTGGAGCAGGGCTACCGCCGTTTCATCGAGCGCAGGCTCCGTGAGGAGTTCGGCTTCGAGGGCACGCCCATCGAGATCAGCATGAAGATCCGGGAAAAGCGCTCGCGCAAGTAGGTCCCGCCGATCCCTGCTGAGGCGTCTCCTCACGCTGGCCACATGCGGACCGCCGCTAACCGCCGCATGCGTACTTGACAAATGAGGTCAGGGCGTAAATGACCAAGCGGGCCGGCCGAGCCCGGGTCACGGACGTGCAGCCCAGCGCCGATCACCGCGATCGGACCGCGGTCGCCACGGTGTCACTATGCACGCCGATGATCATCTATCCGTCATCCTGTCGAGCCCGAAAATAGGCCACATGAGGCCTCGGGTCGAGCCGGTGGCGGGCTTCCGCGTACCCCCGTTCGTCAAGCTCACACCAGGGAAACTAAGATCATCTAGTCCTCACGTCCCTGGCGTCGTGGGCGGTGGTGAGTCGTCGACGGGTGATTACAGCTAGCCCCAGATGCCTTGCGTTTTGTGACCGATATATTCACGATGATCCTGTAGGCCGCCAGATCGGGCACCAGGGTATTCCGGTAGGAGGTATCGCTTGATCGGCCATCTCGCTACGAATGGGACGTTAGGACGCTCATAGTCGTCGGGACTTGACAACTTCCCCTTACTGACACCCCGACCTGTGAGAGCGGACACCATGAGCAAGGCTCTTCTGTCTCTGTCGACGAACGAGTTCATCGCTGGCATCGAATCAGTCGCATCCAAGTTCGACTCCGCTACCTATCCGCAGCAGAACCTCCCCGCCGATGACTGGGCGCTCCTGGTGGGCACCGGTGTGCTGCTTCCCTCGCTGCCCCGGGAGTACGGCGGCCGCGACAGCCACGTCGAGATGTGCCGGGTCGTGGAGACCCTGTCGGAGTGGAACCTTCCGCTCGGCATGTTCACGACGATCATCACGGGAGTGGCGCTGCGGCCCATCGCGCTGTGGGCGGGCGAAGAGGCCAAGCAGGAGGTGCTGCCGCTGTTCGCCGGCGGCGATCCGCTGATCGCTGGGTTCGCCTCCACCGAGCCCGGCTGCGGCTCGGCGATGTCCAGCATGACCAGCACCTTCGAGGAGGTCGACGGCGGCTACCGTATCCGCGGCCGCAAGCACTGGCAGGCCTTCAGCTTCAGCGCGAACTGGTGGCTGGTCAGCGCGAAGAACGATGAGCACGGCCGCCGCGAGTACGGCTACTTCATCGTCAAGCGCAGTGAAGGCTTCCGCACGGCGGAACGCTACGAGCCGCTGGGCCTGAAGGTGATCGACTACGGGCTCAACGACATCGACGCGGTCGTCCCGCGGCATCGGCGGATCCAGGCCGGGGGCAGGAACCTCAAGCCCATGGTGGAGATGCTGATGGCGTCACGGGCGATGATGGCCGCGATGGGATGCGGTTTCCTGCGCCGGGTCAGCCGGGAGGCGCATGAGTACGCGGACGGCCGCCAGATTGGCCCGGCGCCGCTGTCGGCGATCCGGTTCGCCCGCTACCGGCTCGCGGCGATCGACAGCTCGTACACCATCTGTGAGGCGCTCAACCACCACCTGCAGACGAGGCTGAACATCAAGGCCGACATGCTGGGGTCGTTTCCGGCCGTACAGGCGATCAAGACCGTCGCCACCGACCGAATGCTCAGCGCGGCACATCACTACCAGCAGCTCGTCGGCGGCGAAGGGTACCGCTCCGGCTCGCCCACCAACATCTCCGCCCAGTCCTTCCTGGACGCCCGGGTCTTCACCATCTTCGACGGCACCAACGATCTACTCAGTCAGCAGCTCACCGAATACTGCCTGGCCAGGCTGGACGGCCGGTCACTCAGCGGCTTTCTGGCCGAGTGGCCGCTGACCGCGCCCGGCGTCATCACGCACCGTCCGAACCTGAGCTTCCTCGACCGGGACCTCAAACAGGAACACCTGGTCCTGGCCGGCCGCGCGATCGCGTACGTGTTCGCGATCTGCGAGGTCATGCGATGGGCCGCCGAGACCGGCGCCGATCCTGACCGCGTCCGTACCGCCATCGCGTTCCTCAAGCACGACATCGCCGGAGTCGCCGCGGAGTTCGACCTCCTGGACACCGGCGTACTCGGCACCGACGGCGATGCCACCACCGAACCGCCGACCAACACCGTGATCTCTCGCTCCATCCCTGTCCACGCCCAGACGTGACCGGGACAGGGCGAAGCGACGAAGGCCGGCCGGGCGCTCCTAGTCCAGGAAACCCTCGCGGCGGCGGATTCGCTGCATGAGGTCGGCCGCCCTGTCCTTGATGAGGTTCAGTCCGGGATGACCCCACGGGCGCGGCTCACTGTCGATGACGCAGATGGTGCCGAGAGCCGCGCCCGTACGGTCGATGAGCGGGGCTCCGACGTACGTCCGGATGCCGAGCTTGTCGACCACCGGGTTACCGGCGAAGCGCGGGTAGTCGCACACGTCGTCCAGGACCAGTGCCTTGCGCCGGACGACGACATGCGGGCAGTAGCCGTGATCGAGCGGTATTTCCCGGCCCAGTTCCACGCCGTCAGGGCTCGGCGGGGCGTACAGACCGCTGAGGTACTGATGGTCCGTGACGAAGTTGACCATCGCGAACGGGGTCTGGTCGGACCCGGAGAGGACACGGGCGGCCTCGGCCAGTTCGCGGGCGAACTCGTCGAACTCCCGGTCCGGTCCCTGTCCCAGTCCGAGTTCGCGCAGTCGCGCCGCCCGCTGGGGCGCTTCGTGGTCGACAGGCGTCAGCAGATGGCCGGAGGGCTCGTATACCTGGTCATACGTCACAGGGATCTCCATGTGTGTGGGCAGGTCTGCGGATGGACTAGGAGTTAGGAGGGAGATGGGACGGCGGTGAGGAGATGCTGGATCAGGGACCTGAGTGCCGCCGTCGTGGAAGCGCCGTCACGGGCGTCGCACAGGACGATCGGCACGCGCGGGTGGAGTTCGAGGGCGGCTCGCACCTCCTCGGGGTCGTAGTGGAACGAGCCGTCGAACTCATTGACCGCGACGAGGAAATGGATGCCCCGGCTCTCGAAGAAGTCGACGGCCTCGAAACACGCGTCCAGGCGACGGGTGTCGGCCAGCACGATGGCGCCCAGCGCCCCGGCGGACAGCTCGTCCCACATGAACCAGAAGCGTTCCTGCCCGGGCGTGCCGAACAGGTAGAGCACGATGCCGTGCTGTTCGATGGTGATCCGGCCGAAGTCGAGGGCCACGGTGGTGGTGGTCTTCTCCTCGATCCCGCTCAGGCTGTCGACACCGATGCTGGCCGCGGTGATGAGTTCCTCGGTGTTCAGAGGTTCGATCTCGCTCGCCGCGCCGACGAAGGTCGTCTTTCCGACGCCGAACCCACCCGCGATCAGAATCTTGACCTGGGTGGGGAACACCTCAGAATCGTTGTAGGCCATCGAGCAGCTTCTCCAATAGAACTCGGTCGGTGGCGCCGGAAGTGGAACGCGGGGCCCGCGTCGCCATGGCCTCACAGTCCACCAGGTCGGCGAGCAGAACCTTGGTGACCGCCACCGGAAGGCGCATGTGCGCCGAAACCTCGGCGACAGAGGTGGGAGTGCGGCACAGTCCGAGCGCCTTGTGGTGTTCCGGATCCATGCCCTTGGGGGTCTTGGCGGTGGCGATCATCAGTGAGAGTAGATCCAGGTCCACGGTGGGGCGGGTACGCCCGGCGCTCACCGTGTACGGGCGTATGAGGGGGCCGGCATCATCATCGAGCCATACTTCGTCGTCACCGGCTGCCGGCATGTTCATCGGTTCCGGTCATCCACGGTGGCAGCAGGCGGCCGGGCCGCGGTGTCCAGGAAGGGCCGGACGGCTCTGATCAGCCGAGCCATCTCGAAACCGACGACGGCCGGGTCGGCGTCACCGGTCGCCAGCACCGCGAGAACCGAGTTGAAGCCGGCCCACGAGATGTACAGCTGGCTGGACTTGAGTTCGGCCACGACCTGCCGGACCTCGTTGGTGCCGTCGAATTTGGCGCCGGCGCTCCGGGCCATGGAAAAGAGTCCGGAGGCGAGTGCCGCGAGATGTTCTGAGCTGGCACGGTCCAGGCCGTGGGCGGCCTTCATCATCCCGTCGGACGACAGCAGCACACTGCCGCGAATGACGGGTACCTCCTCGGCCAGACCCTTCAGCAGCCAGGCAAGATCTGGAGCCTGGTTCGGAGAGACGGCGCTCAATGGACGCTCCTTCTAGATGTGTGATTTTCCATCAACCGGTGCCACCGGTCCCGTCCGTCGGGTCTTCTTCCTGGCCGCTGCGCATCCCCTTCTGGAATGCCGCCATCAGGCCCGGGTCGTGGCCGGTGTCCGCGTCGTCGTCCCGGGGCGCGGGAGCGTTGAGGAGCTCAGGTGCCAGGCTCGTCTGAGCGTGCCGTCTAGGCAGGTCCGGGCGTCGCCCGCCGTCTCCGGAGGGATCGGCGTCGGGCCGCACGTCCGTCCGCCGCGCGGACGCACTCGGGTCCTGCCAGGATCCGCCGGCGGATGTGGCGCCGGAGCCGGCACCGGCGGCATCGCGGGCATTCGTCACGGGGGCCTGCGTCGTGGCGTGCCCGGAGCCGGTGGGAGGCATCGACGCCGAGAGCGTGGCCGGCCTGCCGGCCGACAGGGCCGCCACGGGTTCGGGGGACTCCTGCGGCGTCTCCAGCCGGGCGTTCGTCTCCTCTTCGGTACCGATCAGTTCGTTCGGTATCACGACGACGGCCTGGGTGCCGCCGTAAAGGTTGGTCTGCAGCCTGACCGCGACGTTGTGCCGGCGGGAGAGAGCGGACACCACGAGCAGTCCGATACGGCCGTCCTGCAGCAGCTCGTCGATGTCGATTCGCTCGAGGTCGGCGAGAAGGTCGTTCAGCCGGCGCTGCGTCTCACGTGGAATGCCGAGGCCGCGGTCCTCGATCTCGATGGCCAGGCCGGCGGTCACCGGCTCGGCGCGGAGGATCACCTGCGTGTGCGGTGGCGCGAACTTGGTGGCGTTCTCGACCAGCTCGGCGAGCAGATGGATGACGTCCGCGACCGCGCCGCCGTCCAGCGTCCCCTCGACCGGCGGCGCCACCTTGACCCGGTTGTAGTGCTCGACCTCGGCGATGGCCGAGCGCAGCACCTCGTACACGGTCACCGGCCTGCTCCACTGGCGCCGGGAGGCGGCGCCGCCGATCACGGCGAGGCTCTCGGCCTGGCGGCGCATACGGGTGCTGAGGTGGTCGACCTTGAACAGGCCCTTGAGCAGATCCGGGTCCTCGACCTGGTTCTCGAGCTCGTCGAGTCCCTGGATCGCCCGGTGGGACAGTGACTGCATCCGCCTGGCCAGGTTGACGAAGACCTCGACCCGCTGCGCGGAACCACCAATGTTCCGGAGGCTCGCCGCGCCGATGACGGAGTTCCACGCCTCGTTCTGCGCCTTCCGCAGCTCATGCGCCACGTGCACGAAAGGGTCGTCGGCCGGGGCGGGCCATGAGTCGGCGCTGCGCGGCGGGGGGACCTCGCCGGCCACGATCCGGTCGTTCAGGCCCTGCAGGTCCTGGCGGCCGCGGGAGACCAGGAACCCGAGCTCGCCGAGTCGCCGCTGCAGGTCCTCCGGCCCGGGGGCGGCGGGGTGACCGAAGACGAGTCGCTCCCGCCGGGTCGCCGCGTCCGCGCCGTAGACCGCGGCACCGAGAACGATCACTGCGCCCGCGGCGATGACGACCAGTGCCAGACGACCCATCGGCGATGAGGTGCCCACCGCGAGCAGATCGACTACCGCGGCCAGTCCCAGGAACGTCATAACGGCTGCGGGAACGATTGAGATGTACAAATGAAAGGCGCGAACGCCGATCGGACGCCTTTTGCCGTGGCCGGCGGGCCTGCCATGCCGTCTGGCGTCTTGGCGTTCGGGAAGTGCCGCAGGCAGGGGAAACTCAGACATCGGCGTCCTTGGTACACGGGGGACCGGTCGACAACAGAGGTCACAATACTGACTAATCCAAACCCGTATGGGGACAGTCCGTATTTGCGCGGATGCGGGACGCGGACGATCAGGTGCACCGATCCATGACGTCTACGTGCTCTATCTGACCGATTGGCGGTACTTGTCCTTATTGTCCTGTTATGGGCATTTCATCTTCCTTGATCTGCCTGGCGGAGGTCTGATCCCGCGCCGACAACCAAGAGAGTCTTGACAAAAAAGTTTGTCGGTGTGACGCTTCTCGCATGTTCGAAGTCGCAGTGATCGAAGACCCGGGAGCGGCCGAGGTCGCGCTGGACCCCATCCGGGCCCGGCTGCTGGCCGAGCTGGCCGAGCCCGCGTCGGCGACGATGCTGGCCGTCAAGGTCGGCCTGCAGCGACAAAAGGTGAACCACCACCTCAAGGCGCTCGGTCTCGCTGAACCGGTCACCGGCGCGGCCAAGGCGCGTCAGCGGATCCCGACCTTCGCGATCGACGGTGAGGTGAGGTTCGCCTCGGCGGCCGACCGGTCCGCCTTCGCCGGGGAGCTGGCGAACGCCGTCTCCACCCTGGTCTCCAAATACCACGACGCGACGGCCGAAGGCAGACGCGAGCACCGCGTCGTCGTCGTTCACCCCATCATCCGGCCCGGCACGCCCACCGCCACCAAGGCGGACCAAGACACCATGGAGGACTGACATGACCGCCACGACCACGATGCAGCGGCCCCCTCGATCCCTGGCCGCCACCCCTCGCCGCGCCCGCGCCATCGCGGTCGGCGCCACGGTCGCCGCCACCGGCGTGATCTACACCGCCGCCCGCGCGTTCGGCACCGACTTCAAGCTCACCGACCCTGGCAAGGCCGAGGCGCACCAGCTCATCCTGCCGGAGATCATCGTCTTCACCCTTGTCTTCTCGCTGCTCGGCTGGGGTGCCCTCGCGCTGCTGGAGCGCGTCACCCGGCGGGCGAAGACCATCTGGACCGCGCTGGCGGGCGTCGTACTCGCGCTGTCCTTCGTGCCGATCGCCATCGAGCAGGCCACCGGTGACACCAAGGTGATGCTGGCCCTGATCCACGTGGCCGTGGCGGCCGTGCTCGTACCGGTCCTCCGGCTCACCCGCCGCTGATCCCCTCTCGAGTCCACGGAGGAGCTGAGATGACGCACGAGTTCGAGGTCCGCAAAGAGGTCACCCTGGACGCGACACCCGACCAGGTGTGGGCCGCGATCGCCACCGGCCCGGGGATCGACGCCTGGTACATGGGCCGCAGCGAGCTGGAACCTGGCGTCGGCGGCACGGGACGGCTGACCCTCGGCAGGCAGACCGAGGAGTCGACGGTGACCTCATGGGAGCCGCAGCGCCGGCTCGCGTACCAGACCCCGGAGAACCCCGACGGCACGTTCATGGCCATCGAGTACCGCATCGAGGAACGCGACGGTGGCCGCGCCGTACTGCGGCTCGTGCACAGCGGTTTCCTCGGCGACGACTGGGAGACCGAGTACGAGGCGATGACGATCGGCTGGGACATGTACCTGGGGAAGCTGGCGGAGTACCTCACGTACTTCCCCGGCCGTACGGCCAAGGTCGTGTTCGCCGTACGGCCACAGGCGCCCTCGCGGGAGCGGACGTGGGAGGCGCTGAAGAAGGAGTTCGGCCTACCCGGCGAGGTCACCGAGGGCGACGCTGCCCAGCTCGCCATAGCGGGTCTCCCGCCGATCGAGGGCGTGGTCGACTTCCAGGGCCTCCCCGACGCTCTGGGCGTACGCACGGAGGATGGGATGTACCGCTTCATCCACTCGGGCCCGAAGCGCGGCAACGTGATCATCCTGGGCCACCACGTCTTCGCGGAGGATGCGGACGAAAAGGAGACCGAACGGGCCTGGCAGTCCTGGCTGGCCAACCTGTCCATCGCCTGATCGACCCCGACGACGCCCTGGGCCGGACCCGAGAGGACCCGGCCCTCAGGCGTGCGCCGGAGTGCCTCGGTGGGGGCCGAGAATCAGGCTTCCTCCAGCGCCTCGCCTACGCCCTGCCCAAGCCGCCAATGCGGCTGGTCCGCCAGCATGTGCCCAACGCCGACGATCAGCGCGATCGGCCACTCCACTATCTCGAGCACCGCAAGCAGCCCGAGCCCGACGTAGAAGACCAGCCTGTTGGGCGGAGGCAGCCCTACCGAGCCCAGTCCGGGCACATGCGCGGCCGCGCCGGCACGCTCCCGCATCTTGTCGATCGCCGACTCCAGCACGGCTCATCACCTCCAGCTCGGCATCGCCACCATCACGACGTACCCCCAGCCGCCCAGCACCATCCGCGCAGGTTGTGTTGGCATGGTGGGACGGGAACTCTCAGTGCCGCTGTATCCCATCGAAAAGCGAGTGGTGGCGGGCGGGTGCGCCCGCGGCTGGGTGATGCGCGCCTGACGCTGTACTGACGTCCGAACTGAAGACACCCCGCCGGTCTGGGGACCGTGCGGGGCGTCGTTGCGCACGGGCCTCTCGTCCACATCAAGGCGCGAAAACGGACGCCACAGCTACCGGTCGGCGATCGCATGTAGGTGAAGCCTTCTGTCGGTGTGCCGTGTTGGACGCACCGCGGTCCGCTACCGGTGGCGACGGATGCTGGCCACGTGCGGCGCGGAGAGCCGGGGCCGGCAAGCGAAACGCCCCGCCGGTCATCGAAGACCGTGCGAGGCGTCTTTGGTGCACGCAGGCTCAATCGTAAGGGCCACTAGGCTCCGGCGCATGGCGGACTACGTACAGGTATCGACGGCAGCCGACACCCGCGAGACGGCGGTCGAGTTGTTGAACTCAGCAGTCAAGGCGCGCCTTGCCGCGTCCGGCCAGGTCTTCGGCCCTGCAATCACGGCATTCTGGCATCTGGGCGAGCTCGGCAATGGCGAGGAATGGACGGTAGTCCTTAAGACCACCGCGGCACGGTACCCAGAGCTTGAGGCACACCTGATCGAGGCGCACGCGTGGGACAACCCTGAGGTGTCCTTCACGCCTCTCGGCGGCTCGGCCGCATACCTGGACTGGCTGGATCGGTCGACCTCCTGAGGAGCCACTCGGCCTCTTCGATCAGTGCCGCCACGGCCGGCATGGTGCGGTGCCGCTCTAGCCGTCCGATTAGATCGTTGATCCGCTGGCGTGGCCGAACCGACGCGATGTCCGCGGCCAGGGCGACCGCCCGCCGGGCAGTTGCGGCGGCCTGGCCGATGTCGTCGTCATCGATGTGGGCGTCGGCGAGCCAGGTCAGATAGAGCGCCTTGTCCCGCGCGTGCGTGTCGTCGTAGCGCCTCAACGCATCGGTGAGGGCAGGGATGGCACGGGCCGGGTTGCCGAGAGCGCTCCAGCAGCGGCCGGTCATGATCTGTAGCTCGGTCTGGTCGACCCATAGTGCCCAGTCCGGACCGGACTGCCGAGAATCGCTCAGTCAGCGTCGCCACCACCGCGACTCCCAGCACTGCCAGCAGCGGATGCCGGATCCCCCGCGGGTCACGGGGATCGGTGATGCCCGCCAGCATCTCCAGCAACGACGAGACCTCAGGCCGGGCATGCGAAACTGGCACCGATGACCTTCTTGTTCGTAATCGTGCAGCGTGGAAACTCCATGATCACGGACGGAAGGTCATCTCCGTTTCGGCGTCACACTACGAAGTCGCCGACGATCCGGCCACCAGGCGACGAATCCCCTCAGACGGGCGACCTTGAAATCGCCCTGGGGTGTGGTGGTGGTTGAGACGGTGTCGGTGAGTTCGGGTGCCACAGGAGATGGCGGGGAGCCATCGTCGATGCCTGTGCATTGGTGCATCTGGCCGGGGTGGGCGGACGTTAGAAGTCAGGGCGTGTTCGGAGGGCGGCCAGGGCGGCGGGCGCTCGGTCGGGTTGGAACGACCAACCGGGCATCCCTCCCCAGGCGATCGACAGGCGCAGGTACTCCACCAGAGTGATGTCCTCACGGCCTTGGACTCCGTGGAGGACAGGGTCGGCTATTTCCGAAGGAAGGAAAATGTCGTGGGTCGCCCCGCTGACGTTGGCCTTGTGGAGGTGGTCTGGGGCGAACTCGTAATGGAAGCCTTCTTCGGCCAACTCGGGGTCTTCCTGCACGCGGTAGCGATGTTCGTTCCACATATGGCGCATGGTCTTCACGTCGGGCAACACCAGCGGGTCCGGATACAGACCCGCGACGTGGAACTGGTCACCTGCCGTCCACCTCAGGTTCAAGGCGGGACAGTCCCCGGCGAAGAGCACTCCACCGACATAGCGCAGACAAGCGTCGAGGGCGACCGGCAACGGGCCGATCTCGGCGGCCAACTCATCCAGTTCAGCGTGGTCGGCCGCGGTCGGCGCCGGGAAACCTTCCCAGCCGGAAGGCTGGTCCAGGCCCAGTTCCGTCAACACCGCGGTGAGGCGGTCGACATGCCGACGGACCCTCCGCATCGTCTCCGCCGCGACGGCCGCGCAGTCTTCCAAGAGCGCCTCGGGAATCGGCCCTAGGCGACGCATGTCCGCCCAGACGCCCTCGTAGTCACCGACGGCATACCGCTGCGCGAAGGAAGTCACCGCAGAAGCCTGCCTGACGCGCGACTGGCACTGCAAGATCCCGGAGAGAAGAGAAGGTCGCTGCGTCCGAGAGTTCCCAACGACCCGCCAACCGTCACACTACGTAGTCGACGACGATCCGGGCACCAAGTGACGAAAGCCCCAGACGGGCGACCTTGAAATCGCCCTGGGCCGGGCCTGTGGCTGTCTTCCGTCGTCTTTCGCTGGTTTCCGAGCGCTCACGGAACTGAGACGGAACATGTCCGGCTCTGGCGTACCAGTAGTTCGTGAACTGCCATGCAGGTGGCGATGACCTGGCAAGTATCGTCGATCATGCCTCTGACCTGCGGTTGGGGCATCTCGACGCTTCTCGTCGTTTCACGCTTGATCACGTCGTCATGTGTCCTGAATGTGCCCGTCCTCCTCTGGGGCACTGGACCGCCCCCAGACGGAGTCGATCTCCGCAGTCGGCACCCTTGCCATCACGATTAAGACGTTCTCGGCGCTGGTCGGGTTGATTAACCCGACCAGCTTCCGTCCGCGCTGTAGCAACCGTCACGATCGACACTGGTGTTAGTGATGTCAACGACGTGCACACGCCGTTGCATCGGCTCCCGTTGCAGCACCTCTCGAAGGCAAAACTCTGGTCTTGGTATTGACAATCCGTGGGCCGCCGACAAGCGTGGAAGGTGAGTCGAAACGCTACTGCCCTGAAGCGGGCCGGTATCGCCAGTCGCCCAGCTGGTAATGCTGCAAATCTCTCCGGTCCAACCATGAGTCCTAGGACCAGGACTGAGATAGTGAGTTCGATGAAGAAAGGTCCAGCCTTGCGGTGCTGCTTGCGGTGCCGTTGGTATCGCTGGCGATTAGCGGTACTGCAGGAGCGGCCTCCGCAAGTCAGATGATGCACGCGCACAGTGATCTTCGTGACGTTAGTCCGACAAGTGCTGATCAGTATTAAACCAAGTGACCGGGGTGAATCTTTCAAAGGTGATAATTCATTAGCTTCGAAAAGAGGAATTATGCGTGTGAAACGAGCTTCTGTCATAGCGGCAAGCATCGTTGCAGCAGCAATGATCGGGTCTGGTGCGGTCTTGGGACTCCCCGGCGCAGCCTTCGCGCAGCCCTCGTCCCCGCACGGCCAGTCCACCAGCCAGCAGATTCAGCCTCGGGGCCAGGGGGAGCAATGCGACCCCGATACTCTGGATCAGGGCTTCGGTTGCGCAGTTGGCCAATTCCCCGACACCATGCGCAGGTGGTATGAGCAGGGGCGCGCCGAATGGGGGTAACGAGAGGAGCTAGGGCTGAAGGCAGTACCCAAGACGCGGAGCTGGTTACCGGCTGCTCGACGTTTGCGATCACGTGCCTGTTTGAGTATCGAGTTGATGGATGCGTCCTGGCCCGTTAGTGGCCGCAGGGATGCGCCAGCACCCTCCCTGCTCCCGATAGCTGCCAGCTCCGGGACTCTCGGGCGGGTTCCGTCAAGGGTCGAAGATCGGCGAAGCCGACGCCGAAGGCGCCCTTGATGGGTTCCGGTCGACCCGGAAAAATCTCGCAGCGGGAGCAAGCCCACGGTACGCCGACGCAACAGCCGGCACCGGTTGCCCAGCTCGTCCCACGGCTCAGCTCAGTGCGGATGTACGGCCAGTTGCGGTCCCGAAGAATCCCAGGGGAATCCGCGCCAGCCAACCGGCTGCTCTGCTTGCCCGTCCCGGAGCGGGAGCGCCAGCGTGAGCCTAGGGCGGGCGCCGAGTTGGCGGCGCGTGCGGCCCGTCTTCGGGCCGCCTTGAAAGACGTACAGAAAGTTTGCACAGCGCATAGTGGTGCCTCTGCGGCCCTAGAGCACTGGGATTGATGCGCCGAGGATTGAACGCCGTCTACCGCTTGGCCGCGCTCCTTGTGGCTCGCATCGCATCGCGCTCGAGGTCGGCGTCCAGGAGGCTCGCAGAGCCCTCCGACGGTTTGGTTATACGTACGCGTCAACGCTCGCCAGCACCGACGATGAGAGCCGACCGGAGGCCACCGACTCAGCCTGATAGCTGTACTTTGCGGCTGTACGAAGGGTAAGAGGCCACCCCTAGATGATCAGAAGTGGCCTCTGGTCTCGGTCGGGACGGCGGGATTCGAACCCACGACCCTTTGACCCCCAGTCAAATGCGCTACCAAGCTGCGCTACGTCCCGAGAACGCGATTTAGGCTAGCACAGGGCCGCGGATGATCTGGTTCGCGCGTCTGCTGCCCGGATCGTCGTCAGGCGAGTGTCCACAGGCGTACGGTCGCGTCGTCGCCGGCCGTCGCGAGGGTCTTGCCGTCCGGGCTGAAGGCGATGGCCTCGACGGTGGGGGTGCGCGCTTCGAGTCTGGTGGCGGGGGTGCGGGCGGTCGTGTCCCACAGGAGTACGGCCGCGCCGGTGGCGCAGGCGAGGGTTCGGCCGTCGGGGCTGAAGGCGACGGCGTTCAGCCGGCCGCCGAGGCGGGGCGTGGCGGTCAGAAGCCGGTGGCGGCCGACGTCCCACAGGCGGACGCCGCGGTCGCCGCCGCCCGTGGCGAGCGTCCGGCCGTCCGGGCTGAACGCCATTCCGCCGGTCAGGGGCGCCGGTCTCGTGAGGGTGGCGGGCCGGGGGTGTTCACCGACCTTCCAGAGGCGTACGGGGCGGGTACCGGCGGTTGCCAGGGTCCGTCCGTACGGTCCGAAGCCTCGGGTCGCGAGGCCCTTTCCGGCCTGTGGCAGCGTGCGCTGGTGGCGGGCGCCGAGGTTCCACAGGCGTACGGCGTCGCCGGCGGTCGCGAGGACGGTTCCGTCCGGGCTGAACGTCAGGGCGCCGACGCCACGGCCGTGGGTGTCGAGCTTGGCGATCTTCCGGTGGCCGGCGGCGTTCCAGATGATCACCTTGCCGTCGTCGGCGCCGGTGGCGAGCGTGCGGCCGTCCGGGCTGAACGCGGCGGTGGAGACCGCGCGCCGGTGACCGGCGAGCGTGCCCGAAAGGCGGCGGGCGGCGACATTCCATAGCCGTACGGCGTGGTCCTGGCCGCCGGTCGCGATCGTCCGCCCGTCCGGACTGAACGCGACGCTGAACACCTCGCCCCGGCCGGCGGGCAGCGTCGCGGCCAGGCGAGGGCGACCGGAGGGAGTGCGGTACGACGCGGCGGGCCGATGCCGGGAGTCGTCCACGCGAAGCCCGTTGCTCGTCAGCACGAGCACGAGCGTCGTCAGTGACGCGACGGCCACCACCGGACGGCGTCGCGGAACATGCGCCGGCCGGCGACGCGGCCCCCGGCCCGTGCCACCCCGCGAGGTGGCAGCGGAAACCGGACGCCGCAAGGCCGCGGCCGGGCGGCGAGATGGGACGTCCGGTGGGTCGGTGGGTGGGTGGACCAGCGGGGCGAGCGGCCGACCGCGAGAGGCCGGTGCGGCGCTGGGTACGTCGCACGTCGGACGGGTCGTCTCACCCCAGTGCTCGCGCCCGTATGGCGGGGGCCGGTCGGACTGTGGCAGGGGCGCCTGGGCGTACGTGCCGGCGGCGGTCGAGAGGAGTTCGGCGGCCTCGTCGGCGCTCATGCGGTCCGCGGTGTCCTTGCGCAGCAGGCCCTCGATGACAGGAGCGAGGGGACCGGCGCGGTGGAGGGGCGCAGCTTCGGACGTCAGGATGGCGTGGAACGTCGCGTTGGCGTTAGGGCCGCAGAAGGCGCGTCGGCCCTCGACCGCGTAGAAGAGTGTGGCGCCCAGCGACCACAGGTCCGAGGCGGGCAAGGCGGGTTCGCCGCGGGCGCGTTCCGGCGCGGTGTAGGAGGGGGCGCCCATCACGACGCCGGACTCGGTGATCTCGTCCTCGCCCTCGATGTGGGCGATCCCGAAGTCGCCGAGCACCACCCGCCGGTCCCCGACGATGACGTTGCTGGGCTTGACGTCGCGGTGGAGCACCCCGGCGGCGTGCGCGGCTCGTAGCGCGTCCAGTAACCGCAGGCCGATCCGGGCGGTGCGTGCCGGGCCGAGGGGACCCTCCGTGCGGACGATCTGCCCCAGCGTGCGGCCGTGGACGAACTCCATGATGATCCACGGAACGTCGTCGTGCTCGACCACGTCGTGGACGGTGACGACGCCGGGGTGGGTCAGCCGGGCCGCCGAGCGCGCCTCGCGGAAGGTACGCGCGCGGTGCTCGCGGCGTTGCTCCTCGGTGAAGTGGGGCGAGAGGAACAGCTGCTTGGCGGCGACGTCTCGCTGGAGCCGCTCGTCGCGGGCGCGCCAGACGACCGCGAATCCGCCCCTGCCGACCTGCTCGATGAGAAGGTACTGCCCGGCGATCAGGCTCTCCCGCATGCGAGGACGATAACCACGGGCCGGTGACCTGCCATAGAGACCGGCGCACTCGGCATCGGTGAAGGGGCGTACGCGTCGCCGGACGGTAGCCGCGACCGGGACGGAACAGCCGCCAGAGCGCACGCGTCCGTGATCTATACCTTTCAAGTTGACTTAGTGGGCAACCTGCTCCAAGCTGGGGGAATGCTTCTCGGCGCTTCTCTCCACGCGCGCCTGCACGTCGATCTGCGGCGGCAGGCCAGCGCGCTCTGTTGGTGATCGGTCCTTTAACCGTTCACCGAAGACAGATCGAGGAGTACGAGAATGACCACCGCCACCGTCACGTCGACCACGCCCCGCCTCGCCGAGATCGCCAAGTCGCTCGCCGACCGGCCCGGGCAGTGGCTGCACCGTGTCCGGCTGAGCGCCGACGGCCGCTGGTACGAGCGGCTGCAGCACGATGACGACCATGAGGTCTGGCTGATCAGCTGGCTGCCGGGCCAGGCCACCGGCTTCCATGACCACGGCGAGTCCGAGGGCGCCTTCACCGTCGTGCTCGGCAGCCTCGAGGAGCGCGAGCCGGGCGAGACACGGACCGTGGACGCCGGCGGCTCGTGGGCCTTCGGCCCCGACTACGTGCATGACGTGCGCAACGTCTCCGACGCCCCGGCGGTCAGCGTGCACGTCTACTCGCCGCCGTTGAGCACGATGACGCGTTACGAGCAGACCGACGAAGGCCTCGTCACGGTCGCCGTGGAGCAGACCGAGGATTGGTGAGCGGACCGCCGCCCGCATCGATGAGGGTGACCCGATTGGGGTGAGTTGCCACTAAGGTGACTAATGTGGTGCCATTTACCTTCTCGGGGCGATGATCCTTGGGCGGTGCCGGGTGCCGCGCGAACCGATAAGGCTGTCATGGCTTCCTATAAGCGTTCGGCAACGCGGTCGCTGCGGCTGAGGTTGCTCGTACTGCTCCTCGTGCCGTTGCTCTCGCTCGCCGCGCTGTGGGCCTTCGCCGCCTATCTCACCACCCGCGACGCGCTCGGAAAGTACGAGGCGTCGACGACGTACCGCAAGGTCGCCGAGCCGGGCACCTCGCTGGCGGCCGCACTACAGCAGGAGCGCGTCGCGGCCGCGGTGTTAGTGAACGCCGGTGGCCGCGAACGCGACGGGATCGGCACCGCACGTGCCGGTACGGACGCCGCACAGGCCGCGTTCCGCCGGTCGGTCCTGTCGGACCAGGCGCGGCGGACGATGAGCGAGACGACGAGGCGGCGCCTGGACCAGCTGCTGACCCAGCTCGACGGGCTGGTCGGCGTGCGCGCGCAGGTGAACGCCGGCACCGTCGACGCCCTGGGCGCGATCAACGACTACGACGCGGTGGTCGACTCGCTGCTGCGTCTCTTCGGCAGCGTCGCGCTGATCAATGATCCGGACATCTACCAGCAGGGCACCGCGATCATCTCGGTGAGCACCGCCCATGAGTTCATGATGCGCGAGAACGCCCTCGTGCTGGCGGCGCTGACGACTCCCGAGCAGCGGCTGACCGGCCCGGAGTACACCCTGTTCGCGCGGAGCGCGGCCAACGGGCGCTATCTCTTCGACACGGGCCTGGCGGGGATGAAACCGAGCCTGCGCGGCCCGCTGGATCGCCTCGCCGCCTCGTCTGACATGGGCACGCTCCGAAGCCTGGAGGACTCCATCGTCGCCGGTGGCGCGAAGGCGCCGCTGCGCCCCAAGGAGGAGGCCTGGCGTTCCACCGTCACCCCGCTGACGATGACGTGGCCGCAGGCGACGAACCGGGCCGGTGCCATCCTCACCGCCGAGGCCAAGCCGATCGGCGACCGGATCATGTCCCTGCTGTACGCCGCCGCCGGGTTCGGCCTGCTCGCCGTGGTGCTGTCGATCGTCGTCTCGGTGCTGTTCGGCCGCGGTCTGGCACGCGAGCTCACCGGCCTGCAGCGGGCCGCCCTCGACCTCGCGGGGGAGCGGCTCCCGCACGTGATCAGGCGGCTGCGGGCCGGGGAGAAGGTCGACGTCGACGCGGAGGTGCCGCCCATCGAGGTGGGCACGAGCAAGGAGGTCTCGCGCGTCGCCGACGCCCTGACCACCCTGCAGCGGACGGCCGTCCAGGCGGCGATCAGCGAGGCACGCCTGCGGCAGGGCATCAGCCAGGTCTTCCTCAACCTCGCGTGGCGGAGCCAGTCGCTGCTGCACCGCCAGCTCAGCATGCTCGACACCATGGAACGCCAGGCGACCGACCCTGACGCCCTCGAGGGCCTGTTCGCCCTCGACCACCTGACCACGCGCATGCGCCGCCACGCGGAGGGCCTGGTGATCCTGTCCGGCTCCGCGCCGGCCCGCGGCTGGCACAACCCGGTGGCGGTGCACGACATCCTGCGGGCCGCGATCGCCGAGGTCGAGGACTACACCCGGGTCGTCGTGGAGTCCACCGCGCCCGCCGCGCTGGACGGCAGCGTCGTCGCCGACATCACCCACCTGCTCGCCGAGCTCATCGAGAACGCCACCGCCTTCTCACCGCCGCCGACCCAGGTGCACGTACGCGGTGAGCTGGCCGCCACGGGCTACGCCGTCGAGATCGAGGACCGCGGCATCGGGATGAACGAGGCCGAGCTCGCCGACGCCAACCACCGGCTGACGCACCCACCGGAGTTCGACCTGGCCGACAGCGACCGGCTCGGCCTGTTCATCGTGGGCCGGCTGGCCGAGCGACACGGCATCGAGGTGAGGGTGACCGCCTCGCCGTACGGCGGGACACGCGCCCTCGCGCTGATCCCGCTCGACTTCATCGCCGGCGACGGAGGGTCGGACTACGACCAGACCTGGTCCGACGAGCCGGCCGTCGAGACCGGATGGCAGTCGGCGCCTCCGTGGAGGTCGCCCGGCGCGGCGCCGCGCTTGTCCGGCGTGACGGGCGCTGCCGGTGCCGGTGACGGCACCGACGCCGACGCGCCCGAGCTGCCCCAGCGCGTACGCCAGGCAAGCCTGGCGCCGCAGTTGCGCGCCGACACGCCCGCGCCGGGACCGGCGGGCGTCGCACTCCCGACCACGCGGCCACCGGAGGAGACGCGTTCGCTCATGGCCTCGCTGCAACAGGGTTGGATACGGGGACGAGAGGAAGATGATCCGGACGAGTGAGTTCCTTGGAGGGCGGGGAGCGGATGCTCGACACGACCGGTGAGCTGAGCTGGCTGCTGGACGATCTCGCCGGCCGGGTCACCTCGGTGCGGCATGGGATGATCTTGTCCGGAGACGGCCTGGCGATGGGCCTGTCCCACGGCATCGCGCCCGCGGACGCCGATCACCTCGCCGCGCTCGCCGCCGGGTTCCACAGCCTGGCGCGGAGCGTCAGCGATACGTTCGGCGGAGGCGGCATCCGCCAGACGGTCGTCGAGCTGGAGTCGGCGTACGTCTTCGTGATGGCGGCCGGAGAGGGCTCCTGCCTCGCGGTGGTCGCCGCGGGCGATGCCAACATCGGCGTCATCGCGTACGAGATGACGCGGCTGGTCAAGCGAGTACGCCGGCATCTCGGCACCGCGCCGAGGTCGGCAGGCGGAACACCGGGCGGGGCGTGAGCGCCCGTGAGCGAACGGAGGCGGCGATGGTTCGACGACGCCGCGGGGCCGATCGTGCGGCCCTATGCCGTCACCCAGGGACGGACGCGTTCGCGAGGACGGACGCTGAACCTGATCGCCGTCGTCATCGGTGCCGTGCCGTCGACGACGGACCGGAGGTTGCTCGAACCCGAGCACCTACGCCTGCTGGCCCGCTGCCGGCGGCCGGTCACGGTCGCGGACCTCGCCTCGGACCTGGAGCTGCCGGTCGGCGTCGTACGCGTCCTGCTCGGAGATCTGATCAACCGGGGGCTCGCCACGGTGAGGGCCCCGGCATTGACCGAATACGCACGCGACGAGGCGGTACTCCGCATGGTGCTGCATGAGCTCTACTCTCTTTGAACGGGCGCCCGACGCCCCGCCCATGGCGATCAAGCTCCTCATCGCCGGTGGGTTCGGCGCGGGCAAGACGACACTCGTGGGCACCGCCAGCGAGATCCGTCCGCTGCGCACCGAGACGTCCAGGAGCGCGGCGGGACGCGCCGCCGACGACGTGCCCGGGCTGGAGCCGAAGGAGGCCACCACGGTGGCCATGGACTTCGGCCGCATCACGTTCGAGGGCAACGTGATGCTGTATCTGTTCGGCACGCCCGGGCAGCAGCGCTTCTGGTTCATGTGGGAGGGCCTCGCCCGCGGTGCGGCCGGCGCGATCGTGCTGGCGGACACGCGGCGGCTGACGGACTGCTTCGGCGCGATCGACTTCTTCGAGCAGCGCGGCATGCCGTTCGTGGTGGCGGTCAACTGCTTCGACGGCGCCCCGAGGTACGGCCAGGCGCGCGTGCGGGTGGCGCTCGACCTTGACCCGGGCATCCCGATCATCATGTGTGACGTGCGACGGCGCGAGTCCGTCGTCCAGGTGCTCATCGCTGTCGTCGAGCACGCGCTCCGCCTCAAGGGTTCCGCCGCCCGCTGAGCCGTCCGGTCGTCGCTGGCCGAATCCTGGCATGGGGATGACCGGATCACCTTCCGGCGGCCTATATTCGATCATGAAGCCTTTCATGATCGCGATCAATGGTGCTTCAAGAACTGATCACCGAATTGTTTGATCGATTTCCTAGGCAAGGCGGGATTCGATACTGTTCGTACCACTTTGTAGCTACCCCACGTGCGTGTGGACCAGGGTCCTTGTGATCTTTCTCCCCCAGCAGTGACTCACGAAAGGACGCCACCGTGGGAACCGCAGTGCCCCCGGCTGCATTGGCGCCCGCCGCATCACCGCGAGGATGTGGCACGGATGCCATGACCACGACCATGGACGCGGACTCATGATCGTCTCGATCGTGATCCTGCCCCTCGCCCTTCTCACCCTGGTTCCCGTCATGGCCGTACGCCGCCGGGACGCCCATCTTCCCGCTGATCTCGGCTGGCGGCACCCGGAGTCGATGACGGCCCACCTCGCCGCCGGTGCCGAGGAGTACCTGGCGTGGCTGGCCGACCACCACTGGCCCGATGACGAGTACCTCGACCTCGAACGCGGCTGGCGGTCCGACCTTGACCCGTTCGGCACGTACGAGGACGGACCGATGTGTCCGGGCTGTCATCGCCCCGGCCACGACGTCTGGCCCTGCCACGAGTGCGGTCTGATGATGCACTCGACGTGCGGCTACGGAATGCGGCGAATAAAGATCACTAAGCCGTACCGCACCCGCGACATGGGCGCGGAGTCGGTCATCGCCGAATGGCGGTGCAATCGCTGCACGTCCGTCGTCGGTCTCGATGTGGACAGGGGAGACGAGAAGGGCCGCGCCCAGTAACACGCGGGTTCCGGTCATCCGCTCAGGGTGCGTCGCGGTCGCGCGAGAGCGCCGCGAGGGCGTGGGCCGCGTCCCGCGTCGCGGGATAGAGCCCGCGATACACCGCGTACAGCTCGTCATAGATCTTCCCGGCGGCCCGGTCCGGCTCGACCGTGCCCACCGGCGGGTTCCAGTCCTCGCCGTCGGACAGGCCCGCTGCGCGCGCGGCCAGCAGCGCGTCTCCGTAGCACGCGCCGATGGTGACCGAGGGCATGGTCTGCGCCCGGCCCAGCACGTCGGAGACGATCCGCGTCCACAGGCCGCCCTTCGTGCCGCCGCCCACCGCGACCAGCCGTCCGGCCTCGCCGCCCGCCGACCGCATCGCCTCCAGGTTGTGCCGTACGCCGAACGCCGTGCCCTCCAGCGCCGCCCGGTACAGGTGCCCGCGTCCATGGTCGAGCGTCAGGCCGAGGACGAGCCCGCGCGCGTCCGGGTCGAACAGCGGGGTCCGCTCACCGGCGAAGTAGGGCAGCATGACCAGCCCGCCGGCCCCGGGGCCGGCCGCCCGCGCCTCCTCGATCAGCTCCTCGTACACCGCTCCGGTCAGCTGACGGAGCCAGTCGGTGACCGCGCCGGAGGTCGCCATGCCCGCCGCCAGGTCGTACGTGCCGGGAGTGACGCCGACCGTGCCCCACAGGCCCGGCCAGGTACGGCGTTCGGCGAGGACCTCGATGAGGAACATCGTCGTGCCGTACATCACCATGACGTCGCCGGGCCGGGTCACGCCGACGCTCACGGCCTCGGCCCAGGCGTCGATGGTCCCGGCGATGACCGGGACGCCCGTGGCCAGCCCGGTACGGGCGGCCGCCGACGCGGTGACCGTGCCCACGACCTCGCCGGGCCAGGCGAGCGGCGGCAGTTCCAGCCCGGGCGCGATCTCCCGCGCCCAGTCGTCGATCCAGGCGTGGTCGCGGCTGTCGTACAGGGGTGAGGTCTGGCTCGCCGAGTGGTGGTCGAGGACGTACTCCCCGGTCAGCTCGTGGACGAGGTAGGAGCTCGCCATGAAGAGCCGCCGGGTGCGCTCCCACACTCGCGGCTCGTGGCGCCGCAGCCAGGCCAGCTTCGGCCCGACGGCCTGCGTGGTCAGCGGCGAGCCGCCGCGCTCGACGATCGTCTCGGCGCCGTAGCGCGCGGTCAGCTCCGCGATCTCGGCGACCGAGCGCGTGTCGATCCCGTACAGGATCGCGGGCC
Organism: Actinoallomurus sp.; assembly: GCA_025964685.1. Classification (GTDB taxonomy): domain Bacteria; phylum Actinomycetota; class Actinomycetes; order Streptosporangiales; family Streptosporangiaceae; genus Actinoallomurus. The sequence goes on along the minus strand of JAOPYG010000082.1, from coordinate 5,512 downwards.
GCAAGGGTTCGCCCTCGGCGGTCGCGGGCAGTGCGCACGGCCCGATCCCGCTGACGCCGATGGCCGCGATCGGCCGGTCACCGGCGCGGGGGAGCAGCTCGCGGGTCACGGCGGCGAATCCCTCCCACCAGACCTCGCGTGCGTCGTGCTCGGCCCAGCCCGGATGCGGCCGGGACACGCTGTGCTCGCGCACCGCGGTGGCGACGACCGTGCCGTCCGGGGTGGTCAGCACCCCCTTGGAGCTCGACGTGCCGATGTCGACTCCGAGCAGCAGGCTCATCCGCGCACCTTCCCTCGCCTCACGCCGACTGTAGATCGACCGTTGACCGCCCGCGGACGTCCCCGTACGGTGGTCACATACCGACCGGTCGGTATGGACTGGTCCGGCGCCTTCGGAGGAGACGTAGTGGACTTCGGGTTCGACGCGACGACCAGCGACTACCGTGACCGGCTGCTGGAGTTCATGGACTCCCACGTCTACCCGGCCGAGCCGGTGTACGCCGCCCAGGCGGCCGAACGCACCGACCCGTGGGCCACGCCGCCGGTCATCGAGGACCTGAAGGCCGAGGCGCGCAAGCGCGGCCTGTGGAACCTGTTCCTCCCGCACGAGCCGTACGGCGCCGGGCTGACGAACCTGCAGTACGCCCCGCTCGCCGAGATCATGGGACGGTCGCCGAAGATCGCGCCGGTCGCCCTCAACTGCGCCGCGCCCGACACCGGCAACATGGAGATCCTCGCCATGTTCGGCACGCAGGAGCAGCGGCAGCGGTGGCTGGAGCCGTTGCTGGACGGTGCGATCCGCTCGGCGTTCTGCATGACCGAGCCCGCCGTGGCCTCCTCCGACGCCGCCAACATCTCACTGAGCATCGAGCGGGACGGCGACGAGTACGTTCTCAATGGACGCAAGTGGTGGTCCTCCGGCGCGCTCAGCCCCGACTGCGAGATCTTCATCGTGATGGGCGTGACCGACCCGGACGGCCCCGCGTACCGGCGGCAGAGCATGGTGCTCGTGCCCAAGGACACCCCCGGCGTCACGGTCGAGCGCGGGCTGTCGGTGTTCGGCTACGACGACGGCACGCACGGCGGGCACGCCGAGGTGAGTTTTGAGAACGTACGCGTGCCGGCGGACAACATCCTGCTGGGCGAGGGTGAGGGGTTCCGGATCGCCCAGGAACGCCTCGGGCCCGGGCGCATCCACCACTGCATGCGCGCCATCGGGATGGCCGAGCGCGCACTGGAGCTGATGTGCGAGCGGGTCACCTCACGGGTCGCCTTCGGCGTGCCCATCGCGGACCAGGGCGTCGTCCAGGAGTGGATCGCCGAGTCGCGGATCCGGATCGAGCAGGCCCGGCTGCTGGTGCTCAAGACCGCCTGGCTGATGGACACCGCCGGCAACAAGGGTGCGCGCGTGGAGGTCTCGGCCATCAAGGCGGCGGTGCCGGAGATGGCGAGCTGGGTCATCGACCGGGCGATCCAGGCGCACGGGGGCGGGGGAGTGTCGCAGGACTTCCCGCTCGCGGAGCTGTGGGCCGGCATGCGGACGCTGCATCTCGCGGACGGCCCCGACGAGGTGCACAAGCGGTCGATCGCCCGGCGCGAGCTGGCTCCGTACCGGAACCGCTGAGCGACCGGCGGCCGAGAACGCGGTGGCGATCATGACGACGCGATCCGGGGTACGCCCGCTTCCCGAGCGGCTGCTCGACACAGCCACGCGGCTGTTCGCCGAGAACGGCTACGAGAACACCTCGGTCCAGGAGATCGTCGCGGCCGCGGGCGTCACCAAAGGCGCGATGTACCACTACTTCGCCGCCAAGGACGACCTGCTCTACGAGATCTATCACCGCCTGCTGGCGTTGCAGACCGAGCGGCTCGAACGGCTCGCCGGCGGTGCGGGCTCTCCGGAGGAGCGCCTGCGCGCGGCCGTGATGGACGTGATCGACACAAGCTGTGCCCACCTCGACGGGCTGACCGTCTTCTTCCGCTCGATGCACCTGCTGCCGGAGGACAAGCGCAAGGCGGTGCGCGCTGAGCGGCGCCGCTACCACGAACGGTTCCGCTCGCTCGTCCAGGAGGGACAGCGGGACGGGACATTCCGCACGGACGTGCCGGCCGACCTGGCGGTCAACTTCCTGTTCGGCGCCGTGCACCAGCTCAGCACCTGGTGGCGTCCGGACGGGGCGCTGGGCGCCCACGAGGTCGGTGACTACTACGTCGGCCTTTTCCTCGGCGGCCTGCGCCCGGCCGGAGGCGGCGCAGTTCCGTCACCGGAGGCGGACGGCACGCCCAAGGGTGCCTGACGCCGAAGTCGGCGTGCCGCTGTCAGACTGGCGGAATGCAGAGGAAGATGTCATTGGACGCTCTCGCACGAGAGCATTCGGCCCGGGCCGGAGCCGACACCACGGGACGCAGCTCCGAGACCGTCTTCGGCGGACACGAGCGGACGCTGAGGCAGACGCTCATCGCGCTCATGGCCGGACAATCGATGTCCGAACATGAGAACCCGGGCGAGGCGACGCTGTTCGTCCTCCAGGGCCGGATGCGCCTAATCGGCGATGAGGCTTCGTGGGACGGCCGTAAAGGTGATCTGCTCATCGTCCCGGAGGGCCGGCACAGCGTCGAGGCCGTCGAGGACTCCGTCATGCTGCTCACCGTCGCCAAGCTCGGAGACTGAGCCGGGCGGCCCGCCGTACGCGAGCGTGACGCGGTGCGGAATGCTGGACGATCACACGACGCAAGGAGCCGCGCGTGACCGTTCAGGTCTTCTGCTACCCCGAGGACGCCGTGCTGACCGGGCCGGGTCCGCTCTGCGAGCTGGCCGCCGGACTCGGCGCCGACGCGATCGCGGTGGCGGTCCGCTACCACCCCGCGCGCCGCTGGTTCGCCCGCCACGGCGTCGTACGGCACTCTTCGCCCGGCATCACCTACATCCGGCCCGCCGAGCACCGGTACGGCCGGCTGCGGCCCCTGGCGATCGCGGCCGACGAGGAGATCGCGGCGCTGCGTGAGCTGCGAGAGGAGGCGGCCCGGCACGGCCTCGCCTTCCACGCCTGGACGGTGATGCTGCACGACGACCCGGTGGTGGCCGCGCACCCGGACCTGGCCGCGCGGACGCTCGACGGCACGCCCACGATCCACGCGCTGTGCCCGAGCAACCCGGACGTCGTCGAGTACGCCGCCGCGCTGGTCGCGGACGTGTGCGAGCAGCTCGGTCCGGACCTGGTCGAACTCGAGTCCGCGCTCTACGCCGCGTGGGACCCGTCGTACGTCATCTCACTGGAGCTGGCCCCGCTGACCGGAACGGCGCGGGCACTGGCCGGGCAGTGTTTCTGTGACGCCTGCGCCCGCCTCATCGCCGAGCTCGGCCACGACCCGGCCGGCCTCCGGCGCCAGGCACTGCACCAGGACGGGATCGGCGCACTGCGCGCCGTACGCGCCCATGGCGTCCGCCGCGTCATCGACGCCGTCACGACCGCCGCGCACGAGCGCGGTGCGACCGTCCGCCCGCTGATCTTCGATGAACCCGAGATGGCCGCGCTGCAGGGGGCGGCGCCGGAGGCGTTCGAGGCGGCCGACCGGGTCGGCCTCGGCTGCGGCGCCCTCACCGGCGGCGCGCTGGCCGAGCGCTTCGGTGGCCTGGCGGCACTGGCCGGCGACCGGCCGCTCCTGGCCTCGCTGAACTGGGCGCCGGACCGCACCGGAGACCGCTTCGCCGCCGACGTCCGTACGGTGCTGGAGGCGGGCGCCTCCGACATCGCGCTGTACAACCTGTCGCTCGTGCCGGAGGGCGCGCTGGCGGACCTCGCCGCGGCCGCCGGCGCCGCCGTGCCCCGCTAAGTGGCCTTGTGGGCGAGATCGTTGCTGAAACGGCAACAGGATTGGCGTGTTCTCCTGCCGTCACCACATGATCGTGAGGTGCGTCAGAGGAGCGCTTCGATCCGAGGGGGAGTCATGTCGCAGGCAGCTCAGGCAAGGGCAGAACACCGTCTGGTTCCTTCCCCGGCGGGCCGGATCCATCTGGTGGAGCAGGGCCGAGGGCCGCTGGTGCTGCTGGTGCACGGGTTTCCGGAGTCCTGGTACTCCTGGCGCCACCAGCTGACGGCATTGGCCGCGGCCGGATACCGGGCGGTGGCCGTGGACGTGCGCGGATATGGCCGTTCGTCCAAGCCGGATGGGGTGGCGGCCTACCGGATGCTGGAACTGATCGAGGACAACGTCGCGGTGGTGCACGCCCTTGGCGAGGAGACCGCGATCATCATCGGCCACGACTGGGGTTCGACCATCGCCGCCAACAGCGCCCTGGTCCGGCCAGAGGTATTCAGCGCGGTCGGGCTGCTGAGCGTCCCCTACGCACCGCGCGGCGGGCCACGGCCCAGCGAGGTCTTCGCCCAGATGGGCGGCGAGGAGGAGTTCTACGTCAGCTACTTCCAGGAGCCCGGCCGGGCCGAGGCCGAGATCGAACCGGACGTCCGCGGCTGGCTGGCCGGGTTCTACGCCGCGCTCTCAGCCGACACCATGCCGGGTCCCGGCATGCCCGACCCTCATTTCGCCACCCGTGGCGGCACGCTCCGCGACCGGTTCCCCACCGGCCGGCCGCCGTCCTGGCTCAGCCAGGATGACCTGGACGTCTACGCCGGAGAATTCGAGCGCACCGGCATGAGCGCGGCACTCAACCGCTACCGGAACATGGACCGGGACTGGGAAGACCTCGCTCCGTGGGACGCGGCTCCCATCGCTCAGCCGTCGGTGTTCATCGGGGGCGCCCTGGACGCCTCCACCACCTGGCTGGCCGACGCCATTGACGCCTACCCCGTCACTCTGCCCGGGCTGGTCTCCTCTCACCTCCTCGACGGTTGCGGCCACTGGATCCAGCAAGAACGCACCCATGAGGTCAACCAGCTCCTGACCGGCTGGCTCGCCTCCCTGCCCACCTGAATGACCTGCGGCACGTCGGTTCGACATCACGGCGCGAATGGGAAAGTCTGAGGCGTCACCGCTGGTGAAGGAGGGTTTCCGATGACCACACGTCCCGGTTTCCACTTGGCGATACCGGTGGACGATCTCGGTCGTGCCCGTGAGTTCTACGGTGGTGTGCTCGGCCTGGCCGAGGGGCGGTCCACGGACGCCTGGATCGACTGGAACTTCCACGGCCACCAGGTCGTCACGCACCAGGTGCCGTCCACGGGCGAGGCGGCGCCGACCAACCCGGTCGACGGGCACGACGTGCCGGTGCCGCACTTCGGCCTGATCCTGTCCACGGATGACTTCCAGGTGCTGGCCGACCGGTTCCGCGCGGCGGGCACGGAGTTCGTCATCGAGCCGTACCTCAGGTTCGCCGGCGAGCCGGGGGAGCAGTGGACGATGTTCCTGCGCGACCCGGCGGGCAACGCGCTGGAGTTCAAGGCGTTCCGCGACGAGTCGCAGCTGTTCGCGACCTAGGCGTAGTGGCATGGCCGTCGTCTCACCTCCGGCGCGGGTGCGCGCGGCCGCCGCCGTCGCGGTGATGTCGGCGCTG
>JAOPYG010000079.1 GCA_025964685.1 Actinoallomurus sp. | reverse complement strand
GGCGTTCATCCGCGCGGAGAACGGGTCTTCCCGTCCCGGCCAGGGTGATGAACTGAATGACGATGACGCTCACGATGGGTTCCTTCGCTCGATGCCCACCCGTACGTACCGGCGGCACCGGCCCGACTCATCGCCCCCGGCCGAACTCGTCGAAAAAAACACCGTCACCGCGTCGTTCACCCCGGCGAACTCGCCTCCCGGCACGAAGCCGACCACCACGGAAGCATCCTCCGCGGTCGTCTGCGACGTGCTCTGCATCCTGACCAGACGAACCGTATGGCGGCCCGCGGACATCCACGGGCCGCCACCCCTTTGCATGTTCATGCATCAGCGTGCATACTTGTACTCATGTCCAAGGTGCTCACCTCTCTGCCTGTCGGCGAACGTGTCGGGATCGCCTTCTCCGGCGGCCTCGACACTTCGGTAGCGGTCGCGTGGATGCGCGAGAGGGGTGCGGTGCCGTGCACCTACACCGCCGATATCGGCCAGTACGACGAGCCTGATATCGGCTCGGTCCCCGGGCGCGCCACGGCGTACGGCGCGGAGGTCGGCCGGCTGGTCGACTGCCGGGCGGCCCTCGTCGAGGAGGGGCTCGCGGCCCTGGCCTGCGGGGCGTTCCACATCCGGTCCGGTGGCCGCACCTACTTCAACACCACCCCGCTCGGGCGAGCCGTCACGGGCACCCTGCTGGTGCGCGCGATGCTCGATGACGACGTGCAGATCTGGGGAGACGGCTCCACCTTCAAGGGCAACGACATCGAGCGGTTCTACCGTTACGGCCTGCTCGCCAACCCCTCCCTGCGGATCTACAAGCCGTGGCTGGACGCCGACTTCGTCAGCGAGCTCGGCGGTCGCAAGGAGATGTCAGAGTGGCTGCTCGCCCGCGACCTGCCCTATCGGGACAGCACGGAAAAGGCCTACTCCACCGACGCGAACATCTGGGGCGCCACCCACGAGGCCAAGGCGCTCGAGCACCTCGAAGCGGGCATCGAGATCGTCGAACCCATCATGGGCGTACGGTTCTGGGACCCCGCCGTCGAGATCGCCGCCGAGGACGTCACGATCGGCTTCGAGCAGGGACGGCCGGTGACGATCAACGGCAAGGAGTTCTCCTCCACCGTCGACCTGGTGCTGGAGGCCAACGCCATCGGCGGCCGGCACGGCATGGGCATGTCCGACCAGATCGAGAACCGCGTCATCGAGGCCAAGAGCCGGGGCATCTACGAGGCACCGGGCATGGCACTGCTGCACGCGGCGTACGAGCGGCTGGTCAACGCGATCCACAACGAAGACACCCTCACCAGCTACCACAACGAGGGACGGCGACTCGGCAGGCTGATGTACGAAGGCCGCTGGCTGGACCCGCAGGCGCTGATGCTGCGCGAGTCGCTACAGCGCTGGGTCGGTACGGCCGTCACCGGCGAGGTGACCCTGCGACTGCGGCGCGGTGAGGACTTCTCCATCCTGGGCACGTCCGGACCGGCGTTCAGCTACCACCCGGACAAGCTCTCCATGGAACGGACCGAGGACTCCGCCTTCGGGCCGGTCGACCGCATCGGCCAGCTGACCATGCGCAACCTCGACATCGCCGACTCTCGCGCCAAACTCGAGCAGTACGCCGGACTCGGCATGGTCGGCAGCTCGCACCCGGCGCTGATCGGTGCCGCGCAGGCAGCCTCGACCGGGCTGATCGGCGCCATGCCCGCGGGCGGCGCCGAAGTGATCGCCTCCCGCGGAGAGATCGCCGGCGACGACGAGCTGCTCGACCACGCCGCCATGGAGTCCGGCACCGACTGACTTTTCAGGCGCCGGCCTCGTAGAAGGTCCGCGCGGCGGAGTCGACCCACTCGGCGTTGTCCCGATCTCCCAGCGAGGTCGGGCGTTCCAGGCTGGCCGACAGCACGCTCCCCCCACACGGAACGACTGGCCGGACAGCAGGCCGGCAGCTCCGCGCGCGAATCTGAGACCGGCCGGGAGTAAGGAAGAACAGCGGGTGCCACCCGCCGGTAGCGCCCGCCGCTCAAGCCGTACAGGTCATCCGACGGCGCCGCCCGCGCCGTTCGCCACGGTGACACCCGAGGCGAACTTCGTCATGGTCCGGGCGTTCCAGTTGAGCGAGTGCGGCAACTGCACCAGGACGTTCAGCCGGGTGTCAGCGAACTTGGGGTTGGTCGCGCTCGCCTTCCCGGGCGTGGTGTCGACCTGCCTCTTCTGATCGGTCTGGAAGATCAGGCTGACCGAGTAGCCCGCACCCTTGCGGTTGAAGAACCAGCCCTTGGCTCCATTGACCTCAACCGCCTGGTCACCGGACTTCGGGAACGGGTTGAGGTCACCCTGAATCAGGATCTTGTCAATGTAATTGCCACCCTTCGGGGTGCCGATCTTGTGCAGCACCAGGGCCGAGCCGTCGGCGGATGCGACCTCCCAACCCTGCGGGATGGTCCTCAGCGTGTAGCCCTTCGGCTGCGTCCCGTCGTAGGCGACCAAGGCGACGCTGGTCGTCCCCAGCGCCGAGCCGCCGGCTGAGGAAGCGCCTGCGGCGGGGGCAGACTGACCCGCCGGGGAGAGTGGGCCTGTCAGCATCAGGGTCCCGACCGCGGCGGCGGCGACCAGGCCCGTTCCCCCGGTGAGAGCGAAGCGGCGGCGGCGCCGTGCCAGCAGGGTGCGGCCGCGGGCGATGTCGGACTCGGCGTCCGGCCAGCCGTCGTCATTGCGGAGGTCGTTCGGGACGGCCTCGGAGAGAAGGGAACGTACTTCGTTCATTGAGAATCCTTTCGACCGACTCGGCTTGACGCAGAATCGACGGTTTTGATTTGAGGCTGGACCCGACGGGCCGGATCAGGACGGCGCGGCGACCAGTGCGGCCCGCAAACGACCCAGGGCCTTGGAGTTCATGCTCTTGACCGTTCCCTTCGCGCAGCCCAGCGCTGAAGCGGTCTCCTCGATGCTCAGGTCGAGTTCGTGGCGGAGCACGATCACCGCTCGCATTCGTGGTGGCAGCTCCGCGAGAGCTCGACGCATCGCGCCGCCGTCGAGCTGTCCGTCAATGTGTCCGAAAGCGTCACCGGACACCGCGGCGTCCGGCAGCTCGTCGGTCGCCTTTTCCCGCCGCCACCACGGTCGCCGGGTCTCGTCCAGGAACGCCGAAACGATGGCTCGGCGGGCGTACGCCTCAGTGCTGGCCCTCTCCCGTATTCGCGGCCAGGCGACGTACACCTTGGCGAGCGCCGTTTGGACGACATCCTCGGCGAGGAATCGGTCGCCCGCCGTCAACATGCAGGCGGCGCGGAGCAGATTCACCCGACTCGCTCCGACAAAATCCGAGAACTCACGGTCCCGGGTTGTTCGGATCATGTGTACCTCCTCAGCGCCTAGACGGAACTGACGCCGAAAAGGTTCTACGGTCGCGCTGCACGCGTGGTGAGCAGGCGCAGAAGCCGGATCATCGCGAGCACTATCAGGGGCAGCGCCGCGAAGGGCAACTTGGTCACCAGCGTGAGCGGCGTTCCGCTGAGGTAGCCGAGCGTGCCCAGCGCATCGCCGGACACGGCATCGCTCGCCAGAACGGTCGCGGCGGCGACCAAACCGACAGCACACCCAGCGAACGCGATCCGTGGGCGGTTCATGAACCCCGTCATCACACCGGCGATGGCGGCGGCCAGCAATGCCATCTCAACGGCCCAATGAAGCAGCCGAGGGTGCATGACGATCAGACCGGTCGGTGGCGGGCCCCCCGGAGAGGTCTTCCATGAGTACTCGAACCCGGGCGGGCGTGTCCGGGAGCCGATCGAGGTACGCACCCGGGGCAACCGGATCAGCAACGTGTAGCCGGGATACCCGGCGGCCACCAGCGCGCGGCGGACGTCATTGCCGGCGACGCCGAAGACGGGGTGCCGGCCTGGCCCGTACGCCTGAGGAACCTCCGTACGGGCGAACGTGAAGGCCGTGCCCGGCTCGACTGTCGTGGGCCTGAGCGCCTTCCCGTGGAACAGCGCGGCCGTTACCCGCTCGCCCAGATCTCGCAGTGCACGGTCTGAGTGCATGCCACCGCCGACCCAGAAATCGACCCGGCCGCTCCCGTCCGCACGCAGGACGAGGACGATGTGAGCTCCCGGAGTCGGGCGCGGGCCGCCGGCCCCGCACCCTACGGCGAGCACGAGCAGAGCCGCCAGAAGCACCGCCCAACGTTTCCGCCCAAGGGCGGACCTCATGATTCGTAGTGGGCGGCGCGGTAAGGGGCGGCAAGGTCTACCGCGATCTTCGCGTACGTGGGGCCGAGTTCCTTCTCGATGGTGTCGGTTTCCTGTGCGGTGAGCGAGATTGTGGGTTCGGTCGTGGGGAGACCGCGGAGCAGTTCGATGCGCAGGCGGGTCGGCGGGTGGCTGCTGTCGACCCGGTGTTCGGTGATGGCGGAGATGCGGCGCCGCCGCTCCAGTTCGAGGGCCGGGATCCGGGCGCCCGGGACACGGTGCTCCCACTCCCGGTCGCGCCGCAGCAGGGCATAAAGGCGCCCTAGGGTCTGCAGGGCCGTCCCGACCACCAGGAGATGGCGGCTGTCGCGGTTGACGCCATGCCCGAATTCATGCCCGAGCACGCTGATCCGCTCCTCCGGGGAAAGCGCGTTCCACAACGGGAGCCCGATCGTGACCACCCGCCGGCGTCGCAGACCAACGGCTGCGTACGAGGCATTGAAGAAGCGATCGATGGCAATGACATCGACTCGCCGCGCACCTACCTCGTCGGCGACACGGTCCAACAGCCGGTAGAGCTCAGGCGCGTCCGTTCGAGTCAGCAGGAGGGCGCCTTTGGGCATACGGCCGAAGCGCGGGCGGATGAGAAAGGCGACGGCCAATAGGAGCAGGCTCAGGACGAAGACGGGGAACACCGGGGACACGACGCTCACCGTCACGGCGGTCACCACAAGTGCCACTGTGAGCAGGACTCCGGGCACCACTTTCGGTAGCCCTCATTCTCGACCACAACCTGCTCACACTTCGGACAGGTCGTAGCCACCGCATCGATCGACATGCCCGGAATCATGTCCTAAGCCGAAAGCCCGAGGAAGGCCGGCGAAGGTGTTCGAGCCAGCACCCCAGTCGTTCCTTCACCGGGGAGACGGTCGTGCAGCAGGTACGACGGGGCGCTTCTGCTCGGCTATCTGCATCCGGCGATCAGCTGCCCACCGTCAAGGACGCGGTCTCCCACCTGGCGATCAGTCCCAACACGGTGGTGAAGGCCTACCGCCAGTTGGAGAACGAAGGGCTGGTGAGTGCCCCGCCCGGGCAGGGCACCTTCATCACCGATGCGGTGCGGGACGGTCGCTCCCGGCCCGTACGCGAAGCTGCGCCGACCGATTCTGGAACTTCCAGCTCATCGAGGCGTCGCTGGTCATCGGCCTCGCCACCGCCCCTTCTCGGTATCGCGATCTGGCACCTGCACCACCGGATCACCCGACCTGAACACCGCAGCGACGGCGCTTCAGACAATTCGCGCTGCGCCCGATACGTTGCCTATGGGCGACGTGAGGCGAGGTGTCTATGTCCGTTGAACTGACCAACTGGGCGCAGAGTATTACATTCAGGGCGAAAGAATTGTTGCGGCCCGCTTCCGTCGACGATCTGCGGAGCGTGGTCGCGAAGGCCGAAAAGGTCCGCGCTCTCGGCTCCGCGCACTCGTTCGGAGACATCGCCGACACTCCCGACGCTCTCGTGTCCCTCTCCGAGCTGCCGGACACCTTCGAGATCGACAGCGTCGCCAAGACCGTCACGGTCGGGGCCGGCATGCGGTACGCCGAGGTCGGCCGGCGTCTCCATGAGCAGGGCTACGCCCTCGCCAACCTCGCCTCCCTTCCCCATATCTCCGTGGCCGGGTCCGTCGCCACCGGCACGCATGGGTCCGGGGACACCAACGGCACCCTCAGCACGGCCGTATCGGCCATCGAGATGGTCACCGCGGACGGCGACCTGGTCGAGCTCACCCGCCAGGACGAGGGCTTCGACGGCGCCGTCGTCGCGCTCGGGGCGCTCGGGGTCGTCACCACAGTGACCCTCGACATTCTGCCGACCTACGACGTCAGGCAGTACCTCTACTTCGGGCTTCCCCTGGAGGTCGTCGACCAGCACTTCAATGACCTCTTCTCCGCCGCGTACAGCGTCAGTCTCCTCACCCTCTGGCACGGTCCCACCTTCGAACTCGTCTGGATCAAGCGGCGTGACGACGAGACCGGCACCGCTCCGGCCGGCGAGAGCTGGTTCTCGGCCCACCCCGCCGACCAGCCCGTGCAGAGCCTCGGCGGCGCGCCATGCACCGAGCAACTCGGCATCCCTGGCCCCTGGCACGAGCGGCTCCCCCACTTCCGGCCCGAGTTCACGCCCAGCACCGGCGTCGAGCTGCAAACCGAGTTCTTCGTGCCTCGGCGCGACGCCGTACAGGCGCTCCACGCACTCGACGAGGTACGCGACCGGGTAGCGCCCGTCCTGCAGGCCTGCGAGATCCGCACCATGGCCGCGGACGATCTCTGGCTGAGCCCCGCGTACGGACGCGAGACCGTCGGCATCTCCTTCACCTGGGTCAAGAACCCGGCCGCCGTCCTGCCGGTGATCGAGCTCCTGGAAGAACGCCTCACCCCCTACGACGCCCGGCCGCACTGGGGAAAGCTCTTCACCGCCAAGCCGGCGGACCGCTATCCGCGAATGGACGATTTCCGCGCGCTCATGCGCCACTGCGACCCGAGTGGCAAGTTCACCAACGACTACATCGAGCGCTTCGTGCTGTGATCCGGGGCGGGTCGTACCGCCGACCTCCGGGGGTGACAACCCCAGCCTTGACAGAGGAGGTCTTGCGGCGGACTTTGAACATATGGTCAGAACGATTGTTCAAGACCGGCCGACCCGCACCCTCCCAGCGAACTGCGATGTCGCGATCCTCGGTGCGGGGATGGCCGGGATGGCGACCGCGGCCCGGCTCCAGGCGCAGGGGATGGCGACCGTCGTGCTGGAGGCCCACGGCCACGCCGGAGGCTGCGCGGGCTACTACCGTCGCCGGGGCTTCTCGTTCGACGTCGGCGCGACGACCTTGGTGGACTTCGAGCCCGGCGGGGTCGGCGCGGAGCTGCTCGCCTCGGTGGGCATGCCGATGCCCGACGCCGAGGCACTGCCCGGATATGTCGCGTGGCTGCCCGACCGGGTGGTGACGCTCTACCGCGATCGTGCGGCCTGGCACGCGGAACGGTTACGAGCACTCGGCGACACGACGAACCATCGGGCCTTCTGGGCCTTCTTGGACCGGCTCGCCTCGGTCTTCTGGGCGGCCAGCCGCGACGGCGTACGGCTCCCGGTGCGTCGGCTCGACGACGCCGCGCACAACCTGCGGGCGATCGGGCTGCGCAACCTGCCGCTCGCCCGGCATGCGACCACCACACTCGGCGACGCGCTGCGCAGGTACGGCCTGCGCGACGACGCACCCGTGGTCGGCCTGCTGTCCATGCTGGTGGAGGACACCGTGCACAGCACCGTGGACCGGGCGCCCCTGATCAACTCCGCGCTGGGCGTCACCATCCGCGGCGCCGGGCTCAGCCGGGCCAGCGGCGGTATGCGCGGCTTCTGGCGGCCGTTCGTCGACCACTATCGGCGTCTCGGCGGAGACCTGCGTACCAACTGCCCGGTCGAGCGCGTCGACGGTACGGCGGGCGCGTTCCTGGTGCACACCCGGCGCGGCGTCCTCAACGCCGCCCAGGTGGTCAGCGCCCTGCCGGCGAGTTCCACCGCCCGGCTGTGCGCGGCGACAGAGGAGCGTCTCGCTCCCTACCTGCGCCGCGACTCCGATGCCTTGGGCGGCGCACTCGTCGTCGCACTCGGCGTACCGGAGTGCGAGGTGGACGGTCAGGCGTTCACCCACCATCAGCTGCTGCAGGACTACGGCCGGCCGCTCGGCGACGGGACCAACATGTTCGTCTCGGTGTCCGCGCCGGGCGACACCGAGAGCGCGCCGCCCGGCCATCGCGCCGTGATGGTCTCGACGCACACCGAGCTGGCCTCGTGGGAGGGGCTCGGCGCGGAGGCGTACGAGGCACGCAAGCAGGAGATGAGCGATCGGCTCATCGGCCTGGCCCGCCGCGTCTATCCGATGCTCGGCGAACACGCGGTCGTCCGTGAGATCGGCACCCCACGGACCTACGGACGGTACGCGCTGCGGCCGCGGGGCGCGGTCGGCGGCGTACGGCAGACACCGGCCAACGCCAACCAGCATGCCGTCCCGCACGACCTCGGAGTGCCCGGATTCTGGCAGGTCGGAGACTCCACCTGGCCCGGCCTCGGCACCGTCGCCTGCGTGGTGGGCAGCCGGATCGTCGCCGCCCGGGCGCTGCGATCGGGACGGAGGGTCCGATGACCGTGCCCAGACTCGCCGACCTGGGACAGGACCTGCTGGTCACCACGGCCCGGCGGCGTGCGCTCGCCCTGGCCCTGCCCTACCTCGGGCTTGCGGCCTTCACTGTCGCCGCCTGGTGGCACTGGTGGTGGATCACGCCGGTGATCGTCTTCTTGACCTTCGTCGCCGTCGTCACGGTCACCCACGACGTCGTCCATCGCAGCCTGGGGCTCGGCCGTCGCTCGTCGAACTGGGCGCTCTTCTTTCTCGGACTGGTGCTGCTGGAGAGCGGGCACGCATACCGGACGACGCACCTGCAGCACCATCGGCTCTTCCCCAGCGCGGACGATCCGGAAGGCCACCCGGCCGACCTGGGCTTCTTCGGTGCCATCTGGTACGGGCCGGTGTTCCTGCCCCGGCTGTGGTGGTGGGCGTACCGGCGCGACGCCGCCGCGCGAGGCTGGCTCATCGCCGAGGGTGCCGCCCCGTTCGTCGCGCTCACCGGCGGCGTCCTGCTGTGGCCGGCCACGCCCGGCCTGCTCGCGTACGCCGTCATGGTGATCGCCGGAAGCTGGGTCTATCCGCTGCTGACCGTCTACCTTCCGCACCACGACTACGGCGACACCCCGCTCACCCAGACGCACACGTTGCGCGGAAGGGTGATCCCGGCGATCTTCCTCGAGCTGACGTACCACCTGGAACACCATCTGTTCCCGCAGGTGCCGAGCCACCGGTTGCCAGAACTCGCCCGGCGCCTGGATCCCTACTTCGACACCGCTGGGGTACGCCCTCGACGCGTACTGTGAGGCCGTGGCAGCGCGTACCGAGAGCAGAGACCGAATAGTCCGCGCGACCGTACAGACGCTCGCGACCGAGGGATATGCCGCCACGACCGCGCGTTCGGTGGCCCGCACCGGCGGGTTCGCCCCCGGGGTGATCTACTACCACTTCGACGACCTCGAAGACCTGCTCGTGGCCGCCGCGCAGTACACGGGTGAGAGCCGGCTGGCCCGTTACCGCGAAGAGCTGAGCGACGTCACCAGCGCCACCGAACTGCTCGAGCGGCTGGAACGACTGCACACCGAGGATGTGGCCGACGGGTACATGGCCGCGGTCCAGGAACTCACGGCAGCATCGTCGTCCTCACCCAAACTGGCCGCCGGAATCCGGACCCAGATCGAGCCCTGGCAGAACTTCGCCGAACAGATCGCGGCCCGCTTCGTCGCCCGCACGCCGTTCGCCGCACTGGTTCCGATCCCGGAACTGGCCCGCGCCGCCATAGCGCTCTTCCTCGGCATGGAGATGTTGTCCCATCTCGACACCGATGGCGCACGGTCGGATGCGTTCTTCACCTCGGCCAAACAAGCCGCCGCCCTCTTCGACGTGATGGCCTCAGCCCCCGGCAACCTGCCCTGAACCACCCTGCTGCGGTCGTCCGGACCCCGCAGCTCCCACCAGACCAGAGCGAGGGCGCGAGTACGACCGCGGTGGTGATGGCGAGCCAGTTCAGGTGGGGCAGCCCGAGCAGGAAAACCGGTAGCGCGGACATCGCGCCACCGAAACCCGATGATGCCGATCACATCGATCCGAGCCGTGATCTCACCGGCCCGCCTGGGGGCTGTCACAGCGACGTCGCGGGGAATCCAACAGATCGTCATAGCCAGGGCGATCAGCGCGAGCGGGATCTTGATGAGGAACGCCGACTGCCGCCGAAGGCGCCGGCCAGCACCCCGCCGATCGGCGGGCCCACCGCGACGGTCGCGGTCCCGGCGATGGAAAGTCCGCCCAGCACGCTGCCGGGCGGTTCGTTCATCCCGGCCCACACGGCCCGGCGGCGGATCAGCAGCGTCGCTGACGGGTAACTGGCGGAGATACCGATACCGACGAGGACCCCGCCGCCGGATCTCGTCCCAGGAGCACGAGAACCGCGACCCCGGCGGCCAGGACGATCGTTGCGATCTGGGACACGGTCCCGCCAGCAACCGCAATCGGCTGACCGCTGCGCGCAGATCTGGCCGGATCCCACGGCGAAGCCGAGCCCGCTGACGGCCTGCGTGCGTCCGTACCGTTCGGACAGCTCACGGGCGCAGATCATCGGTGTTACCTCGGCGGTGGGCGGTTCCATGGGGCGTGCCTTTCGTCGTGCGTACCGGGTGAGAGCAGCAGCCAGGCGGTGGCCAAGCACGTGACCAGCCCGGCCCCGAGCGTCAGGGCGACCAGGGACGGAACGGACGTCAGCGACCCCGCCCCGATCGCGGCCCACAGCACGTCGCGGAACGCGACCGTGACCTGGATCGCGAGGCATCCGGCGAGCACCGACGTCTCGGCCACGCGGCGGGCCCGGGTGCGGGGCGGACGGGCGACGAATCCGGCGACCGCGTTGCTGATCACGCAGAACGCCAGGTTGGAGGTCGTCTCGACGATCAGCGCCCACGCGATGAGCAGCGGATTCGTCCAACGTTCGCCGATGGCCAGCGAGCCCGCGATCCCCACCGCGGCCAGCACGCTCAGCGTGACGAACACGGTCATCGCGCGCCGGCGCACCCAGGCTGCGGCCTCCGGGGTGGCCCAGCGCCGAAGCACGGGAATCCGGCCGCAGACGAGGACGACGTCGCCGAGCCAGTCGTGTCGCCATCGGCGGGACGAGCCGCGAGGCCGACGGCATCGCACGAGCAGCGCGGTCACGGCTACCGTGAGCGTGGAGGCCACGACCAGCCCGCTGATCAGCACCGACGTCCTTGTGTTCCAGGACGGGGCATGTGCGCCGCCGATGACCGCGGCCCACTCGAAGACCAGTGTGAGCCCGATCAGCGCGGTCATCGCCCCCGCCGCACGCACCATCTGCCGCTCGCGGTCCGGACCGCCCGGCGCCCGCCATGCGAGCAGCCGCAACGCGATCACCAGCCCGAGCATCGGCACCGCGAACTGGGTCAGCGACACCACCGCGTCGTACGGGTCGTCCTGCCATGGGCTCGCCGCTCTGACCGTCTTGTCCTGGGTCGCGAGCACCGTCAGCACTTCGTACAGGCCCGCCGTGCCGAGGCTCGCCAGGATCACGGCCGGTGACGCTCGTCCCTTATCGTCCATGGCCGTCATAGTACGCGCCTCGTACTACGTGACAAGTAGCACCGCGCTCCGTACTATTCTGAGATGGAAGGCAAGGAGGCCCATGCACAGCAACGACGCTCAGATGCTCGTGCTCACCGTCCTCGCGACCGGCCCGCTGCACGGATACGCCATCAACACCGCGATCGAAGAGCTCACCGGCCGCAAACTCGGCCCCGGCAGCCTCTACGGGGCACTGTCCCGGCTGGAGGCGCGCGAGCTGATCGGGCCGGCGGGCGAGGCCGGCGAACGGCACCGGACGATGCAGATCACCGACGCGGGCCGCGACACGCTGCGCGTGGAGCTGGAGCAGATGGCCCGCGTGTCTCAGACCGGACTGCGCGCCCTCGGGATCGCTCCGACATGAGGGCGGCCGTGCTGATCACCCGGCTGTACCCGCCCGCCGTACGCGAGCGGTGGGGCGCGGAGATCAGCCACGAGGTGTCCGAATCGGGAATCCGTTCCTGGCCGGACGCTCTCGGTGGGGCCGCGCGGCTGTGGCTCCATCCGGGCGACTGGCCCGAGACGCTCGCCGGCCAGACCTGCCGCGTCCTGGCCGTCGCGCTGTTCGCGGTCACCGCCGTCACGGCGCTGCTGCTGCGCGCCACCGAGCCGTCCGCCGCTCTGACCGCCGACGTGGGCCACCCCGCCACGAGCCTGTGGCTCGCACCGATCGTGGTAGGGATCGCTCTCGCAGCGCCGCGTCCGCCGCTGCGGTGGGACGCGCTCCGCCACCTGACGACCGTGGCGTTCCGTACCCTCACCGCACCGGCCGTCGCGGTCGTGGCCATGTTCGTGACGGGACGGAGCGGACTGATCGAACACCCCACGGGATTGGCCCACGCTGCCCTGATCGTCTACTACTGGGCCACGCTCGGATTAACCGCGATCTGCCTGTGCACTCTCATCGCCCGCGTCGCCCGGACCGTCACCACGCCGTCCACCCGCCGGCTGTGCGCTGCCCTCCTGCTCCTCGGGACGGGACTGGCCCTCGCAGCGACCCAAAGCCTCCTCGCCATCGTCTGGACCCCGGCCGGCACCGGCTCTCTGACCGTGACCCTCGCGCTGGGCCTCCTGGCCGCCGCGACGATCAGCGCCGGCCAGGATCTCCGCAGAGCAAGCGCCTAACCTCAGCGCGCGCGGGGCGTCGAAACCTAAGCCCGCCGCTTGCCTTCGTCTATCCCGGCGCTTACCCGGCTCTGCCTACGGTTGACCGCACCGTATGGGGGGAGCCGGGCAAATGCACAGGTCACACCGATGTCGTCGACGTATGGCGCGATGATCGCGACACCGCCGAAGGCGGACATAGGAGACCGATCCGCGCCTCCTCACCAGGACCTGGAGGGTGAGCGGCGACTCCGATCCGTGTGGTGGTGTCTGTGGACGTGGGCGGCGCTGTGGACCGGGATACGTCTGCCGGGTGGCGGTGGCTCGTGGCACTACTTCGCGCAGGGCAGCCAGCTGCTGTTCGGCGACGACCAGGGCCAGGGCCTGCATGTGTACGCCGCCCATCCCGAGCTGCAGATCGGGCCGATCGCCTTCCTGGTCGCCACGCCGCTGCGGCTGCTCGGAGCCACTCCGGGACGCATCGTGGCGATCATCGCCATGAGCACCACCGGACCTCTCCTACTGGGCGCGCTGTGGCGCCTGGTTCCGGTGTCCGCGCGGCGGCCATCACGGCTGCTCACCGCGGGGCTGTTGTTCCTGCCGGTATGGGCCGAGCTGGTCACCCACGCCGGCCATCTGGACGACGCTCTGGCATTGGCCTTCGCGGTCGCGGCCCTGCATGTGGTCAGGTCCGGAAATCCCGTCGTCGCCGGACTGCTGGTCGCGGCCTCCGCCGACTCAAAGCCGTGGGCGGTGGCCTTCGCACCCCTCCTGCTCGCGGTCGCGCGCCGCGACAGGTGGCGTGCGGTCGTCGCTTACGCGGCCGGGCTCGCGGTGGCGTGGCTGCCGTTCCTCCTCTTTGACGGGCACACTCTTACGGCGGCATCCTTCACCATCCCGACGGCGACCTCGTCGGGGCTGCGGGCACTCGGCTTCACGTACTCGCACACCCCGTCCTGGGACCGGCCGGCCCAGCTGATCCTCGGCTGCCTGCTGGGCACGGTCGCGGTGATGCGAGGGCGATGGCCTGCGGTCATCCTGGTCGGTACGGCCGCGCGGATCCTGCTCGACCCCGAGGTGTACTCCTACTACACCGCCGGGATCCTCCTCGGCGCCCTGGCCTACGACCTGGTCGTCTCCGACCGGCGATGGCCGTGGCTGACGACGGGAGGGCTGCTGTCACTGCACGTCGCACGGCTGGTGGCGCACGTCGCGCCGATCTCGCTCCATGTCCTGGGACTACTGCGCGTCGGGTACGTCCTCGCCGTGGTCGCGGTCACACTGCTGCCCGGCAGGCGTCCGATGGGCAGGCATGCCGTGGGAGGCGGAAATCGCCCGCCTCTGGAGGAGGCGCGACCACGCGCGGCCTGAAGAGGTAACCGCGGTAGGTCTGGGGATCGGGGAAGGCCGGGTGGCCCGGCTCAACTGCACGGATTCAGCTTGATTCATCCTTCACTCCGCACCCTTCCGGGAGGGCGTCCCCCGGCGTTCATGCTGC
This sequence comes from Actinoallomurus sp., assembly GCA_025964685.1. Lineage (GTDB taxonomy): Bacteria > Actinomycetota > Actinomycetes > Streptosporangiales > Streptosporangiaceae > Actinoallomurus. The sequence continues at coordinate 6,677 of JAOPYG010000079.1, read as the reverse complement.
CGCTACCTGGGGTTTCGTTGAACTGGCGCACGGTCGGTGGATTCGCGGCCGGCCCACTCCGGTGCCAGCAGTGACCAGACCTCGGTGTCGTGCCGGACCCCCTGGTGCGCGAACTCCTCGCGCAGTACTCCGTCCAGCCGCATGCCGAGCCGGCGCGCGACGTTGCTGCTTGCGGTGTTGTCCGGGCGGGTGAGCCACTCGACCCGATGGATGCCGCGCACGCGTACAGCCCAGTCGACGAGGTGCCCCGCCGCGCGGGTGATCAGCCCCCGGCCCTGCCCGGCCGGCTCCAGCCAGCAGCCGATCTCGCAGGTGCCCGCGGCGGCGTCGAAGGCGACGAACATGGTCCCGCCGACGAGCGTGCCGTCGAGCCAGATGCCGTACAGCCGGCCACCGTCACGGGCGGCGAGATCCGCGTACCTCTGCAGCGTGGCGCGGGCCGAGTCCAGGTCGGTGCTCTGGCTCGCCCACGGGATCCACGGGTCCACCGAAGCGCGCGCCCGGTCCAGGTGGGCGAGGAACTCCTCGGCCTGCCACGGCTCGAGCGGTCGCAGCTCGGCTCCGTCGTCCAGAATGATCGCGAACACCCGCAAACTGTACCGGCGCGCTCCGGCCCGGCCGGGCGGCCGTGATCGGGTAGAGCCCCGACCGTTCCGGATACGACACCCCGCCTAAAGACGCCCTGGTCGCCGAAACCACAGCGCAGCTCGTCTCCGCCCTCACCTGACCTGCTTCAGGCGAGCCCGGCCCGGCATGCGGCGAGGGCCTGGAGCAAGGGGATGTCCGCCTGCTCCAAGCTGTCGAGTACGGCGCGTCCGGGAGCCGGCGGGATCGGCGTGAGGGACGGTACGGCGAGCACGTGGCAGCCCGCGGTCTCCGCGGAACGGACGCCGGCCGGACTGTCCTCGATGGCCACGCACGCCGTGGTCGGTACGCCGAGCACGTGGGCGGCCATGAGGTACGGGTCCGGCGCGGGCTTGGTGCGTTCGGTGTCGTCGGCGGTGATGGTCACCGCGAAACGGTCGGGACCGAGTGCCCGGAGCACGGTGTTCACGATCGAACGCGGCGAGGCGGAGACCAGGCCGATGGCGATGTCGTGCGACGGCAGGCGGTCGAGCAACTCCACGGCGCCGGGCCGTACCACGATCCGGGCCTCCACCCGGGTCGCGAACTGGCGGAGCAGGTCCGCGGCCAGTGAGGCGAGGGGGCTGCCGGTGGCGCGCCCCAGCACGGCGGCGGTGTGCTCCACCGGCCGGCCGAGCACGTCGGGCAGATCGGCGTCGGTGAGTTCATAGCCCAGCGTGGAGGCCACGTGCTCGACCGCTTGCCACCACAGTTCCTCGGTGTCCACGAGGGTGCCGTCCATGTCGAACAGAACGGCCTTCAGTGGGTGGGGGTCGGTGCTGTCGTCGGGCACGGGCGCTCTTTCATCTCGGAGAGTCGGACACACGGGTAGCTCACGCCGCGCGGGCGGCGACCAGGACCGGGCGGTCCGACAAGGTGAGGGTCACGCCGGCGCCCGCGCTCAACGCGGCGGCGTCATGGGTGGGCAGGTCGGCCTTGACCAGGGTGTCGTCGGGAAGCCGAACGGTCAGGCGGGTGACGGCTCCCAGGAACGCGGTGGCGATGATCCGCGCGTCGCTGTCCGGTGCCGCGCTCACCCGGACCGCCTCCGGACGTACGAGCACATCCACCTCGGGGCCCACCGGCGCCTCGCCGTCGATCGGCAGACGCCGGCCCAGGACCTCGACGACATGGTCGTCGCCGGTACGGCCGGGGATGCGGTTCATGGTTCCGACGAACTCGGCGACGAACGCCGTGGCGGGACGTCCGTACAGTTCGGCGGGGGGCGCGCACTGCTCCAGCCGGCCGCCGCGCATCACCGCGACACGATCCGCCATGGACAGCGCCTCTTCCTGATCATGGGTCACGAACACGGTGGTGATGCCCAGCTCCTGCTGGAGGCGCCGGATCTCCTCGCGGAGCGTGAGCCGTACCTTGGCGTCCAGCGCCGACAGCGGCTCGTCGAGCAGGAGCACCCGCGGGCGCAGCGCGAGCGCCCGGGCGAGTGCGATGCGCTGCTGCTGGCCGCCCGAGAGCTGGTGTGGGTAGCGGTCGCCGTGGTCGGGCAGGCCGACGAGTTCGAGCAGCTCGGTGGCGCGGGAGCGGCGCTCGGCGGTGCCCACCTTGCGCATGCGCAGCCCGAACGCCACGTTGTCCAGCGCGCTGAGGTGCGGGAAGAGGCTGTAGGACTGGAAGACCATCCCGGCATCGCGGCGATGGGCCGGGACCGGGGTGACGTCCCGGCCGTCCACCAACACCTGGCCGGAGTCCGGATGCTCGAACCCGGCCAGCATCCGCAGGGCCGTGGTCTTGCCGCAGCCGGAGGGACCCAGCAACGCCAGCAGCTCGCCGGGGTGAACGGTGAGGTCCAGGCCGTCCAGGGCGACGGTGGCGCCGAATGCGCGGCGGAGCGTGCGGAACTCCACGGTCGCCGCGGAGCCGTCGGCCCGCTCGCCGAGGGTGGGAGCGGGGGCGGTGTCGGTCATGTCACTCCTTGGTGCTGGTACGAGAGGCGGCGCGTCCCCCGCTGAAGGAGGCCAGCATCAGCAGCAGCATCCAGGTGAGGAGCAGGCTGAGCACGGAGACGGCGACGGAGAGCTGGGCCTGCTCTCCGCTGACGCTGACGATCCAGACGGCGAAGGGCCGGAAGCCGAGCAACTGCGCCACGGTGAACTCGCCGAGGACCAGTGCGAGCGTGAGGAACGAAGCGTTGAGCACCGACCTGCGCAGGTTGGGCAGCACCACGCGTACGAGAGCCTGCGGCCAGCCGGCACCGCAGCTGCGCGCCGCCTCGACGAGGGTGCGCACGTCCATCGCGCGCAGCCCGGCGTCCAGCGCCCGGTACACGAACGGCAGTGCCATCACCGTGTAGGCGAGGACCAGCACGACGGGAAACGATGGGTTCTGGATCGCCACGAAGGTCTGGAAGAACGGTGTTGTGGCCAGGTGATCGGGACCCCAGCGCAGCACCGTGCCGATCCCGGCCACGAACGCGATCGGGGGCACCACGAGCGGCAGTGAGCAGACGACCTCGACGAGCGGGCGCAGCCGGGGTGCGCGCAGCCGCAGGGCGACCATGGCCGGCACCATCAGCAGCAGCACGATCGCGATGGTGGCGACCGCCAGCTCCAAGGAGAGCCGCAGGCTGGAGACGAAACCCGCCGTCCCGAAGATCTGCTGGTAGGCGTCCGCGTTCGGTCCCTTGCCGGGGACGTCGACCGTGAACACCACGGACGCCGCCAGAGGCAGCAGGAAGTACACCGCGCTGCAGACGAGGATGGCTGCCCGCCATGGACGGGTACGGGCGGTCAGGCGAGCCATCGCGTGCTCCGTCGTTGCAGGGGCAGGTACACGGCCATCACCAGGCCCGCGACCACGATCATGTCGAGGCTGAGAGCCAGGGCCACGTTCTCCTGGCCGACCAGCACGTTGCCGGAGATGGCGTTGGCGATCTGCAGGGTGACCAGCGGTACCGAGCTGCCGACCATGGCCGCGGCGGTGGCGTACGCGGCGAACGCACTGCCGAAGAGCAGGACGAAGCCGCCGAGCAGCGACGGAGTGAGCACCGGCAGGGCGACGTGCCGCCAGTACTGCCCGTTCGTGGCGCCGTTGTTCTGTGCCGCCTCCCGCCATTGCGCGCGCAGCCCGTCCAGGGCGGGGGTGATGGTGAGCACCATCAGCGGGATGAGGAAGTACAGGTAGGTGATGGTCAGGCCCCAGAAGCTGTACAGGCTCCACCCCAGGGCGGTCAGGCCCAGATGGCGGGTGAGCACGCCCGAGTTTCCGAGGGTGGCGACGAAGGCGAACGCGAGCGGGACACCGCCGAAGTTGGCGAGGACCCCGGAAGCGGTGAGTACGGCCTCGCGCAGCGCGCTGAACCGTGAGGTCACCACGGCCTGCGCGAGCAGGAGCCCGAGCACCGAGGCGAGCACCGCCGAGACGGCGGACAGCCTGATGCTGCCGAGCAGGGCGGTCAGGTAGGCGCCGTGCAGGGACGCGGTGAAGTTGGCGGAGCTGTAGGAGTCGGCTCCGCCGGTCGGGTCCTTGACGGTGAAGGCGCCGTTCAGCATGGCCAGGACGGGGACCCCGAAACTCAACACGACGAACACGAGGAGCGGGAGGACCGGCACCCAGCCCGCCGAGCGGCGCCGTACGGGTGCGGCGGTCGTCTCGGCGGGAGCGGGCGCCAGAGCGGGAGCGGCGGTCATCGGAGTGTCACCCGGAGACCGCGTGGCCCCAGCCCTGGGCCAGGTCCTGCTTGGCCTTGGCCTGCTGGGCGTCAGTGGGGAACATCGGAGTGCCGGTGACCGGGGGAAGCTTGGCCGCGGCGGTCTTGTCCAGCGTTCCGTCGGTCTCCATGGTGGGCATCAGCGCGGGTCGCGCGTAGCCCTGGAGGAACAGGTTCTGGCCGTCGGCGCTGTACAGGTACTCCTGCCACAACCGAGCCGCGGCCGGGTGCGGGGCGTCCTTGTTGATCGCCTGCGAGTAGTACTGGGCGAACTGACCGTCCTGGGGCACCGCGACCTGCCAGGTGATGCCCTTGGTCTTGAACTCGTCGGCGTAGCTGGCGTTCAGGTAGTCCCAGTCGATGCTGATCGGGGTCTCGCCCTTCTCCACCGTGGCCGGAGTGGACTCCACCGGGCTGTAGTTGCCGTTCTTCTTCAGCTTGCCGAAGAAGTCCAGGCCGGCCTGGATGCTGTCGAGGGAGCCGCCGTTCGCCAGGGCCGCCGCGTACACGCCGCCGAAGGCCGAGCCGGACTTGGTCGGGTCGCCGTTGAGCGCGACCTGACCCTTGTACTGGGGCTTGAGGAGCTCGGCGAACGTCGTGGGGCACGGCTTGACGCGCTTGGCGTCGCAGCCGATGGAGATGTAGCCGCCGTAGTCGTTGTACCAGCGCGCCTGGGCGTCCTTCTGCTGCGTGGAGATCTTGTCGAACGAGGCGACACGGTACGGGGCGAGCAGGCCCTGCTGGGCGGCGCTCAGCGCGAAAGAGCTGCCGAGGTCGACGACGTCGGGGGCGCGGCCCTGACCCTTGCGTGAGGTGATCGCGTTGATCTCGTCCTGGCTACTGCCGTCCGGGTTCTCGTCGTTGACCTTGATCCCGTACTTCTTGGTGAACCCATCGATCACTGCGCCGTAGTTGGCCCAGTCCCGCGGGAGGGCCATCGCGTTGAGCGTGCCCTCCTTCTTGGCCGCGGTGATCAGGCCCTGCATGCCGCCGAGATCGCCGGCCGAGATCGCGGTGGCGGCGGTCTTACCGCCTCCGGTCTGCGCTGCCGGGGCGGCGCCGCAAGCGCTGAGCGCGAGCGCCGCGAAGACGAGGCCACCGGCGAAAGCCGTGGGTCTCGAGAAAGACATGGTCACTGTTTCTCCTGGGATGATGCCCGTCACCTGGGCGGTGTTGATCAACTTGTTTGAACAAGTTGGCGCCAGTAAGCCCGACGTTCATGTCCTGATCGTGAATAACGGCCGAACCCCGCCACGCCATCAGTGGACACTCAGCACCCTGTTGGCCAGGCGATTAACCGGAAGCAGACCAGGGTGGGCGGTGTGGCCGCACCGTTCCCCTACGCTGTTGGCGCTGCACGGATTGTGCGCAGGACGAGAGGGAGGCCGGTGGCTGCTCGACACGAGGAGATAGCCGAGGAACTCAGGCGTGCGATCGACCGTGAGGAGTACGTCGTCGGCGCGCTTTTGCCCTCGGAGGCGGAGCTGGCCGCCCGGTATGAGGTCTCTCGCGGCACGGTACGGCAGGCGGTCGCGGCACTGACCACCGAAGGGCTCATCGGATCCCGGCAGGGCGCCCGGCGCGTGGTGCTGACCAGCCGGCGCAGCCAGAGCTTCGCCGAACTCCGCAGCTTCGCCCAGTGGGCGCGCGCGATGGGCCGCAGCGCCACGGGCTCAGTGGTGTCGACCGAACGCCGGCCCGCGACGGTGGAGGACGCGGCACGGCTGTATCTGCGCACCGGCACTGAGGTGCTGTACGTACTGCGGGTACGCGAACTGGACGGCGAGCCCGTGCTGGTCGAGCGGACCGTCTACGCGGACTGGATCGCCCCGGCCGTCGAGCGCATCGAGCCGGACTGCGAATCCGTCACCCAGCGGCTGTACGAGGACACGGGGCTGGTCTTCGCGTACGGGGAGCATCTGATCGACGCCGTGGCGGCCGGCACCACGGACGCCGAGCTGCTCGGCGTCCGCCGCACCAGCCCGCTGCTGCGCACGCGGCGGGTCACCACCGACCAGACCGGCCGCCCCGTCGAGTGGTCCGATGACCGCTACCGATCCGATGCCATCAACTTCAGCATCCACAACTCGATCGGCTCCAACCCGCTGGCCCGGCAAGCCGGTCCAGGCCTCACGGCCACCTGAATCCTGGAGAGTGGTCGCTTGCCCGCCGAATTCAGGTCGGACCCGGCTTTCCAAGAATCTCGCCAGATGCCGGCACGACAAGGCCTGCCGGGCCGGGCGTACGAGCGGAACATCGTTGTGCTCTCTCGGGTTCTCCGCAGCTCACCCTCTTTCGAGAGCCACACGTCATAGGTCATCGACTTGATGCCATAACGGCGCAGACCTTCGCGGGCCGAGCAGAGATGGCGGCCGAAGTCCCAGAC
>JAOPYG010000453.1 GCA_025964685.1 Actinoallomurus sp. | reverse complement strand
TCCGCGACCGGAAGGACCGCAAGGGCCAGTTCCGGCGTCTGTGGATCCAGCGGATCAACGCGGCGGCCCGCGCCAACGGGATGACCTACAACCGATTCATCCAGGGCCTGCGCGAGGCCGGCGTCGATGTCGACCGCCGTATGCTCGCCGAGCTCGCGGTCAACGACGCCCCCGCGTTCGCGGTGCTCGTCGAGACGGCCAAGAAGGCGCTGCCCGCGGGCACCGCCGCGGCCTGACCGCGCCGAGATAGCCGCGCTGATGGCGGGCCGGGAGCTGAGTTCCACCCGATCACCAAGGGTGAAGGCGGCTCGCCGGCTCGCCAAACGTGCGTTCCGGCGCCGCGACAACCGATTTCTCGCCGAAGGCCCTCAGGCCGTACGCGAGGCATTGGCGCTGGACGGCGTGCTGACCGAGCTGTTCGCGACCGCCGAGGCGGAGAACCGCCACCAGGACCTGGTCTCCCGTGCCGAAAAGTCGGGCGTCCCGGTCTCGCGGGTGAGCGGGGAGGTGATGGCCGAGCTGGCCCAGACCGTCACCCCGCAAGGCCTGCTGGCGGTGTGCACGTTCGTCGACGTCCCGCTGGAGTCGGTGCTGTCGCCCGCGCCGCGCCTGGTCACGGTGCTCGCACACGTACGCGATCCGGGCAACGCCGGCACGGTCCTGCGCACCGCCGACGCCGCCGGGTCCGACTCAGTGATCTTCACCGACGCCTCGGTGGACCCCTACAACGGCAAGTGCGTACGCGCCTCGGCCGGCAGCCTGTTCCACCTTCCGGTCGTCGTCGGGCCGCGTTTCGACGTCCTCATCCCGGCCCTGAAGGACGCGGGCCTGACCGTCGTCGCCGCCGACGGGGCGGGGGAGTCCTCACTCGACACCGCACTCGACGCGGGCACGCTCGGCGGGCCCACCGCCTGGGTGTTCGGCAACGAGGCGTGGGGCCTGCCCGACGAGATCCTGGGCGCCGTCGACGAGGTCGTCCGCGTGCCCATCTACGGCGGTGCGGAGAGCCTTAACCTCGCGACCGCCGCCGCCGTCTGCCTCTATACCTCCGCGAGGGCCCAACGGGCCGGCTGAGCGGCTCACGGCGGCGCTCAGGGCATCAGTGCAGGACCAGGGCCACGGCGACGCCGAACCCGAAGGTCACGATGACGCCCCGCAGCAGCCTCGGCGACAGCCGCCGTGCCACTCGTGCCCCGGCGAACCCTCCGGCCAGGCTGGCCACGGCCATCACCGCGACCGCGTACCAGCGCACCGGCCCGAACGCCGCGAACGCCGCGAACGCCACCGTGTTGATCACCAGCGACAGCACGGCGCGTACGGCGTTGACCCGCTGCAGGTGGTCGTGGACGAAGACGCCAAGGATGCCCAGCAGCATGACCCCGAGGCCCGCGCCGAAGTAGGCGCCGTACACCCCGCCGACGAAGATGCCGCCGTGCAGCAGGATCTGGCTGTGGCGCCCGCTCAGCCGTTCGGAGGCGGTCAGACGCTTCTTCAGCCAGGGCTGGACCGCCAGCAGCAGGCTCGCCACCGCGATGAGGATCGGCACGAGTGCGGTGAAAACGCCATCGGGCGTCACCAGCAGCAGGAGGCAGCCCACCACGGCACCGACCACGCTCGTCACGCTGAACGCGATCGCGCGCCCTCGCTGCCCTGACAGCTCCGCGCGGTACCCGACGGCGCCTCCGATGTAGCCCGGCCACAGTGCCACCGTGTTCGTGACGTTCGCCGAGACGGTCGGGTAGCCGACGGCGAGCAGCGCCGGGAAGGAGATCAGCGACCCACCGCCGGCGATGGCGTTGACGACCCCCGCCGCCATGCCGGCCGCGGCGAGCAGCCCGGTCTCCATCAGGTCCACTCGCTACCGCCCGACCGCATAGCCCTGAGCTCCTCGCGGGTTCGCCGCCGCCCGCAGGAAGCCGGGGGCGCCGGTGTCGCGGGTGACCGCGCTGAGCCGGCCGAGGGTCCAGGGGCCCTGCACGTCCACGTCGTGGCCGCGCCGCCGGAGTTCGGCGACGACCGCCGGGTCGATCCGCTCCTCCACGACCACGCCGCCCGGCCGCGAGCCGCGCGGGTAGAACGAGCTCGGGAAGTGCACCGAGTGGAACATCGGCGCGTCGACGGCCTCCTGGAGATTCAGGCCGCCGTGCACGACGGACAGGAAGAAGTTCAGGCTCCACTGGTCCTGCTGGTCGCCGCCGGGCGTCCCGAAGGCCATCCACGGCTTCCCGTCGCGCAGCGCCAGCGACGGCGACAGCGTCGTTCGGGGCCGGCTGCCGGGCCGCAGCGAGCTGGGCAGGCCGGGCTCGAGCCAGAACATCTGCGCCCGGGTGCCCAGGCAGAAGCCGAGTTCGGGGATGACCGGCGAGCTCTGGAGCCAGCCGCCGCTCGGCGTCGCGGACACCAGGTTGCCGAACCGGTCGGCGATGTCCAGGTGGCACGTGTCGCCCGCCACCCGCCCGTCGGCGCGTACGGTCGGCTCGCCCACGCCGTCGCCGATCGGCGCCGCGGCTCCGGGAGCCGTCGCGGGCATCACGGGGGTCCGCCCGCCGGGGCTGCCCGGCCGCAGGTCCAGGCTCGCCTCGGGGCCCACGAGCGCGCGGCGCGCGTCGTTGTAGTCCGCGCCGAGCAGCGCGTCCATCGGCACGTCGGTGTGCGCCGGGTCGCCGTACCACGCCTCGCGGTCGGCGAAGGCGAGCTTGGCCGCCTCAGTGACGGTGTGGATGTAGTCGGCGGACAGGAACCCGGCCGCTTCCAGGTCGAATCCCGACAGCAGCGCGAGCTGCTGCAGGAAGGCCGGGCCCTGCCCCCACGGGCCGGTCTTGAGCACCCGGTAGCGGTCGTAGTCGTGGCCGAGCGGATCCTCGGTACTCGCCGCCCAGCCATCCAGGTCGTCCCCGCTCAGCAGGCCGCCGTGGAGGCGCCCTGAGGTGTCCCGCCAGGAGGTCTCCGCGCAGAACTTCGCGATCGCCTCGGCGACGAAGCCGCGGTACCAGGCGTCCCGCGCGGCGGCGATCCGCGCTTCGCGGTCCCCGGAGGCGGTACGCGCCGTCTCGGCGAGCCGCCGGTAGGTCGCGGCGAGGACGGGATTGCGCAGCCGCGACCCCACGGCGGGCACCCGCCCCTCGGGCAGCCAGAGCGCGGCCGACGTGGGCCAGTCCTCGGTGAAGGTCCGCTCGACGGTGCCGATCGTGCCGGCGATGCGGTCGATCGCCGGGAACCCGTTCTCGGCGTAGGAGATGGCCGGTGCAAGGACGTCCTCCAGCGGCCAGGTACCCCAGCGCTCCAGCATCAGCAGCCAGGCGCCGAACGCGCCGGGAACGGTCGCGGCCAGCAGCCCGGTGCCCGGCACCAGGTCCAGCCCCAGGCCGGTGTAGTGCTCGATCGTGGCCGAGGCCGGGACGGTGCCCTGGCCGCAGACCGCGGTCGCTCGCTGGTCGTCCTCGCTCCAGACCAGGACCGGCAGGTCGCCGCCCGGGCCGTTCAGGTGGGGTTCGACGACCTGGAGTACGAAGCCGGCGGCGACGGCCGCGTCGAAGGCGTTGCCGCCGCGTTCGAGCACGCTCATCCCGGCGGCCGAGGCGAGCCAGTGGGTGCTCGCCACCATGCCGAAGTCGCCGGTCAACTCGGGGCGGGTAGTGAACACGGCTAATCCCTTCCAGTGATGTCGGGCACCTCGGTGGCGGTCACGAGGTGGCAGGCGACGGGACGTTCCTCGTCGCGTACGCCGATCAGTGCGGGCTCCTCGGTACGGCAAGTGTCGACCGCCACCGGGCAGCGGGTGTGGAACCGGCACCCTGACGGCGGGTCGAGCGGGCTCGGCACCTCGCCGGCGAGCACCACCCGTCTGCGCTCGCGCTGCCGGGCCGGGTCCGGTTCGGGCGCCGCCGACAGCAGCGCCTGGGTGTACGGGTGCTGCGGCTCGGCGAAGATCTTCTTGGTCGGCCCGGTCTCCACGATCTGCCCGAGGTACATGACCGCGATCCGGTCGGCGAGGAACTCCACCACCGACAGGTCATGGGTGATGAACAGGCACGAGAAGCCCATGTCGCGTTGCAGGTCGGCGACCAGGTTGAGCACCGAGGCCTGCACCGACACGTCCAGCGCCGAGACCGGCTCGTCGGCCACGACCAGCTTGGGCTCCAGGACCAGGGCCCGCGCGAGCCCGACCCGCTGCCGCTGCCCGCCGGACAGCTCGTGCGGCCGGCGGCCGCGCATCTCCGCGCCCAGCCCCACGCGCTCCAGCATCTCCCGTACCCGTTCGTCGACCTGCGCGCCGCGGGCGACGCCGTGCCGGCGCAGCGGCTCGGCGACGATCTGCCCGACGGTGAAGCGCGGGTTGAGCGAGGAGTAGGGGTCCTGGAAGACCATGTGCACGTCGCGACGGAGGGGCCGGAGCGCCCGGCGCGACAGGTGGGTGATGTCGCGGCCGCTCAGGTGGACCGAGCCCGCGGTCGGCTCGGTCAGCCGCAGCACGCACTTGCCGATCGTGGACTTGCCGCTGCCGGACTCGCCGACCAGACCGAGGACCTCGCCCTGCCCGATCGACAGTGACACCCCGTCGACCGCGCGCACGGCCTGCCCGCGCCCTCGCACGTGATAGTGCTTCACCAGGTCCTTGACCTCGAGAACGGGTGTGGTCATGAGCCGCCTCCCGTGGCCGGGGCTGCTGCGGACAGGGGATGGAAGCACGCGGCCAGGTGCCCGGTGCCGTACGTGTCGAGGGCAGGCCGCCTGGTCGTGCAGTCGTCCTGGGCGCGGGGACACCGCGGGTGGAACGCGCACTCCTCCGGATCCGCGTACGGCGGCGGCACCAGGCCGGGGATCTCCGAGAGCCGTCGGCGCCCGTCCTCCAGGGTGACCGCGGCCGAGGGCAGCGCGCGCATCAGCCCCGCCGTGTAAGGGTGGCGCGGCCGGGCGTACAGCTCGGTCACCGGCGCCTCCTCCACGGCGCGGCCCGCGTACATGACCACCGCGCGGTCGGCGATGTCGGCCACCACCCCGAGGTCGTGCGTGATCAGGATGATCGCGGTGCCGAGCCGGTCGCGAAGGTCGCGGAAGACGTCGAGCACCCCGGCCTGGATCGTCACGTCGAGCGCGGTCGTCGGCTCGTCCGCGATCAGCACCCGCGGTGAGCACGCCACCGCGATGGCGATCATCACCCGCTGGCGCATGCCGCCGGAGAGCTGGTGGGGATACTCCTTGACCCGCCGGGCGGGCGCGGGGATGCCCACCAGTTCCAGCAGCTCGATCGCCCGCGTCCGCGCCGCCGAGCGGGACAGGTTCTCGTGCCGGCGCAGCACCTCGGCGATCTGGAAGCCGACCGTGAACGAGGGGTTCAGTGAGGTCATCGGCTCCTGGAAGACCACGGAGACGTCCTTGCCGCGGATCGCCCGCAGCTCGCGCTCCGGCAGCTCGGTGAGCTCGCGCCCGTCGAGCCGGATCGAGCCGGACAGCCGGGTGGTGTCCGGCGGCAGCAGGCGGGGGATCGACATCGCGGTGACCGACTTGCCGCAGCCCGACTCCCCGCACAGCGCGAGGATCTCACCGCGTTCGAGGGTCAGCGAGATGTCGCGTACGGCCTGCACCTCGCCGTCCTCGGTGTCGAACCCGACCTTGAGACCGGTGATCTCAAGAAGACTCATGGCCCCTCCTTCGTCGGAGGTGCGGCCTGGGACCTGTGTTCGCTATTCGCTCGCTCCGCTCGCTCATCGGCTGCTCCGGGGGTCGAGGACGTCGCGCAGGCCGTCGCCGAGCAGGTTGAACCCGAGCGTCGACAGCGCGATCATCACGCCGGGCCAGATCGCCAGCCACGGCGCCTGGTCGAGGAACTGCTGGGCGGCCGTGAGCACCACGCCCCATGATGGCGTGGGCGGCTGTACGCCAAGGCCCAGGAAGGACAGCGTGGCCTCGCCGATGATCGCCGTCGGGATGCCGACCGTCGCCTGTACGATCAGCGTGCTGGTGGCGCCCGGCAGGACGTAGCGGAACATGATCCGGCCATCGCCCGCGCCGTCGGCGACCGCCGCCGCCACGTAGTCCAGCTCGCGCAGGACGAGCACCTCCCCGCGGGTGACCCGGACGATCCCCGGGAGCAGGGAGACGCTGAGCGCGATGATGACGTTGCGCAGCGACGGGCCCAGGATCGCCGCCATGCCCACCGCGAAGATCAGGAACGGGAAGGCGAGCACGACGTCGACCAGGCGCATCACGACCGGGTCGAGGAGCCGGCGGTAGTAACCGGCGACGAGCCCGATCGGCACGCCGACCACCATCGCCAGCAGCACCGACAGCACCCCGGCCTCCAGCGAGACCCGCGCGCCGTAGGCGACACGGGCCAGCGCGTCGCGCCCGAGGTCGTCGGTGCCCAGCAGGTGGGCGCCCGAGGGCGGTGCCAGCGGCGCGGTGTAGTCCTGGGCCGCCGGGTCGGCGGTCAGGAGCGGCCCGACGATCGCCAGCACCAGGAACCCGGCGACGAGCACGAGCCCGACCATCGCCGCGGGCCGCCTGCGGAACCGTCGCCAGTTCTGCCGGGCGCGGCCGGGCGGTACGGGGCCCCGCGCGACCGGTGGCAGGGAGAGCGTCTGGTCAGCCATTGGCCACCCCCGTGAGCCGGACCCGCGGGTTCAGCAGGGCGTACGCGATGTCGACCAGGAGATTGACCCCGATGTAGCCCGCCACCGTGACCAGCACTACCGCTTGGATGACGGGGTAGTTGCGGGTCGCCACGGCGTCGACGGTGAGCTTGCCGAATCCGGGGATGACGAAGATCTGCTCGGTCACCACCGCGCCGCTGATCAACGCGCCGAGCTGGAGGCCGAGGACCGTCACGACCGTCGTCAGGCTGTTGCGCAGAGCGTGCACACCGACGACCGAGCGCTCCGGCAGGCCCTTCGAGCGGGCGGTGCGGACGTAGTCGGCCGACAGGGACTCGAGCATCGCCGACCGGGTCTGCCGCATCAGCACCGCCGCGAAGCCGGTGCCCAGCACGAGCGCGGGCATCAGCATGCGCTCGAGGTTCCCTACGGGGTCGCCGGTGAAGGGGAGGTACCCCGACGCGGGCAGCCAGTGCAGCTTGGCCGAGAACAACAGGATGCCGAGGATGCCCAGCCAGAAGTGCGGGACGGACAGCCCGACCAGCCCGAAGCCGGTGGCGACGTAGTCGGCGAGCCGGCCGCGCCGGGTCGCGGCGACGATGCCGGCCGTGACGCCGACGGCGACCGCGACGAGCATCGCCAGCAGCGACAGCTCGATCGTGACCGGCAGCCGCTCGGTGAGGATGTGACCGACCGGCAGCTTGTCCTGTGTCGAGCGGCCGAAGTCACCGGTGACCGCCTTGCCGGCCCACTGCGCGTACTGCACGGGCAGGGGCCTGTCGAAGCCGTAGTCGTGGCGGATGGCGGCTATGGCGGACGGAGTGGCGTCTTCTCCGCCGAGCACGCGCGCCGGATCACCGGGCAGCGCCCTGACTCCGAGGAAGACCAGGACGCTGCCCAGGAACAGAACGATCGCCGCCGCCCCGAGCCGTCGCAGGATGAACAGTGCCATGGCTACTTCGCGACGTATCCGGCGGTCCCGAGCCGCGGAAGTCCGTCGGCGTAATAGCGAATGCCGGCGATGTCCTTGTGCATGCCCAGGTAGTACAGGTTGTGGTAGAGGTAAATGTTCCCGCGCAACTCGGCGGACCGCTGGGTCGCCTTGGCGTAGAGCGCCGTGCGCTGCGCCACGTCCGCCGTCGCGGCGGCCTGCTGGATCGGGTCGTCGATCCCCGGGTCCGACACCCCGGCGTAGTTGTTCTTCCCGCCGGTGGTGATCAGTCCGCTCAGGTCACCGTCGGGATCGATGCGCCCGGACCAGCCGCTCACCATGACGTCGAACGTGCCGGCCGCGCCCTGCTCCAGTCCGGTCGCGAAGTCGATCGGCTGCACGCTGACGTTGAAGCCGGTCTCCTTGGTCATCTGCTGGATGACCTGCCCGAGCCGCTCGTTCGTCGCGTCGTTGGGGACGGTGAGCTTGACCGGGATGGGGGTCTTGACCCCCGACTTGGCGACGAGCTGCTTGGCCTGGGCGACGTCGCGGTTCGAGCAGGTCTGGCTCTTGTCGCGGAACGGGCTGTCCAGGGGGAGCGGACTGCAGTCGGGCCGGTAGAGCCCGTTGTAGACGGTCTTGTTGATGATGTTCCGGTCCAGGGACAGCTCGAACGCCTGGCGCAGCTCCGGGCTCTTGCCCAGCGGCGTGTTCACCGGCCCGGCCTTCTCCGTGGAGCCCTTGACGTTGCCGATGTTGATGTCGATGCCGTAGTTGCCGAGGCCGCCACCGGAGACGACGCGCAGGTTCGGGTCGCCCTGCACGCCCGCGACGGTCGTGGTGGCGAGCTCCTCGGCCGCCTGCACGTCACCGGACTTGAGGTTGGCGGCCCGTACGTTCGGGTCCACGATGACCTTGTAGATGATCTTGTCGAGTTTGACCTTGGACGCGTCGTAGTAGTCCGGCGCGCGGTCCACCACGATCTGGTTGCCCGAGGTGCGGCTCGCGAACTTGAAGGGCCCGACGCAGACCGGGTTCGCGCCGAAGTTGTCGCCCTCGGCGTCCAGCGCCTTCGGCGACATGATCATCCCGGCGCGGTCGGCGAGCTGGGCCGTCAGCGGCGTGAACGGCCGCGACAGGGTGAGCTTGACGGTGGAGGGGTCGACCACGTCGACCTTCTGCACCGCGGCGAGGTCGGCGATGCGAGCCGACAGCTTGTACGTGCGGTGGCGGTCGAGGGACTTCTTCACGGCGGCGGCGTCGAAGGTGGTGCCGTCGTTGAACTTCACGCCGCTGCGCAGCTTGATCGTGACCGTCTTGCCGCCGCCCGAGACGTCGGGGAGCGCCGTGGCCAGCTGTGGCACCAGCTTGGAGTTCGCGTCGATGTCGTAGAGCTTCTCGCAGAGGGAGGTGAAGATCTCCCGGCCGATCAGCGTGGTCGAGGTGCTCGGGTCCAGGGCGTCCGGGTCGGCGGCCAGCGCCATCGTGAGGGTGCCGCCGTTCTTGACCGCCCGGTCATCCGCGACGGCACCGGAGACGGAGGGCTTGGCGGCGGTGCCACCGCCGGAACATGCTGCGGCGAATATGAGCGGCAGCGCCGCGAGCGCGGCGATGAGCCTTCGAGGGGGGTACATGAGAACGTCGCTCCTTCTCCGATGGGGGGCGGGGCGGTGAGGAGACGTCTGATGATCGGGGACTGTATACAAAATCCCATTACGGGCATGTTCCGATAGGGTAAACGCTGTCGTCAGCCGTCGGCCAGAGCGGCGAGGTAAGAGCGTCTCGCCGCCTCGACGTGCGCGACCGCCCTTGCCTCGGCCTCGGCCTCGTCGCCCTCGGCGATGGCCTGGTACAGGCTCAGGTGCTCGGTCCAGGAATGCGGCGCCCGGTGCTTGGCGGTCTGCTGGAAGACCCACTGCGCGCGTCGCAGCATCGGGCCCACCACGAGGCTCAGGTAGGCGTTGCCGGCCGTCTCGGCCACGGCCGCGTGGAACGCGGTGTTCAGGTCCGCGACCTGATCGAGCCTTCCCTCGTCGACGGCCACACGGGCGGAGTCCAGGACGGCTCGCAGCCGCGCGGACGACGCCGGCGTCACCTTGCGGGCCGACAGTCGCGCGGTGAGGCCCTCCAGGGCCATGCGCACGTCGAAGAGCTCCTCGGCCTCATCGGAGGGCAGGCGCGCCACGGCGGCCCCACGGCGCGGCGTGACCTCGACGAACCCCTCTGCCGCGAGCACCCGGATGGCCTCACGTACCGGGTTGCGGGAGACCCCGAGTCGCTCGGCGATGCGGTCCTCGACGAGGCGCTCGCCCGGTGTGAGCTTGCCCTCGAGGATCAGTCGGCGCAGCTCGGTGGTGACCACGTCGCGGAGTGGGCGGTGGTTGGAGCCCAGGGTGTTGTCGGCCATCGGCGACCAACCCTAGGTCACTCGACGGGCCCGCGCGGTGCCGGACCGTGCTGCCGGGGCGCGCCGGCACGCCCCGCGGGCCCACCATCCTGGGCCGCCCGTCGGCACGCGAATGTGGATCGGCTTCATACCGTTGACCCCCGCTATGTCGTTGAAACGTGATCAACCGTCCTGAACAGGCTAGAAAGCCCTCGATTCGCAAATTACGCCAAAACGGGACATGATCGGTGTCCTGCTCCATCGCAGGGAGGAGATTGAACCAACCTGCGGAGGGATTCGTGCGTCCTATGAGTTGCCTAAGGTGTCTATGGGTCATTCGATGAACGGGGCGAAACGGTGAACACGAACGTGAGTGGCATTCCTACGCCACGTCGGCGCAGGTCGGCGGGGTGCGAGGTGGCCACCGCAGGGACGCGGGCGACACGCGGGGGCGTGCACCGCTGTCCGGGAGGGGCCATGCGCGATCAGGTCACGTCGCTGAGGACCTCCGTCCTGCGCCGAGACGGCACCAAGGCCGTGGTGGAGATCGCCGGCGAGATCGACGTGCACACCTCGGGGGATCTGCGCACGTTCCTGCTCGCCCTGGCCGGCGAGGGCCACGTGCACATCGTCGCCGACTTCTCCGGCGTGCGCTTCTGTGATGCCGCTGGGCTCGGCGTCCTGGTGGGGGTCCACAACCGGGTGGCGGCGGAGGATGGCTCGCTGCGCCTGACCGGCGTGCGCCCGGCGCAGCGCCGAATTCTTCGGATCACCCGCCTCGATCAGCTTTTCCGGCACTACGACGGCGTCGACGACGCGCTCGCGACGTAGCGGCGGGGAAGGCGACACACGCGGTGGACCGGGCATTAACGCGCTTGCGTGGCGGGGATTCCGCCGTGCCCATTAGAGTCGTGCCGTTCCCGCCGTCACGGACCCTGGGAGATGGAGGCGGTCGTGGGCGGACCGGGCCACCACCCCAGTGAACCCGCCGCCGGGCTGTGCCCGGACTCACTGCCCGACGGGCTGCTCGTCGCCGACTCCGGCAGGCAGGTCGTCGTGTTCAACACCGCGGCCGTCCGGTTGACCGGACTGGCGCGCGACGAGGCGATCGGCCGCGACTTCGCCGAGGTCCTGCCTCTGTTCGACGCCGACGGGCGCGACTGGTGGCGGTGCCTGGACCCCTACGCCGGCCTGTCCACCCGCACCCGGCATCCGGAGCGGTCGCTGCACCTGGCCGAGGGCCCGGAGCTGCTCGTCACCGCCTCCTACACCCGCGCCGACGACGGCAGCGTCACGGCGTTCACGGTGGCGTTCCGCGACGCGGTCCAGCGCGCCCGCCAGGAGCGCAACCGCGCCGACCTGGTCTCGACCGTCGCCCATGAGCTGCGCTCGCCGCTGACCAGCGTCAAGGGGTTCACCGCCACCCTCCTGGCCAAGTGGCACCGTTTCAACGACGACCAGAAGCGCGTCATGCTCGAGACCGTCAACGCCGACGCCGACCGGGTGACACGGCTGATCACCGAGCTGCTCGACGTCTCACGCATCGAGGCCGGGCGGCTGGAGATGCGGCGGCAGGTCGTCGACGTGGTGGAAGAGGTGCACAAGGTGGTCAAGGGGCGTGTGGTGGCCGGTGAGCCCGCGTCGCGCTTCCAGGTCGAGGTGCTGGGTGAGCTGCCGGAGATGTGGCTCGACCCCGACAAGATCGACCAGATCCTCGGCAACCTCGTCGAGAACGCCGTCCGGCACGGTGCTGGTACTGTCACCATTGTGGTGGAGCCGGACTCACGCAAGCAGGGAGCCGTCGTGTCCGTGCGCGACGAGGGCGAGGGCATCCCGCCCGAGGCCGTGCCCCGCGTCTTCCGGCAGTTCTGGCGCGGTCACGGCCAGCCGCGCGGCGGCACCGGTCTGGGTCTCTACATCGTGAAGGGCCTGGTCGAGGCGCACGGCGGATCCATCATCGTACGGCGTGCGCCCAGCGGCGGCGCCGAGTTTCGATTTAGCCTGCCCGCCGGGGCTCCAGACTTCGCCTGAGAGCACCCCGAGCGGGCTTTCTGACGCTTCCCCCTGTCGCGCGTACGCGGCGGGGGACGTGGTGGTTTTCCCAGTTGACCCGATCGCCGTTTTTGGCCACTGGCTGGAGTTGTTCGAACCGATGTCCGCACCCAACAAGTCCTATGACCCGGTCGAGGTCACCTCGCTGCATCCGGACGAGGTGGCTCGCGTGCGCGCGGACGCGCTCGCCGCCATCGAGGCCGCCTCGAGCCTGGACGAGCTGAAGCAGGTCCGCCTGGCGCACGCCGGCGACCGCTCGCCGCTCGCGCTGGCCAACCGGGAGATCGGCGCGCTGCCCCCCCACGCGAAGGCCGAGGCCGGCAAGCGCGTGGGGGGCGCCCGCCGTGACGTCTCCGAGGCGCTCAAACGGCGCCAGGCCGAACTTGAGGACGAACGCGACCAGCGTGTCCTCGTCGAAGAGGCCGTCGACGTCACGCTGCCCTGGGACCGCGCCCCGCGCGGTGCCCGGCACCCGCTGACCACGATCGCCGAGCGCATGACCGACGTCTTCGTCTCCATGGGCTTCGAGATCGCCGAAGGGCCCGAGGTCGAGGCGGAGTGGTTCAACTTCGACGCCCTCAACTTCCCGCCGGCGCACCCGGCGCGCGAGATGCAGGACACGTTCTTCGTCGAGTCGGAGGAGTCCGGCCTGGTCCTGCGCACCCACACCTCACCGATGCAGATCCGCGCGCTGCTCAGCCGCGAGCTGCCGGTGTACGTCGTGTGCGCGGGCAAGACCTTCCGCACCGATGAGCTGGACGCCACGCACAGCCCGGTCTTCCACCAGATGGAGGGCCTGGTCGTCGACGAGGGCATCACCATGGCCGACCTGCGCGGCGCGATCGACGCGTTCGTCGTCGGCATGTTCGGTGAGGGCCTGCGGACCCGCTTCCGCCCGTACTTCTTCCCGTTCACCGAGCCGTCCGGCGAGGTGGACATGGAGTGCTTCGTCTGCCGCGGAGCGTCGGCCGAGCCCGGCGGTGAGCCGTGCCGTACCTGCCGGTCCGAGGGCTGGATCGAGCTCGGCGGCTGCGGCATGGTCAACCCGCGCGTGCTCATCGCCTGCGGTGTCGACCCGGAGCGCTACAGCGGCTGGGCGTTCGGACTCGGCGTGGAGCGCACGCTGATGTTCCGTCACGGCGTGGAGGACATGCACGACATGGTCGAGGGTGACGTTCGCTTCACCCGCGCCTTCGGAATGGAGATCTGAATGCGCGTCCCGATTTCCTGGCTGCGCGAGTACGCCGAGCTGCCCGCGGAGGCCACCCCCCGCGAGATCGCCCGCAGGCTGATCGCCGCGGGCCTCGAGGTGGAGACCATCGACGAGCTCGGCGCCGACCTGACCGGCCCGCTCGTGGTCGGCCGGGTCCTGGCGGTCGAGGAGCTCACCGAGTTCAAGAAGCCGATCCGCTACTGCCAGGTCGACATCGGCAACCCCGAGCCGCAGAACATCGTCTGTGGCGCCACCAACTTCGCCGAGGGCGACCTCGTCGTCGTGGTCCTGCCCGGAGGAGTCCTGCCCGGCGGGTTCGAGATCAGCGCGCGCAAAACGTACGGCAAGGTGTCCGAGGGCATGATCTGCTCCGAGCGGGAGCTCGGCATGGGCGAGGGCCACGAGGGCATCCTCGTGCTGCCCGAGTCCTCCGGGGTCCCCGGCCAGGACGCGATCGAGCTGCTGCGACTGCGTGACGACGTGCTGGACCTCGCGATCACCCCGGACCGCGGCTACACCGCCTCTGTCCGCGGCGTCGCCCGCGAGGCCGCCACGGCGTTCGGCGTGCCGTTCCACGACCCGGCGGCGGACGTACCCCCTGCGGAGACCGCGGAGTCCTACCCGGCGTCGATCGCGGACCCGGCCGCCTGCTCCCGCTACGTCCTGCGCGAGGTACGCGACCTGGACCCGGCGGCGCCCAGCCCGATCTGGATGGTGCGGCGGCTGCAGAAGTGCGGCGTGCGCTCGATTTCGCTGGCCGTCGACATCACCAACTACCTGATGCTCGAACTCGGCCAGCCGCTGCACGCCTGGGACCGCGGCAAGCTGTCCGGCCCCATCGTCGTACGCCGGGCCGAGCGCGGCGAGCGGATGGAGACCCTCGACCACGTCGTACGCGACCTGGACCCCGAGGACGTCCTGATCACCGACGAGTCCGGCCCGGTCAACATCGCCGGCGTCATGGGCGGCCTGACCACCGAGATCGACGAGAAGTCCACCGACATCGTCATCGAGGCCGCGCACTTCTCACCCGAGGCCATCGGGCGTACGGCGCGCCGGCACAAGCTCCACAGCGACTCCTCGTACCGGTTCGAGCGGGGCATCGACCACGAGCTCCAGCGCCAGGCGGCCGCCACCGCGGTGCGTCTGCTCGCCGAGCTGGGCGGGGCGCGGATCGTGCTGGGGGAGACCAACCTGCGGGCGCCGGTCGAGGCCGTCACGATCACCATCCGCGCCGACCATCCCGACCGGGTGGCGGGCATGTCCTATGGCCGCGACACCGTGGTCCGCCGGCTGCGCGACGTCGGCTGCGGGGTGTCCGGCGAGGACGTGCTCACCGTGACCCCGCCGTCGTGGCGGCCGGACCTTCGTGACCCCAACGACCTCGCCGAAGAGGTCATCCGGCTCGAGGGGTACGAGAACATCCCCGCCCACGCGCCGCGCTCGGTGGCCGGACGCGGGCTGACGCCCGGCCAGCGCCTGCGCCGCCGGGTGGGCCGCGCCCTGGCCGCCGCCGGCCATGTCGAGGTCCTCGACTACCCGTTCGTGTCCGAGGGCGACTGGGACTCCCTGCAGCTCCCGGCCGACGACGACCGGCGGCACGCGCTGCGGCTGGCCAACCCGCTCACCGGCGAGGAGCCGCTGCTCCGCACGACCCTGCTGCCGGGCCTGTTCCGCGCGCTGGGCCGCAACGTGGGCCGCGGCTTCGGCGACGTGGCGCTGTACGAGATCGGCCTGGTGTACCGGCCGAAGCGGACCTCGTCCGGCGAGGCCGTGCCGCCACCGCCCCGCCTCTCCGTCGACCGGGGACCGACGGCCGAGGAGCTCGCCGCCGTCGAGGCCGCCCTTCCCGACCAGCCCGTACGCGTCGGCGTCGTCCTGGCCGGCGACCGCGAGCCGGCCGGCTGGTGGGGCACGGGCCGCCCGGCGAACTGGGCGGATGCGATCGAGGCGGCCCGCGTCGTCGCGGATGAGGCCGGCGTCGAACTCCAGGTCAAGGCGGATCGGCACGCGCCCTGGCACCCGGGCCGCTGCGCCGCGCTCCTGGTCGGCGACGTGCTGGTCGGCCACGCGGGAGAGCTGCACCCACGCGTCATCAAGGCCTACGACCTGCCCGCACGTACCTGCGCGATGGAGCTCGACCTGACCCGTGTCGAGTCCCAGGCCGTGGACGTCGTGCCCGCCCCCGACATCACCACCTACCCGGTCGCGACTCAGGACGTGGCGCTGATCGTGCCGGAGACGGTGCCCGCGGCGGACGTCGAGGCCGCACTGCGCGAGGGCGTGGCCCGGCACGGAGCGGGAGAGCTGCTGGAGTCGATCCGGCTGTTCGACCTGTACACGGGGGAGCAGGCGGGCGAGGGCAACAAGTCGCTCGCGTACACGATGCGCTTCCGCGCCGCCGACCGCACCCTGACGGTAGAGGAGACGACGGGCGCCCGCGACGCCGCGGTCGCCGAGGCGAGCGAACGAGTCGGCGCGGTACTTCGAGGTGGCTGACGAGGGCCCCCGCCACGCCCGGCCGGGCCTGGCGGGGGCCCTCGCGCGCTGAGCATTCGCCTTCGGTCGTGCGCATGGCCGAAGCAGGAGCCGCTCGACGTCGGCGGTGGAAGACCTCATCCCACCCAGTGGCGGCGTCATCGGTCGGCACCGGGGCCGCCCTGCTTCAGAACAGATTCGATGCGACGGGCCGGCCGTGCGACTGGCCGCTCTGACCTGCCCCAGGCCCGAACGCCGGCACTTCGTTCGCGGCGTCGCTGGGGACAAGCCCAGGGCGCGGCACCGGCTGTCGCTGTCCGGGTGCGGCCGTCGTGGACGGTCACCCGGCCGCGGCCTCGGGTATTCTTCGATATTCGGCCCCTGACGAATCCGCGCCATTCTCGTCGCTCCGCCCGGTCACGATTGCCGAGGCCCGGGCGGGAGTGCGGCGTACGTTGAGACAAGGCGCCCGACGCCTGACCGACGGTCGCGTGCGTGCGTCCGGATCGTCTCGTCGGTCCGGACACATCTTGCATGATGATGCATCTCAATGCATACTTTCATCATCGAGTCGGCAGAGCGGAGACGAGACGAATGGGTGCGCGGGCGGCGGTCGCTGGGGCGAGCGGTTATGCGGGCGGTGAGCTGCTGCGCATTCTCGCAGGTCATCCAGGGTTCGCGATCGGCGCGCTGACCGCGGGTTCCAGCGCGGGCACCCTGCTGGGTGCGCACCACCCGCAGCTGCATCCCCTGGCGGGCCGCGTGCTGGCCGAGACGACCGCCGAGACCCTGGCGGGTCACGACGTCGTGTTCCTCGCCCTCCCGCATGGGCAGTCCGGGCCGCTGGCGGCCTCCCTGGGCGACGACGTGCTCATCGTCGACTGCGGCGCCGACTTCCGGCTGGACGACCCCGGTGAGTGGGAGCACTTCTACGGCACCCCGCACGCCGGCACCTGGCCGTACGGCCTGCCTGAGCTGCCCGGCGCCCGCGAGCGGCTGCGTTCGACGCGGCGCGTCGCGGTGCCCGGCTGCTACCCGACCGTGTCGCTGCTCGCGTTGTTCCCGGCATATGCCGCGCGGATCGCCGAGCCCGACGCCGTCGTGGTCGCCGCCTCCGGCACGTCCGGAGCGGGCCGGTCCCCCAAGGCCAACCTGCTCGGCAGCGAGGTCATGGGCGCGATGAGCGCGTACGCCGCGGGGGGCGCCCACCGGCACACCCCTGAGATCATCCAGCAGCTCTCCGCCGTCGCCGGCCGTCCGGTCACCGTCTCGTTCACTCCGACCCTCGCGCCGATGAGCCGCGGCATCCTCGCCACCTGCACCGCGAAGGCCGCGCCCGGGCTGACGGCGGCGGCGCTCCGCGAGGCGTACGAACGGACCTACGCGGACGAGCCGTTCGTGCGGCTGCTGCCCGAGGGCGAGTGGCCCTCGACCGCCATGACCCTGGGGGCGAACGTCGCGGTGGTCCAGGTCGCGCTCGACGAGCGCGCCGGCCGCCTCATCGCGGTGGCCGCGATCGACAACCTCGCCAAGGGCACCGCCGGCGGCGCCGTACAGAGCGCGAACCTCGCCCTCGGCCTCCCCGAGGATCTCGGCCTCACCACGATCGGAGTAGCCCCGTGAGCGTGACCGCCCCACTAGGGTTCCGGGCCGCCGGAGTCGCCGCCGGCCTCAAGGACGGCGGGCAGCGCGACCTCGCGCTGGTCGTCAACGACGGTCCGTCGCGGGCGGCGGCGGGGGTCTTCACCCGCAACCGGGTCAAGGCCGCGCCGGTGCTGTGGTCCGAGCAGGTCGTTCTCGGCGGCCGGGTGCGCGCGGTCGTGCTCAACTCCGGCGGGGCCAACGCCTGCACCGGGCCCGACGGCTTCCAGGACACGCACCAGACCGCGGAGAAGGCGGCCGACGTCCTCGACGACTCCGCCGCCGAGATCGCGATCTGCTCCACCGGGCTGATCGGCGACCGGCTGCCGATGGACAAGCTGCTGCCGGGCGTGGGTGCGGCCGCGGCGGAGCTGTCCCGCGACGGCGGGCTCGGCGCGGCCGACGCGATCCGCACCACCGACACCGTCGCCCAGATCTCGTTTCGGCGGGCGCGGGGCGGCTTCACGGTCGGCGGCATGGCCAAGGGCGCGGGCATGCTCGCCCCCGCGCTGGCCACCATGCTGTGCGTCATCACGACCGACGCCGAGGCCGACGCGACCACGCTCGACCGCGTCCTGCGGCATGCGACCGAGCTGACCTTCGACCGGCTCGACAGCGACGGCTGCATGTCCACCAACGACACAGTGCTGCTGCTGGCCAGCGGCGCCTCCGGAGTCCGGGCCGACGACGCGGAGCTCACTCAGACGGTGACCGACGTCTGCGCCGACCTCGCCCGCCAGCTCCTCATCGACGCCGAGGGCGCCACCAAGGCCATCGCGATCGAGGTCGTCGGAGCGGCCAACGACCACGACGCCGTCCTGGCGGGCCGCGCCGTGGCGCGCAGCAACCTGCTCAAGTGCGCGATCCACGGCGAGGACCCCAACTGGGGCCGCGTGCTGTCGGCGGTCGGCACCACCGAGGCGGTCTTCGAGCCCGAGCGGCTCAACGTCGCGATCAACGGCGTGTGGGTGTGCCGCTACGGATCGTTCGGCGATGACCGTTCCAAGGTCGACATGCGGCCCCGCGACGTGACGATCACCGTCGACCTCAGTGCCGGCACGCACAGCGCGACGATCCACACGACGGACCTCACCGCCGACTACGTCCACGAGAACTCCGCGTACTCCTCATGACCTCCGACACGACACCCGAGACGACGTCCGACGCGGCCGCCGGGTTCTCCATGACGCGCTCCCGGGGCACCGCCGAGGCCATGCGGAAGGCGACCACGCTCATCGAGGCGCTGCCGTGGCTCGAGGAGTTCCACGGCGAGACGGTCGTGATCAAGTACGGCGGCCACGCGATGGCCGACCCGACGCTCCGGCCGGCCTTCGCCCAGGACGTCGCCTTCCTGCGCTACGCCGGGCTGCGCCCCGTCGTGGTGCACGGTGGCGGTCCGCAGATCAACGCCCAGCTCGACCGGCTCGGCATCGAGTCCAGCTTCAAGGCGGGCCTGCGCGTCACCACCCCCGAGACGATGGACGTCGTCCGCATGGTGCTGGTCGGCCAGGTCAGCCGCGACGTCGTCGGCCTGCTCAACCGGCACGGCCCGTTCGGCGTCGGCATGTCGGGGGAGGACGCGCGGCTGTTCACCGCCGAGCGCAAGGCCGCGATCGTCGACGGGGAGTCCATCGACATCGGCCAGGTCGGCGAGATCGTGCAGGTCGACGCCGGTGCCGTCCGCAGCCTCCTCGACGACGGCCGCATCCCGGTGATCTCCAGCATCGCCCGCGGTGACGACGGCGAGGTCTACAACGTCAACGCCGACACGGCGGCGGGCGCGCTGGCCGTCGCCCTGCTGGCGACCAAGCTCATCGTGCTGACCGACGTCGACGGCCTCTACGCCGACTGGCCACCCTCGGGCGACCCCGGCGACGTGATCGACCGGCTGACCGCGGCCGAGCTGGAGACCATGCTGCCCGACCTGTCGGCCGGCATGGTGCCCAAGATGGAGGCGTGCCTGCGCGCCGTGCGTGGCGGAGTGCCGCAGGCGCACGTGCTCGACGGTCGCATCCCCCATTCACTGCTACTTGAGATCTTCACCGACGAGGGGATCGGGACGATGGTGGTGCCAGCATGAGTGATCTGCGCAAGCGCTTCGAAGCGGCGGTCATGCCCAACTACGGCGTGCCCCCGGTCGCGCTCGCCCGCGGCGAGGGCTGCCGGGTGTGGGACACCGACGGCAACGCCTATCTCGACCTGATCGGCGGCATCGCGGTCTCCTCCCTGGGGCACGCGCACCCGGCGCTGGTCGCGGCGGTGACGGCGCAGGTCGGCACGCTCGCCCACACCTCGAACCTGTTCGTGCACGAGCCCGGCGTGCGGCTCGCCGAGCGGCTTCTGCAGCTGCTGGACACCGACGGCCGGGTGTTCTTCGTCAACTCCGGCGCCGAGGCCAACGAGGCCGCCTACAAGCTGATCCGCCGTCGCGCCGGCCAGGACCGCACCTACGTCGTCGCGGCGGACGGAAGCTTCCACGGCCGCACCATGGGGGCGCTGGCGCTGACCGGCAAGGCGTCGATCCGCGAGCCGTTCGGGCCCTTCGGCGCCGATGTGCGCTTCGTGCCCTACGGCTCGGTGGACGCGCTGCGCGAGGCCGTGACCGGCGAGTGCGCCGCGGTCTTCCTCGAGCCGACGCAGGGCGAGGGCGGCGTGGTCCCGGCACCGGAGGGCTACCTCGCGGCGGCCCGGCGCATCTGCGACGAGACCGGCGCGGCGCTGGTGCTCGACGAGATCCAGAGCGGCATCGGCCGGACCGGCGTGTGGTTCCAGCACCAGCGCGAGGGCATCCGCCCCGACGTGATCACGCTCGCGAAGGGGCTCGGCGGCGGCCTGCCCATCGGCGCGTGCGTCGGCTTCGGGACGTACGGCACCGCGTTCGGCAAGGGCGACCACGGCTCGACGTTCGGCGGCAACCCGGTCTCCTGCGCGGCGGCCCTCGCCGTGCTCGACACGATCGACAAGGACGGCCTGCTCGACCACGTCACCACCGTCGGTGAGCTGCTGGCCGACGGGATCGCGGCCGCCGGCCATCCGCTGCTGGCCGGTGTTCGCGGCAGCGGCCTGTGGCGCGCGATCGTCCTCACCGAGCCCAAGTCGGCCGAGGTGGAGGCGGCCGCGCGTGACGCGGGCTTCCTCGTCAACGCCATCAAGCCGGACGTGATCCGGCTCGCACCGCCCCTCATCATCACGCCGGACGAGGTCGTCTCCTTCACGGCGGCGCTGCCGGAGATCTTGAGGAAGGCATGACGACGCCTCTGACCAAGACCGCGCGGCAGTCACGCATCATCGAGCTGCTGGGCCGCAACGCCGTGCACTCCCAGAGCGAGCTGGCCAAGATGCTCGCCGACGCCGGAGTCGACGTGACCCAGGCGACGCTCTCGCGCGACCTCGTGGACATCGGTGCCGTCAAGCTGCGTTCTGCGGACGGTTCGCTGATCTACGCCGTGCCGGGGGAGGGCGGCGAGCGCATCCGCCGTGCCCGCACCGGAGACGCCGAGACGTTCGTGGGCCGGCTCGCCCGGCTCGCCCAGGAGCTGCTCGTGTCCGCGGACGCCTCGGCCAACCTCGTGATCGTCCGCACGCCGCCCGGCGCCGCGCAGTTCCTGGCCTCGGCGATCGACCACGCCGACTGGCACACGGTGCTCGGCACCGTCGCCGGCGACGACACCGTCCTGGTGATCTCGCGTGACCCGGCGGGCGGAGCGGAGCTGGCGGCCTCGCTGCTCGCGCTGACCGAACGCCGCGCCGACGAGCGCGTCGTGCGCACGCCGCGCGTCGAGTTCGGTGATCAGCTGCCGTCGTCGTGGCATTCGGCCGACGAGCTGCCGCCCGTGCCGACCGGTGGCCCTCTCGTCACGAGCCCGGTGCCCGAGAACGCAGAGCGACGACCTTAGGGCGACCGTCCGCCTCCCGACGGCGCCCACCGCCACTCACTCGACTTGATCGACCTTTACGGGAGCTCACCATGACCGACCGCGTCGTACTCGCATACTCCGGAGGTCTCGACACCTCCGTCGCCATTCCGTACATCGCCCAGGAGACCGGGGCGGAGGTGATCGCCGTCGCGGTCGACCTCGGCCAGGGCGGCGAGGATCTCGAAGTCATCCGTAAGCGCGCGCTCGCCTGCGGCGCCGCCGAGGCGGTCGTCGCCGACGCCAAGGAGGAGTTCGCGGCGGAGTTCTGCTTCCCCGCCCTCAAGGCGAACGCCCTTTACATGGACCGCTATCCGCTCGTGTCCGCGCTGTCCCGGCCGCTGATCGTCAAGCACCTGGCCGCGGCGGCCGCGAGCTACGGCGGCACGGTCGTGGCGCATGGCTGCACCGGCAAGGGCAACGACCAGGTCCGTTTCGAGGCGGGCCTGGCCGCGCTCAACCCCGAGCTCAAGGTGATCGCCCCGGCGCGTGACTACGCCTGGACGCGCGACAAGGCGATCACGTTCGCCGAGGAGAAGGGCCTGCCGATCGACGTCTCCTCCAAGTCGCCGTACTCCATCGATCAGAACCTCTGGGGCCGCGCGGTCGAGACCGGCTTCCTGGAGGACATCTGGAACGCGCCGATCGAGGACCTGTACGACTACACCTCCGACCCCGCACAGCCGCGCGAGGCGGACGAGGTGGTCATCACCTTCACCGAGGGCGTCCCGACGGCACTCGACGGCCGGCCCCTCAGCCCGTACCAGATCATCGCCGAGCTCAACCGGCGCGCCGGCGCCCAGGGCGTCGGCCGGCTCGACATGGTCGAGGACCGGCTGGTCGGCATCAAGAGCCGCGAGGTCTACGAGGCACCCGCCGCGATCGCGCTGATCACCGCGCACCAGGAGCTGGAGAACGTCACCGTCGAGCGTGACCTCGCCCGGTTCAAGCGCGGCGTCGACCAGCGATGGAGCGAGCTGGCCTATGACGGGCTGTGGTTCTCCCCGTTGATGGACTCCCTCAACGCCTTCATCGGCGAGGCGCAAAAACACGTCTCCGGCGACGTCCGGCTCACCCTGCACGGTGGGCGCGCCGTCGTCACCGGCCGGCGCAGCGCCGCGTCGCTGTACGACTACGACCTCGCCACGTACGACACGGGCGACACGTTCGACCAGAGCCTGGCCAAGGGCTTCGTCGAGTTGTGGGGGCTGCCGAGCAAGATCGCGGCGAAGCGGGATCGCCAGGTCGGCTGATCCGCCCGCCCCGTGATATTGCAGTGTTAGCGCGGAACAGACCGCGTCATGTCGTCGAGTCGTGAGAGAAGATCCAGCGTGACGGAAGAGCAACACCGCAAGACGCCGACCAGGTTGTGGGGCGGCCGGTTCGAGGGGGGTCCGTCGGAGGCCCTCGCCCGGCTGTCGGTGAGCGTGCAGTTCGACTGGCGCCTCGCCCCGTACGACCTGCTGGGCTCGCGCGCCCACACGCGGGTGCTGCACCGCGCGGGCCTGCTCACCGATGACGAGCTCGAACGCATGCTCGGCGCGCTGGCAGACCTGGAGGAGGCCTGCCGCTCGGGCGAGTTCCGGCCCGCGGTCGCCGACGAGGACGTGCACACGGCGCTCGAGCGCGGGCTGCTCGAGCGTCTGGGCACCCTCGGCGGCAAGCTGCGCGCCGGCCGCAGCCGCAACGACCAGGTCGCCACCGACCTGCGGCTCTACCTGCGCGACAACGTACGCCAGATCGTGTCCCGGCTGGTCGAGCTGGAGACCGCGCTCATCGCCCAGGCCGACCAGAACATGGGCGTGGCCGCCCCGGGCATGACGCACCTCCAGCACGCCCAGCCGGTGCTGTTCTCCCACCAGCTGCTCGCCCACGTGCAGGGCTTCGCCCGCGACGTCGACCGGCTGCGCGACTGGGACAAACGGGCCGCCGTCAGCCCCCTGGGCTCCGGCGCGCTGGCCGGATCCTCGCTTCCGCTCGACCCGGAGGCGGTCGCCGAGGAGCTGGGCTTCGACGCGGCCGCCGCGAACTCCATGGACGCGGTCGCCGACCGTGACTTCGCCGTGGAGTTCCTCGCCGCCGCGGCGCTCATCGGCGTGCACCTGTCGCGCCTCGGCGAAGAGGTCGTGCTCTGGGCGTCGCAGGAGTTCCGGTGGATCGAGATGGACGACACCTACGCCACCGGCTCCTCGATCATGCCGCAGAAGAAGAACCCGGACGTGGCGGAGCTGGCCCGCGGCAAGTCCGGCCGGCTCATCGGCCACCTCACCGCGCTTCTCATCACGCTCAAGGGCCTGCCGCTCACCTACAACCGTGACCTGCAGGAGGACAAGGAAGGCGTGTTCGACTCCGTCGAGACGCTCCTGCTCGTCCTGCCCGCGGTGGCCGGGCTCATCGCGACCATGCGCGTGAACACCGCGCGGCTGGAGGCGCTCGCGCCGCAGGGGTTCGCGCTGGCCACCGACCTGGCCGAGCTCCTGGTGCGCAAGGGCGTGGCGTTCCGGGACGCGCACGAGGTCGTCGGCCATCTCGTGGTCTGGTGCCAGGTCAACGACAAGGACTTCGGCGACCTGACCGACGAGGAACTCGCCAAGGTCTCCCCGCATCTGACCCCTGACGTACGGGACGTGTTCTCGGTGCACGGCGCGCTCGCCGCCCGCAAGGCCTACGGCGGCACGTCGCCCGAGCGTGTCGCGCAGCAGCTCGCGGCGCTGCGCACTCTCGCCGACGCACACGCCTCATGGGCGGCCGACGGCTCCTGATGGACGCGCTGCTGCCGCGGGCGTTCTTCGACCGGCTGGCCGAGGAGGTCGCGCCCGACCTCCTCGGCTGCGTGCTGACCCGGTCGACGCCCGAGGGCGACGTGTCGGTACGGCTGACGGAGGTGGAGGCGTACGCGGGCCTGCGCGACCCTGCCTCGCACGCCTACCGGGGTCAGACCGGGCGCAACGCGGTGATGTTCGGCCCGCCCGGCCACGCGTACGTCTACTTCACCTACGGCATGCACTTCTGCGTCAACCTGGTGTGCCAGGGGGAGGGCACCGCCGCGGCCGTGCTGCTGCGCGCCGGGGAGATCATCGAGGGCGGTGAGCTGGCGGCGGCCCGCCGCCCGCGCTCGACCGAGCGTGACCTCGCGCGGGGCCCGGCCCGGCTCTGTGAGGCCCTCGGCATCGACCGGGCGCTGTCCGGTGCCGACGTGTGTTCGCCGTCGAGCCCGTTGCGGGTGCTGCCGGGCTCGCCCGTGCCGGGTATCCGCACCGGCCCGCGTACAGGCGTCAGCAGTGCCAAGGACGTGCCGTGGCGGTTCTGGGTCGACGGCGACCCCAGCGTGTCCCCGTACCGGGTGCACACCCCACGGCGTCGTACGGTGATAGACCGGGCCTGAAACCGGTATTTTGATCGCCGGCATGCTTGTGACGAGACGAGGGAGAACGTGACCGACATCCTGGATGACCTCGCGTGGCGCGGCCTGATCGCGCAGTCCACTGATCTGGACGAACTGCGGGCAATGCTCGCCGCGGGGCCGGTCACGCTCTATTGCGGCTTCGACCCGACCGCCCCGTCTCTGCACGTCGGGAACCTGGTCCAGCTGCTCACCCTGCGACGCTTCCAGCAGGCGGGCCACCGCACCATCGGCCTCGTCGGCGGCGCGACCGGCCTGATCGGTGACCCGTCGGGAAAGAGCACGGAGCGGGTGCTCAACTCCGAGGAGGTCGTGGCCGGCTGGCTGGAGCGCATCCGGGAGCAGGTGTCGCGCTTCCTGTCGCTCACCGACGACGAGGGTCTGATCGTCAGCAACCTCGACTGGACCGCCCAGATGTCGGCGATCGAGTTCCTGCGGGACGTCGGCAAGCACTTCCCGGTCAACCGCATGCTCGCCCGCGAGACGGTCAAGTCAAGGCTCGACACCACCGGGCTCAGCTACACCGAGTTCAGCTACGTGCTGCTGCAGTCGATGGACTTCCTGGAGCTGTACCGCCGCTACGGCTGCCGCCTGCAGACCGGTGGCAGCGACCAGTGGGGGAACCTCACCTCGGGCGTCGACCTCATCCGCCGGGCCGAGGGCGGCACGGCACACGCCCTGACGACGCCTTTGGTGACCCGCGCGGATGGGACGAAGTTCGGCAAGACGGCGGGTGGTGAGACCTACTGGCTCGACGCCGACCTGACCACGCCGTACGCCTTCTACCAGTTCTGGCTGAACGCCGACGACCGGGACGTCGCCAGGTTCCTGAAGTTCTTCAGCTTCCGCGGCCGCGAGGAGATCGAGGAACTGGAGAAGGCCACCAGCGACCGCCCCGCCGCCCGCGCGGCCCAGCGAGCCCTGGCCGAAGAACTCACCACGCTCGTCCACGGCGCCGAGGAGACGAACAAGGTCATGCTGGCGTCGCGCGCCCTGTTCGGCCAGGGAGAGCTGGGCGACCTGGACGAACGCACCCTGTCGAGCGCACTGGCGTCGGTCCCGTCCGCGACGGTGGCGGCCCCGCTGCCGTCGGTCGTCGATCTGCTGGCCGAGACGGGCCTGGTAGCGAGCAAGTCGGAGGCCCGCCGCACGATCACCCAGGGCGGCGCGTACGTCAACAACGTCAAGGTGACCGACGACGCGGCCGTCCCGAACCCATCGGACCTGCTCCACGGCCGTTACCTCGTCCTACGCCGAGGCAAGCGCAACGTGGGCGGCGTGGTGGTCTCCGCGGAGTAACCGACCGGCGGGGGCTCTCCGGCACGCAGGTGGGCGGTCTGCGGCATCGCTCCAGGCGAGAAGGAAGCGGCGGTCACGCGTGGCCGGCCTGGGCGTTCGGCACAGCTGATCGGCGTGGTGGCGCCTCGGCTGGGTTCTTGGAGTTCGAGAGCCGTGGTGGCTGTGTACGACCGGTCCATATGCCGGTGAGGGCGGCGTCTTGGGATGAGCACGTCATTGGTCGGACCCGCAGGGTGGCCGGTCCTCACTCCTCGTGGTGGGGGCCTTGTGGGCGCCGCTCACACCACCTCTCACGCGCGTGAGAGGTGGTGCACCTCTTGCACAGACCGTCGCGCTCGCTTCTACGTGACGACTACAGCGCGGTGTTGGGGTCGTCGGAGCCGGACTTCGGTGGTGGGAGCGGAGCGGGACGCGGTCGAGGGTCCTGCGGTGATCACGGTCTGGTCACGGGAGGTTGCCCAGGGGCGCGAAGGCCCAAAAACCGGCCACTGAGCTGGGCATTCGCGCAATTTACCGCAATTTGACGCATTGGACGGGGACCCGTAACGTTCTTCTTGCCCGAGGGGGAACGGGGCGCCGGGATGCGGCTCCGACCTCGAGGGAAACTCTCACTGAACAACTTGGTACGGATCATGGTCCGGTCCAGGGTAGACTGAGGGAGTTACCCCGACGAACGGGATGCAGGACGCCTGTGTGGTGGCCGGCCCGGGTGGGGATTCTTCGGTGGGTTTGTTGATCTTCCAGAGTTTTTGATCTTCTGGGGGTTGACATGCTGGCTGGGGATGGTAAGTTAGATGGGTTGCCCCGGAGAGGGTCCGGTAGGACCTCCGATGGTGTGTGTCCGTTTCTTGAGAACTCAACAGTGTGACAAAAG
>JAOPYG010000451.1 GCA_025964685.1 Actinoallomurus sp. | reverse complement strand
TTCGACCTGGTGGTCGGGGCGGACGGGCTGCACTCGGCCGTACGGCGCCTCGCGTTCGGGCCCGAGACCGGTTTCGTCCGTCACCTGGGACTCTACGTCGCGACGACGCCGTTCGACGGCCGGATCGAACACCCGCATGAGGTCGTCCTGCACAACACACCCGGACGGCTCGCCGCCATCCACCCCTCGCCCTCCGGGCCGCTGGCGTTCTTCGCGTTCCGGAGCCCGGAGGTGGCCGACTTCGACCATCGAGACACCGCCCGGCACAAGCGGCTCCTGGAAGCCGCGTTCGCGGCCGGCTCCTGGCGGGTGCCCGAACTGCTCGAACGCGTACGGGCCGCCGACGACCTCTTCTTCGACTCCGTGAGCCAGGTACGCCTGGGCCGCTGGTCGGACGGCCGGACAGCGCTGCTCGGCGACGCCGCGTCCTCCGTCTCGCTGTTCGGCGACGGCTCCACCCTGGCCATCGCGGGCGCGTTCACCCTGGCCGGTGAGCTCGCCGCCTCCCCGCGGGACCATGGGCCGGCGTTCGCCCGGTACGAGGCCGCACACAGGAAGCTGGTGGAGCCCCGGCAGCGCAACATCGGCCTGGCCGCCGCTCTGATGATCCCGGCGACACGGAGCGGAATCCTGGCCCGGAACCTGGCCACGCACCTGTCGCCCGTGCTCGCCGCGGCGGGCCGGCTCCGCCGGCCGGTCCCTCTCCCCGCGGACGCTAGTTCGTGACGGGTTCCGACGGAAGCCCTTCGGCGCGTACGGGCCGCAGCGCGGGCCCCAGGAGCAGGGTGACCGTCACGGACGCCGCCGCCATCACGGTCATCGCGGTGGCGGGCGAGCTGTGCTGGGCGACCGTTCCGGCGAGAGTGGCGCCGATCCCCTGCATCGCGAGCATGCCGGAGGAGTGCAGGCCGAGCGCCTGACCGTGCATGTCGCCCGGCGTCAGAGCCATCAGGCGCTCCTGGAGCAGCAGAGTGGCGGAGTAGCCGATCGAGGCGAGTACGACGACGGCGACCGCGAGCGGCGGTGCCGGGTTCAGGACGAAGATCAGGTACGGCGCGGCGAGCAGGAGGCGGAGCGGCGCACCCAGACGCGTTCGCCACCCCTGGGGGACGAACCGGCCGGTCAGCGTGTCGCCGATGAGCATGCCGAACGCGGCGAAGGCGAAGAGCAGCCCCGCGTGCTGGGGCGCGTACGGGACGAAGAGCGACTCACACCCCACGATCAGCCCGTTGGGCACCCACATGGCGAGGTAGACGTACCGGCGGGCCGGCCGGGACCACAGGCGCGCGTTGTTCCGCCATGTCTCGGCGACCGACGGACGGCCCGCGGCGCGCGGCGGCCGGGAGCCGAGGCGGAACCAGGCGATGATCGCGGCGGCGAGGTAGAGGGCCGCACCGCCGAGCAGCGTGCCGCGCGGGGAGAGCACGGTCACCAGCACTCCCCCGGCCGCGAACCCGCAGACCTGCATCGTGCCGACGGACATGTTGAGCATGGAGCGGCCGAGCAGGTAGCCCTCGGCCGGGAGGATCTCGCTGAGCAGCCCGTACCGGACCCCGCCACCCACCGACGCGACGAGGCCCTGGCCGAGGATGACCGCGAACAGGGCCCACAGCGGCAGGCCGGGGACGGCCAGGACGACGGTGCTGAGGGCGAAGGCCAGCGCGATCGCCGCCATCGCGGCGCGCGGCGGCAGCCGGTCCGCCGCGGACAACAGCGCCGCCGCGCCGATCAGCTGGGCGAACGACGCGCCGAACATGCTGAGGGCGGACAGTAGCGGTGACCGGGTGGCCGCGTACACGAGCGTGCCGAGCGCGAGCCCGGTAACCGTCGACGCGGCCACCTGCATGGAAACGGTCGCGAAGAGAGGTGTGAACTCGGGGGCTCGGAAGAGCTCCCTGTAGGTGCGCATGTCCGGAATATGGCCGCCCGCGCCGTACGGACGTTATTGTTTCGCGAGGAGGCGAAAGCTCGTGGGGTTGTGGCAGGTCGATGCGGACACGCTCGCGGGAAGCCGCTTCGTGGTCTCCGCCCTCGACGAGACCATCGCCTGCCTGCGGACACTCGAACGGAACACCGCCGCCCATCCGGGCCAGCGCCGATGGCTCGACGCCCACGTGCCGGCGTACCGGGAACGGCTGAGCGACGACCCGGTCACCGCGCTGCTGGTACGGGTGGGGCTGACCACGCACTGGAACGCGGACTTCCTCACGCCCACGCCGACGGGTGAGGGTGAGCCGGCCTTCGCCGACCAGGTCACGCGGATCCGGCAGACCGCACCCGAGACGGCCCGCGCGAACCTGGCGGTGTCGTTCGGCGGCCCGCTGCCGGCCCTGCTGCGCGGGGACGACCTGCCCGAACGCGCCGCCGAGCTGCTGGAGTGGGTGTGGGCGGAGGCGGTACGGCCGTACTGGCCGCAGCGCCGGCAGATCTTCGAGGCCGACATCATCGCCCGTACCCGGCAGCTGAGCCACGGCGGCTGGGCCACGGCACTGGACGACATGCGTCCGGGGATGCGGTGGCTCGGCGACGGCCGCCTGCAGATCAACATGCTGGACCATCCGCCGCGCGACATCTCCGGAGCGCGCCTGCTGTTCGTACCCGTCTCGCCCGGGCGCGGCTGGGTCTCGTGGGATGACCAGGACCGGTACGCCGTGGTGTACCCGTGCTCGGGCGCCCTAGCCGAGGCGGACCGGACGCCGGCGCCCGACGCCCTGGGCCATCTGCTCGGACCGGCGCGGGCGGGTGTCCTGGTCCTGCTCGGGTCCCCGAAGAGCACCACTCAGCTGGTGGCACTGACCGGGCAGGGGCTGGGGTCGGTGGGCCGCCACGTGAAGGTGCTGCTGGACGCCCAGCTCATACGCCGCCGCCGCGCCGGCCGATCCGTGCTGTACTACCGCACCGCCGCGGGGGACGTTCTGGTCCAGGCACAGAACCCGTCGTGAAGGCGGCTCGCCGCCGCCCGGGTAGGCACCGGCTCAGCGGTAACGGCCCGCCGTACCCACGCCTTGAACTGCTCGTGATCGGTGCACTGGTTCATCCGATCGCGAGCCTGTTCCGGCACATCGATCCCCGGTCCGGGCGTAACTGCACCTCGACGATCACGGCCAGCCGAACCGGCGGGAGCCTCCTGCTCGAGAGTGGGTCAGCCGAAGAAGACCTCGGACTCGCTGTAGCGCTCGGCCGGGACGGTCTTGAGCTTATCCGTGGCCGCGCTCAGGTCCACCCGGTGGATGTCGGTGCCCTGCAGGCCGACCATCTTGCCGAAGTCGCCGTCGTGCACCGCGTCGATGGCGTGCAGGCCGAACCGCGTGGCCAGGACGCGGTCGAACGCGGTCGGGGTGCCGCCGCGCTGGATGTGGCCGAGGACCGTCGTACGGGCCTCCTTGCCGGTGCGCTTCTCGATCTCGGCGGCCAGGCGCTCGCCGATGCCGCCCAGGCGCACGTGGCCGAAGGCGTCGAGCTCCTGGTTCTCGGTGGCCATCTGGCCGTCGGCCGGGTGGGCGCCCTCGGCGACAACGATGATCGGGGCGTAGCGCGTCTTGAAGCGGCTCTCGACGTAGCCGCAGACCTTCTCGATGTCGAAGGGGCGCTCGGGGATCAGGATGACGTTGGCGCCGGAGGCCATGCCGGCGTGCAGCGCGATCCAGCCCGCGTGGCGGCCCATGACCTCGCAGATCAGGGCGCGGTGGTGGGACTCGGCCGTGGTGTGCAGCCGGTCGATGGCCTCCATCGCGATGTTGACCGCGGTGTCGAAGCCGAACGTGTAGTCCGTCGCGGTGAGGTCGTTGTCGATCGTCTTCGGCACGCCGACGACGTTGACCCCGCGGTCGTGCAACTGCCGCGCCACGCCGAGGGTGTCCTCGCCACCGATGGCGATGAGCGCGTCGACGCCCAGCCCGGCGAGGTTGTCCTTGATCCGCTCGACGCCACCCTCGATCTTGATCGGGTTGGTGCGGGACGAGCCGAGGATCGTGCCACCGCGCGGCAGGATGCCGCGTACGGCCTGCACGTCCAGCGGAAGGGTGTCCCCTTCGAGGGGACCGCGCCAGCCGTCGCGGAAGCCGACGAACTCGTATCCGTAGACCTGTACGCCCTTGCGGACCACTGCGCGGATGACGGCGTTCAGGCCGGGGCAGTCACCGCCGCCGGTCAGCACTCCGACACGCATGCCTTCTCCTCTTCGAACCATGGACTGACCCGACCAGACTAATGGCCCGGGCACGGTGGATGCGGCATCACGCGCGAGACACGACGTACCGCAATTGGTCTAGACCATAGCGGAAAGAAGGTCCGCTCATCAGCCTTGTACGGGGAGAACATCCTGACTTCTCACCTTTACACATCTCCAGCCCGGCCCGCTTCGGTGGGGTCCTCCCGTATGCCGGACGACCTACCATCCGGACCGTCCGGATGGACAATGGTGGCGAGGACCCAGGTATACGCCCGGAGACCGAACTGAGGGATGATGTCATCATCCCGATCACGGGCGGTACGCGCCCACGATCCGCACCCGCAACCTTTTGGTCAATCCGAGTTGTCCCGGCCGTAGGCTCATCGTGAAGCGTCGGTCGACGGGAGTTCGAGGGGAGGCGCCATGGCGTTGACGCCGGGCGTCCGGTCGGAGACGGCGGGCGTGGCACCCGACGGCGCCGGCCGCGCACACAAGGGGGCCGCCCGGTGAGCCGGCGCGGTAACGGACTGACGGCGGACGCGTACGTTCCACTCGCCGACCTGACACCACAGCTCGCGGACGCCATGCTGGCCGCGCTCCGAGAGGCCGGCATCGCGGCGTACGCGATCCCCGCACCGGGCGAGACCGGCGGTTACCTGGACGTACGGCTCCCGGAGGAGCCCACCGACCGGCTCTACGCCGACGCCAGCGCCAAGCCCGCGGCCGAGGAGATCCTCAACACCCGCCTGCCGGAGCTGCGCGCGGACTACGCCGCCTCACGCGACGAGGACCAGATCTTCGCCGAGATCATCGCGTCCTTCGACCAGCCGTCGGCCGCCGGCGAGACGCCGTGGCCGGCCGAGGAGAACATCGACGAGACCGCCGACGACGCCGCCGAGGAGACCTCTGACGACCCGCCGGCCGACTCGACGGGCGAGATGACCATGACCGCCCGTGTCGTGAAGCCCGCGACGGACGACGATGACGAGGGGCACTTCGTCCCTCCTCCCCCGCCTCCGCTGCCCAGGCCCGACGCCCAGACGCGCTTCGCCTGGATCGCCCTGCTCG
This sequence comes from Actinoallomurus sp., assembly GCA_025964685.1. Taxonomy (GTDB): domain Bacteria; phylum Actinomycetota; class Actinomycetes; order Streptosporangiales; family Streptosporangiaceae; genus Actinoallomurus. The sequence continues at coordinate 28,054 of JAOPYG010000451.1, read as the reverse complement.
GCGGACCGGTCTACCTGGTGGCCGCGGTCTTCTTGAACTGGCAGGTGCCGAGCTGGGCCGCGTTCGCCGCGGTCGCGGCGTTCATCGGCGGTTTCGTGGCCCTCGTCCTGCGCATGGGGGACGACCCGCCGGAGGACGACGACGGCGCGGTCGTCTGACGCGGGACCGGCCGTCTCAGCGGACGCGGAGTTCCGCCAGGAGAGGACGGTGGTCGGTGGCGTTCGGGTAGTCGGCGAGGAGGTCGGGCTCGTCCGGCACCCCGCAGCCCAGCACCTCGATCCCGGCACCGGCGAACACCCCGTCGATGCGCCTACTGGGCCGTGAGGAGCTGTACGTCGCGCCCTGACCCGCCGGCGCGACCGCGAAGCCGTCCTGGAAGCGTTCCGCCAGCAGGTTCCAGGCCGCGCCGCCGGGCTCCTCATTGATGTCCCCGGCGATCACGACCGGGGCGCCGAACCGCTCCCGTACGCGCTCCAACTCGGTCACGATCTCCTCCGCGTGCCGCAGCCGGGGTTCGTCGGCCAGGTCCAGGTGCACGCTGGCCGCGACGAGCCGCGTGCCGCCGACCTCGAACAGGCCGAGGACCATCCCGCGCCGGTGCAGGCCGGAGACCGGGGTCAGCAGGCGGTGCTGGCGGTGCAGCAGGGCCGTGTTCGGACCGGCGTACAGCTCCAGCCCGGCAGGACGCCCGCGTACGGCCAGGCCGAGCGAGGTGCGCCGCGCCAGCCACCGCCGCTTGCGCAGCCAGAACGCGAACCGCGGCGCCTCCTGCACGCACGCGATGTCCGGTTCGAGCCGGCGGATCACCCGGGTGAGCGCGGCCCGGTCATCGCGCATCGACCGGACGTTGTAGCTCAGCAGCCGGATCGCGTCCATTGGAGGGACGAGGGCTCAGCGCAGTCGCGCCAGGTCCGCGGCGCCGACGATGCCGGCGTCCGGGCCCAGCTCGGCGATGCGGATGTCGGCGAAGACGCGGTGGCCGCGACCGGTGAGGGCGCTCTCGAACGCGGCGCGGGCCGGGTCGAGCAGCAGGTCACCCGCCTCCGACAGGCCACCGCCGATGATGAACGCGCCGGGGTCCAGGATGGCGGCCAAGTCCGCCATGCCCTGGCCGACCCAGGCGGCCACGGTGCGGAAGCACTCCAGAGCCGCCGTGTCGCCGCCGCGCGCCGCCTCGGTGATCTCCGGGCCGCTGATCCCCTCGGGGGAACCGTCGCCGAGCTCGAGCAGGCGGCCGGCCAGCGCCGGTGACACGCGGGCCAGCTCGCGCGCCTCGGCCACGAGGGCGTTGCCGGAGGCGTACTGCTCCCAGCAGCCGCGGTTGCCGCAGCCGCAGCGCCGCCCATCGGGCACGACGCGGAAATGGCCGAACTCGCCGCCGATGCCGAACCGGCCGCGGTACAGCTCACCGTCCATGATGAGGCCGCCGCCGATGCCGGTGCCGAGGGTGATCAGCGTGATGTGGTCCTCGCCGCGACCGGCGCCGAACTTGGCCTCGCCCCACGCGGTGGCGTTGGCGTCGTTCTCCACGATCACCGGCAGGCCGACCTGGCTCTCGACCTTCTTCTTGATCGGCTCATCGCGCCAGGCGAGGTTCGGCGCGAACAGCACCATCGAGCGGCTCTCGTCCACGAAGCCGGCCGCGCCGAGGCCGACCGCCTCGACCTCCTCGAACTTGCCCCTCAGGATCTCGACGACCTCGGCGATGACCGCCGCCGTCTCATGAGGACTGGTCGAGGGCGTCGGGCGCCGGAGTTTCTCGATGATCCGGCCGTGGTCGTCGACCACTCCGGCGGCGACCTTCGTGCCGCCGACATCCACACCAATGGTCAGCGTCATCGACGCGGCCCCCTAGTCACCCTGCGGCCGGGCACCGCCGGCCGGTTCTTCGCCCGGCTCCCGGCGCGACGGCCGTGTCTGCTCGAACCCCGCCACCGCCTCACGAACGGCGGCGTAGAGCGATTCGCCGGCGGCCACCACATGGCTCACCACATCGGGACCGGACGTACGGGACGCCGCGATGGCCCGGCACACCGGGCAGTAGCGGCACTCCGGCGCGCCGGTCGCGATGTGCTCGCCCCAGGCCTCGCTGGTGGCTTCGCTCCACACGTCGCCGGAGCCGGAGCCCGCGCCGCCGCTCATGCGCTTCCGCAGTGCCTCGGCGAGACGTACTGCCTCAAACAGCGCCGATGCTGGCTGTTCACTCATGGGGTCATCATCTACCTAATCGTTCGGCGTGAAACGGTACCGCCCCGCAGGGGATGCGTGGCACACAGATCCAAGCGTCTCGGTGCCACGGGCTAAGCCTCGACGCGCCGTTTGAGCCCTCGGAGCGCCGTTTCGATGATCCGCTTCTCCGCCTTGCGCCGAACCATGCCGATCATCGGAATTCGCACGTCGACCGTGAGCTCGTAGGTCACCTCGGTGCTCCCATCGGCCGGGGCGAGGCGGTATGCCCCGGTCATGCCGGTCAGCATCGTGCCGGCCTCGGCGAGGTTCCAGTGCACCGCGTCGTCGCCGACCCAGTCGTAGGCCAGGACGTACGTGTCCTTGATCGGCCCGGCCTCCAGCGTGATCCGCACCTGCTCGGCCCGCCCGTCCTCGGTCGCGGAGACGACCTCGGCGGCGGTGATGCCCTCAGCCCATCCAGGGTATGCGGGAAAGTCGGCGATGACCGCCATGACTTCCGGCGCGGACGCGTTGATCGTGATGCTCGAGCTCGTACGATCCGCCATCGGCACATCCTTTCGTCGGGCACTGGTTCTCGTCCTTCGCGGAGCGTAGTCGTTACCACTCGAGGACGTACGGAACGCCGCGGGAGCGGAAGTGCCCGACGTTGACGCACTCGGTGCGGCCGATGCGGGTCCGCCGCAGGAGGGGCTGGTGGACGTGGCCGAACAGCACATAGCGCGGCTGGGTCTCGCGGATCGCGGTCAGCACCGCCTCGCTCCCTCGCTCGAAACGCCGCGCCACGGTGTCGTAGAGCAGCTCGGGCACCGCCGGCGGGATGTGGCAGCACAGGACGTCGACCGAGCCGACGGCCGCGACCTTGGCGGCGTAGGTCTCATCGTCGATCTCGTACGGGGTGCGGTACCGGGTGCGCAGCCCGCCGCCCACGAACCCGAACCGGAGGCCGCCGATGTCGGCCGTTTCGCCGTCGAGGACCCGGTGGCCCTCGCGGAGGTTGTCCGCCCACAGGCGCGGGATGTCGACATTGCCGTACGTGAGGTAGGCCGGGGCCGGCATCGCCGCGAACAGTGCCTTGTACTGCCGGCGGACCGCGGCCTCGATGTGCGAGCGCGGCTCGCCGTCGAGCGAGGCCCACAGCGCCTCGGAGAACGCCCGCGCCTCGTCGAAGCGCTTCTGGGTGCGCAGCGAGATGAACGTGTCGGCGTGGCGCTCGCCGAACAGGTCGGCGAAGATGCCCTGCGCGTGGTCGTCGTAGTCGATGAAGAGGATCAGATCCCCGAGGCAGACGAGCGCGTCGGCTCCCTCGCCCGCGGCGGCGAGCGCGTCCACGCGCCCGTGCACGTCGCTCACCACATGAACCCGCATGGGCAAACCCTATTCCGGCGACGCGCCGCTCAAAGGCACGGCGACGCGTCGACCAGCGCCCGCCACTCGCGTACGAGGGCGGCGTCCACCACGGGCGCCCCCGAGACGCCGCGCCGGCGTACCGCCGCCCCGACGTGGAACGCGTCCACCCCCGCCGCGGCGAGCACGGCCACGTGCTTGCGCCGGAGGCCGCCGCCCACGAGCATCAGCGGCGCGTACGAGGCGGCCCGCCGCAGCAGCGCCTCCATGCCGGCGTCGACGCCGCGCGGCGATCCGGCGGTGAGCACGCCGTCCAGGCCGGGCAGATCCTCGATCGCGCGCCACGCCTCATCGGGGCACGCGGCGTTGTCCACGGCGCGATGGAACGTCCACGGCAGCGGCGCGACGGCGGCGGCGAGCTTCGCGGTGGCCGCGGTGTCGACGGCGCCGGCCGCCTCCAGGAATCCGAAGACGAAGCCGCCCGCGCCCGCGTCGGCGTGCTCGGCGGCCACCCGGCGCAGCCGGTCCAGCTCCGGTCCGGTCGTACGGAAACCGCCCCTGGCCCGCAGCACCACACGGATCGGCAGCGAGGTGACGCGGCGCAGCCCGGCGACGACACGGGGGTCGGGCGACAGACCGCCGGCCCGTACGTCGGCGACCACCTCGATCCGGTCGGCGTACCCGGCCTCGGCGGCCTCCGCGTCGGCCTGCGTCTGCGTGATCACCTCGAGCAGCGACATCTTCCTCCCCTGTTCGGCAGCGGACGAGGGCATTCTCGCGGCGCTCGCGGCCCGTAAGGGCAGCATTGACCTGGTCTTTGTCTGAACCGACCCCCACCTGACCACTCCTCCGGCATGACGCGGCCATGGTGAATGAATGCCTAAACCGGTGATAAGAAGAAATGCGAGACGCGTCACCCGCCGATGGCTACCGATCGGTAAGGGATGCGCGATAGCGTCCGTGCAGCCCCTGGCCGCCGTGTCCGAAAGAGGAGAAGTCGTGCGTGAGTTCAGCGTTCCCGCGCAGGTGACGATCGCCGACTCGGCGAATCTGACCGAGACGCTCTTCTCCCGGGCCGCCGGGGAACCGGACCGGACCGTGGTACGCCGCAAGGACGGCGCGGGCTGGCGCGACGTGAGCGCCCGCGCGTTCGCCGACGACGTCGCCCGTGTCGCCGAGGGCCTGGTCGCGGCCGGTGTCGAGCCGGGAGACCGGGTCGCGCTCATGTCGCGGACCCGCTACGAGTGGTCCGTCGCGGACTACGCCATCTGGACGGCGGGCGCGGTCACCGTGCCGATCTACGAGACGTCGTCGGCGTCGCAGATCGGATGGATCATCGGCGACTCCGGCGCCAAGGCGATGTTCATCGAGAGCGACGAGCACGAGAAGACGGTCGCCTCCGTACGTGGTGACCTGCCCGAGCTCGCGCACGTGTGGCGGATGGACGACCTTCCCTCCGCGCCGTCGGGTGAGTCCGGCTCCGGTGAGCCTGTCAGCCCCAGTCTGGAGGAGCGGCGCGCCTCCCGCACCTCCGGCGACCTGGCGACGGTCATCTACACCTCGGGCACCACGGGCCGCCCGAAGGGCTGCGAGATCACCCATGGCAACCTCCTCGCGACCTCGCGCAACGTCATCGAGGGCGCCCTGTCGGAGGTGTTCGCCCTCACCGACGGATCGACCCTGCTGTTCCTGCCCCTCGCACACGTCTTCGCGCGCCTCATCGAGGTCGGCTGCGTCGAGGCCGGCGTGATCCTCGGCCACACGCCCGACCTGAGCGACCTGGTGGAGGACCTCGGTTCGTACCGCCCGACGTTCCTGCTGGCCGTGCCCCGCGTCTTCGAGAAGGTCTACAACGGGGCCGAGCAGAAGGCCGCCGCCGACGGCAAGGGCAGGATCTTCCACATCGCGGCGGACACCGCGATCGCCTACAGCCGGGCCGACTCCCCCGGCCTGGGGCTCAGGCTGAAGCAAGCGGTGTTCGACCGGCTGGTGTACGCCAAACTGCGCGCCGCGGTCGGCGGCCGGGTGACCCACGCCGTGTCGGGCGGAGCCGCGCTGGGCGAGCGCCTCGGGCACTTCTTCAACGGCGTCGGCATCAGCATCCTCGAGGGGTACGGCCTGACGGAGACGACCGCGCCGATCGCGGTCAACCTGCCGAGCGACAACCGCATCGGCACGGTCGGCAAGCCCATCCCGGGCACCTCGGTGCGCATCGGCGACGACGGCGAGGTCCTGGCGAAGGGCCCGAACATCTTCGCCGGCTACTGGCACAACGACGAGGCCACCAAGGAGGTCATGGACGGCGGCTGGTTCCACACCGGCGACATCGGCGAGCTCGACGGCGACGGCTACCTCAAGATCACCGGCCGTAAGAAGGAGCTCATCGTCACCGCCGGGGGAAAGAACGTCGCGCCGGGCCCCCTTGAGGACCGGCTCCGCGCGCACCCGCTGATCAGCCAGTGCCTGGTCATCGGCGACGGCCGTAAGTTCATCGGCTGCCTGATCACCCTGGACCCCGAGGCCGTCGAGCCGTGGCAGGAGCAGCACGGCAAGAGCTCGCTGTCCATGGCCGAGCTCGCCGAGGACCCGGACCTGGTCAAGGAGATCGACGCCGCGGTGGCCGAGACGAACGCCTCCGTCTCACGGGCCGAGGCGATCAAGAAGTACCGCATCCTCGTGGCCGACTTCACCGAGGAGAGCGGTCACCTCACCCCCACGCTCAAGGTCAAGCGGAACCTCGTGCTCAAGGACTTCGCCGTGGAGATCGACGCCCTCTACTCCTGACCCTCCAGGAGGGCCGCGAAGCGCCGCGCCTGCACCGCCCAGCGCCACTCGCGCTCGATCCACGAGCGGCCCTTCTCGCCCATCGCGGCCGCGCCCACCGGGTTGGCCAGCAGCGCGACCACCGATTCCGCCACGGCGGCGACCGAACGCCCGTCGACGACGACGCCGCTCTCTCCGGGGAGCACCGCGTCCGGCGCGCCGCCGGAGTCGCCCGCGATGACCGGCAGACCGGCCGCGGACGCCTCGAGGTAGACGATGCCGAGCCCCTCGACGTCCAGACCGCGCCGCCGGGTCCGGCACGGCATCGCGAAGACGTTCCCGGCGTCGTAGTGCGCGGGCAGCTCCTCCCAGGGGACCGTTCCGGTGATCCGCACCGATCCGGTCAGGCCCAGCTCGGCGCGCAGCCGCTCCAGAGCCGGCTGGTACGGGCCGCCGCCGACGAGCAGCAGCGCGGCGTCCGGCACCGCGCGCAGCACCCGCGGCCAGGCGTGGATGAGCGCGTCCTGCCCCTTACGCGGGACCAGGCGTGAAACGCACACGACGACCGGCCGGTCGCCCAGATCGTGCCGTGCCCGGATCTCCGCGCCTCCGGCACCGGCGCGGAACAACGTCTCGTCGACACCGGGGGCGAGCCGCCGCATGCGGGCCGCCGCGGCCGGTGAGAGGCCCGGCGCGATCCGGCCGCGGGTGTACTCCCCGAGATAGGTGAGCACGTCCACGCCGTCGCCGATGCGGCGCAGCAGCCCGCGCGCGCCGGGCAGCGATGCCCATCCGGCCTCGTGGCCGTGGGTCAGGCCGATGATCCGCTCGGCGCCCGCGCGCCGCAACGCCGGCGCGAGCAGGCCGAGCGGCGCCGCCGCGCCGAACACCACCGAGTCACACCCCTCCGCGCGGGCGATCCCGGCCGCGCGGCGCAGCACCGCGGGGACCGGCAGCATCAGCCGCGTGGGGTGGCGGATCACCGGGAACGGCTGCGCGGCGTCGAACGCCTCGGCGCCCTGCCATGTGGGCGCGTACACGACGACCGAACCGGACGGCCGCCGGACGGCGAGATTGTGCACGAACGCCTGGATGCCGCCGGGCCGGGGCGGGAAATCGTTGGTCACGATGAGCGTCTTCGTCATGGCCCATCCAGCATCGCATGCATGATCACATTTCTGTTCCAGAGCAGTGACCGGAACGAAACAGGGCGTTAATCTTTACTCGTGTCAATATGTGGCCGCTCTCACCCCGCCCGGCCTGCTACGAGATCAACGCGGACCTGACGAGGCACGGCGGTGGAGTCTCACGGAACTAGGAGGAGCCACCTTGACCGAAACCCCCCGACCCCCTGTGGCGACGGCATCGGCGATAGCCGACCCAGGCCCCCTCGGCCTGGCCGCCTTCGCGCTCACCACCTTCCTTCTGTCGGCCAAGAACGCCGGCTGGACGGACGGGACCGACGCGTGGCTGGGCTACGCCTTCGCCTACGGCGGACTGTGCCAGCTGCTCGCCGGCATGTGGGAGTTCCGCAACCGCAACGTCTTCGGTGCCACCGCCTTCTCGACCTACGGCGGATTCTGGATCGGCCTCGGCCTGTACGTCCACCTCGTGGCGCCGACCGCCGTAGCGGCGGGCGGTCCTAACGCGGAGAACCTCATCCAGAACGACCTGGGCTGGATCCTTCTGGCCTTCGCCATCTTCAACACGTACATGTTGCTCTGGAGCACCCAGGTCAACGCGGCGGTCTTCGGCGTGTTCCTGACGCTCGAGGTCACCGAGATCTTCCTGTTCATCGGCAACCTGTCCCACAGCACCGGCACGATCAAGATCGGTGGGTGGATCGGTGTGCTGACCGCCCTTGTGGCCTGGTACACCTCGGCCGCCGGAGTGACCAACGGCATGCCCGGCAAGCTCACCCTGCCGGTCGGCTCACCGTTCGGTGGAGGCCGTGCGGCCGCCCCCGAACCCGTCACCCAGTAACACCATCGGCCCTCGCCGTGACCTCGCCGGATGGCGCGGTCACGGCGAGGTGCCTTTTACGGGCTGCTTCGCCAGTGGCGCGGGCACCGGCACGTGATGGAGCCGGGCCCAGTCGCGGCCCATGGCGATCCGCTCCGGACCGGTCGGGTGGGTGTTCCACAACGAGTACTCCAACGCGCTGGGCGACAGCTCGTCGAGGTTGCGGGCGCTGAGCGAACGCTGCATCCGCACGTACGTCTCCGGGTCCTTCGTCAGATCGAGCGCGTGCACGTCGGCACGGGCCTCGATGCGGCGGCTCACGAGGTTCTGTACCGGCGCCGCGACCTGGAGCAGCACGGTCACCCCGGCGAGCAGCAGGGCGACCGACCGCGGGTCCGCCGCCGACTCGGCTCCGGCGCGCCGCAGCAGCCGGGGCGAGGTCATGAGGAGATGGAGCAGGCACACTCCCGCCGCCGCCCCCAGCGCGCCCACGAGAGTGCCGTGCAGGACGTCGCCGCGCTTGGCGTGGCCGAGCTCGTGCGCGACGACCAGCTCGACCTCGCGCCGCGGCTCGGTGGTGAGCAGCGTGTCGTAGACGACGATCCGGCGCGTGGAGCCGAACCCGGAGACGTAGGCGTTCAACGCGGTGGTCCGCTTGGACGCGTCGGCCACCAGGACGTCGTCGACCGCCACCCCGTCGGCGCGCGCCATGCTCAGCAGGTCGGTGCGCAACGGGCCGGCGGGCATGGAATGGAACGAGTTGAACAGGGGTTCGACCAGCACCGGATAGCCGAATGACGCCGCCGCGACGAGTACGAATGCGCCCGCGGCGGCTCCAGCCCACCACCGCCGCGGGAACCTGCGGATCAGCAGGTGCAGGCCGAGCAGCACGACGACCCAGACGACGAGCGTGACGCCCAGAGAGGTGAGCTGGTCGGTGAACCAGCCGCCCCAGTGCTGGGTCGACAGGCCGTACCTGCGCAGCACGGTCTGGGACCACATGTCGAACGGCAGGCCGACGAGCCGGGTCAGCACCGCCAGCGCCACCGCCGCGCCGATGAGCCGGGGCGGCCACCGGCGCAGCGGCCGGGTGACCGAGCCGAGCAGCCGGGCGCCGAGCGGCGTGAGGCCGAGCAGCAGCACGGCCACGAGCCCGGCGACGCGCCCGGCGTAGGCGGGAGGGTTCAGCGCCGCGTTGAAGGCGTGGCTGCGCGCGATCTGCGCCGGGGTGAAGTCGAGCCGCGGATCGGGCGCGTTCCCCGCCGACGGCAGGGGGTGCCAGGGCGTGGTCACCGCGATCACGACCGCCAGCAGGACGCACAGCACCAGCGCGGCGACCGCGGCGGCGCGGCGCGAGGACCCCGCGGCCTCGCTCGGGGCGGCGCCTGTCCTCACGCGAGCTCCTGGCGGACGTAGGCGCGCCACCGCTCGTCGAACTGGGCGGTGCCGATGCCGAGGACGGCACGCAGCGCGCGGTCCACGTTGCGCGGATCATCCGGCTCACCGGGCTCCGCCTCGGCCGTACGGTAGAGCCGCACCAGCTTGTCCTCCCCGTAGCGTTCGGCGATCATCCGGCAGGCGAGCCACGCCTCTTCGTACGCGGCGGAGAGCCGGTCGCCCGAGCCCTCGAACTCCGTACGGCCCGGCAGAGCGGAGGGCACCCCATCGGAGGCGATCAGACGCGCCAGCTCACGGCCCGCCGCCTTCGTCCCGACTCCGGCGTTCTTGTACCCGACGTAGTCGGCCAGCCCCTCGATCAGCCACATCGGGGTCTGGCCGTCACGGGCGCCGCCCATCGCGACGTGGACGAGCTCGTGGGTCAGCACCACGTGCCGGCCCAGCGCGCTGAGACGGCCGAACGCGGTGGGAGTGATGACGACGCGGTCCTCCCCCGTCGCCCGGCCTCCCGCGTCGCCGGTGACGACGGCGAGCGCGGCGATGTCCCCGAGGCTGCGCACGTCCCCGGCGAGCTCCTCGGCCTTCTGCTCGGTCGACGGGACGAGCGCGACGACGTGCCGGGCCCACTGGTCGCCGACGACGCCGGAAACGGCGCCGACACCGGCGTCGAGACGGCGGGCGATGTCGCGCAGCTCGGCCGTACGGGCCTCGGCGCCCTGACCGGCCACCGCCCCGTCCTCGGCGAGCACGACACTGTGCCGTCCACGGACCACTTCCAGGCCGCCGCCACTCCAGATCTGCGGATCGTCGCGCAGGCCGTGCGCCGCGCCGTCACCGGAGACCACCCAGCCCACCCCCCGCCGCCGGTCGAAGGTGAGGTACTCGGTGTAGACGAGGTCGCGCCGATCGAAGCCCCGCAGGCGGTAGGAGAGTTTCAGGCGAGCCGTCCAGCCGTCGTCGGCGGCCACCGCGGGACGGGAGTCGGCCAGGGACTCCTTCCAGGTGGCGAGGGGCACCTTGGTCAGGTTGTCGAACAGGACCTCCTGCCCGGCCCGGAACGCCTGCCCGGAGGGGTCGACGGTGGCCAGAAAGGCGGCCCGGTCACGGCCGAGAACCGCGCGGGAACGACGCCGGAGCAGGGACTCCACCGCCTCGGTACTGGGCGCGGGCAACGCCCCGGCGACCGGCCGTGACCTGGCGGCGGACCGGCCACCATCGCCCCGCGCCGCGACGTACCCGACGGAGACGACGAGGTCGGCGGCGATGGCCAGGGCGGTGAACAGCGCCAGCACGCTCACGCGTGACTCCGCATTCCCCTTGCCCGGCATGCGCGCGATCCTAGCCGCCGATAGTGAGAGCCCGCCCCCGCAGAGAGGGAAGGTCCCCCTGGACCCCAGGGGCTGCCACGGCCACACCCGAGTGCGCGCTGGCCAGGCACGGGAGCACCCGACACCTCCCAGTACCAGGTCCCTGGCCGGGACGCCGGGTATGCGGCAGGGGCCGTCCGGTTGGACGGCCCCTGCCATCTCACGTTTCCACGTGAGCGAAATATCTCCGCGTCAGGCGAATCCGCGAAAGAGCATGCGGTCTGCCTGGCGCGGTGGGGGACTACGGGCGTCACCCGATTACCGCTGGCGGAATCGATCCAGGTGGGTCAGACCGCTGGACGGCCCCCGCCGGCCTGGTGCGCTAGTACGGGCGGACGGCGCCGTTGAAGTTCTGCCGGTAGTAGCTGTTGACCAGGACCTGCTTGATCCGGGTGCCGGTGTGGGCGGCGTGGATCATGTAGACCTTGCTGCCCTTGACCTTCGAGACGATGCCGGTGTGGCCGTCGCCGTAGAAGTAGACCAGGTCGCCGGTGGCCGCGTCCGCGAGCTTCACGTGACGCTTGACGCGGGCGTGCTGGGCGTCCGCGGTACGCGGCAGGCGTACGCCCGCCTTGTCGTAGACGTACTGCACCAGACCGGAGCAGTCGAAGCTGCTCGGGCCGGCACCGCCGTAGCGGTACGGCTTGCCGATCTGCTTGCGGGCCGCGGCGACCGCCTTCAGCCCGACCTCGTGTCGCCGGCTCCACGACGATTGCTTCTTCGCCTCGGTGACGGCCGCCGTGTTCGTGCCCGTCGGGAGGGCGGTCAGGAGAGCCGTGGGTGTACCTGGCGGTGTGACCGTCGGCGTGCTCGACGGGGTGGTGGTGGCCGTGGCGGCGTCGGTCGCCTGGACCGTGAGTACCGTCGGCACCAGGACCGCGCCTGCGGCGACGAGCATGCCGCCGGCGAGGCGGGTTCGGGCGGCTGTAGCAGTCGAGGGGTAACGAGACAGAATTCTCTCCTTCCATGGACGCCTACCGGGTTAGCTGACGGGTTCGGGCTGGAAGTCGCCCTACGGCATGCCTGTGGTTTCGCCAGGCGCCCGATTCACCCCTGGGAGCCGCGTCGTGTTCGCGCGGTTGGGTCCCCGGCTCCGCGTGCCCGCGGACTTCGGCGCTCGCGGCCACCTGACGCGCCTCTGATGGGCGGTTCCTGTGGCTGGCCGCTTATCGCTGCATTCCGGAAAAGGCCGGAGGGACATCCGTTACCGGCGATGTGTTCCACCACACACCCGGCTCAATGACGGCATCCGAATACCGGCTGGCGCGGCACATGGTGTGTACCGCACATCTCGCCGCACGTTAGCAAGGCGAGAATGTACGGGCAAATTCGTGGCAATATCGTGGCAGGGCAATCACATAACGTGAATTACCCTGCCGCGATCGTGAGACCTGCGTCTCGTTAGACCAGCCGGCCGCCGCTCATGAAGACGGACGTGTAATACGCGTCACTCAGGCTGGAGATCTTGACGACGTCGCCGGTGTGCGGGGCCTGGATGAACTTGCCGTTGCCGACGTACATGCCCATGTGGTCGTTGTGGTTGAAGAACACGAGGTCCCCGGCCTGCAGGTTGGCCCGCGAGACGCGCTGGCTCGCGCTGTACTGGTTCGGCACGTAGTGACTGAGATTGATGCCGATCTGCTTGTAGGCCATCATCGTCAGCCCTGAGCAGTCGAAGGAGTTCGGACCTGCGCCGCCGAAGACGTACGGCTTGCCGAGCTGCGCGCAGGCGTACCTCAGCACCGTCTCGGCCCTGCCCGTGGCCAGGATCGAGCAGTTGGCCTTGGAGCTGCCCGGGTCGATGTTGCTGCCGAGCCTGTTGATCAGCTTCAGCTGCTTGCTGATGGCGGCGTTGGCCGACGCGCGCTTCTTGTCGACCTGCTCCTTCTGCTGCTTGAGCTGTTCGGCCGCCTGCTGCGCCAGAGCCTGCTGCCGCTCCAGCCGCTGCGCGGACGCCAGGAACTGGGTCAGCTCCGCGGCGCGGTTGTTGGAGACCTTGGTGAAGGCCGTCATCTGGTCGAGCACGTCCGCGGGGTCCTTGGCCGACAGCAGGTCCGGGATCGAGCCGGCCTCATTGCCGGTCTTGTAGGCCGCGGCGGCGAGCTGGGCGACCCTGATGTGCAGCTGCTCGAACGTGGCCTTCTCGCTCGTGACGCTGGAGGCCAGCGCGCCCAACCGGCTCTTGGCGGCCTTCCAGTTCTCTTGCGCCTTGTTGTACTGGTTCGCCAGCTGGTCGACCTGGTCGTTCAGCTGGGCGAGCTGCTTCTTGGCGGTGCTCAGCGACGGAGTGGGCTTGGCCTCCGCGGTCGTGGCGGGCATCACGAGCCCGGCCACGATGGCCGCTCCGGCGGTACCGACGATCCAACGACTGGTCTTAGACATGGTTGTACGCTTCATCTCCACTGTTCCAGCCCTTCTACGGACGGCCTGCGCCGACGTAATTCGAGCTGTAGTAGCCGCTCAGACTCGTGATCTTGACCACGTCGCCGGTGTGCGGGGAGTGGATGAACTTGCCGCCGCCGACGTAGATGCCGACGTGTCCGAGGCCGTCGAAGAAGACCAGGTCACCCGGCTGAAGATCGGCCCTGGCCACCCGGCGAGTGGCGTTGTACTGGTCGGGGACGACACGGGGGATGCTGACGCCGGCCGCGCGCCAGGCCATCATGGTCAAGCCGGAGCAGTCGTACCGTGGACCGGTGCCGCCGTACTCGTAAGGCGTGCCGAGCTTGCTGTAGGCCCAGTTGAGGACGGTGCGCGCGTTGCCGGAGGCCGGCCCGGTGTAGGTGCCGCCGATGGAGACACTCGTCCCGCCACCGAGCTTGTTCACCAGCCGCTGCTGTTCGTCGACGGCCTTCTTGATCTTCGCGAGCTGCGCCTTCTCCGACTTGAGCTTGGCGTTCAGGTCGTCCGTCGCCTGCTGCGCCTGCGCCTGCTGCCGTTGCAGCAGCTGCGCCGCGTTGAGGAACTGGCTCACCTCGGTGGACCGGTTATGGGTCAGCTGGGTGAACATCGAGATCTGGTCGAGGACGTCGGCGGGATTCTTCGCCGACACGAGGGCGGGGATATCGCCCGATTCGCCGCTCTTATAGGCAGACGCCACCAGCTGCGCGACACGCACGCGCATCTGGCCATAAACCTTCTTGTCGTCAGCGACCGATTTGGTCAGCGCCTCGAGCTTCTTCTTCGCGGCCTGACGGTCCTCTTTGACCTTGTTGTATGTGTTGTCCAGGTGGTCGACCTGGGAATTCAGCTTCGCGAGCTTGGCCTTGACCTCTTTCAGCGAGGGCTTGGCCTCCGCGGGTCCGACGGGCAAGACCAGCGCCGCCGAAGCCGCTACGCACAGGGTCGCCAAGGCACGAAGCCCGACCCTGCCGCTCGGCAGCCAGCCACCGGCACGACCGCCGGCACTGCGCTCTGTTGCCACGATTGCGGCACGCCCCTCTCCCAAAGACCGCCTACCGGGATAGCTGACGGATTCGGGCGTGGAAGTCGCCCTACGGAGCCGCTGCGCTCCGATTCACCCCTGGAACCTGGTTCCCCGGCTCGTACGGCGAAAGGAGACCATCCGCTTTGGCGGAGGTCTCTTCGGTGCCGTAACGACTCGGCGGTAGTCCGTCGCCGTCGCCTGGGGGGCGACGAACGAGCGACTGACTCAGGGCGCGAGACTAGTCAAGTATCACCCTGGTAACAACCGCTTCTGCGGAATTCTCGCAATTCCCGTCAATAGTGCAGCAGAGTGCACACGCGTGGTTACGAGGCGCGTTCGTCAGAGATAGTCAGCCGCAGGGGAGGCAGCATGCCGCCCTGGGCGAGAACGTCCAGCGCACGACGCTCACCGTCACCGATCTCCACGAGCTCGACCGGGTCGCCGAGCATCACGGACACTACGCAGTCGGCGCAGCCGACGTTGCGTACCTCACACTTTTCGCAGTCGATGAGCATCGTGTCTCCTCGTGTCGACGTCATGACGCAGACGCTAGAAGGAGGCACCGACAGAAACACGAGCGCGGACTTCTACGTCCTGCTGAGCCGCCTGAGCAGGAGCGAGGCGGGGGCGGGCCGGGCGTCGGCGCGCCGGGCCGCGTCGCACACCTCCTGGTCAGAGGAGATGACCACCACCGCGCGGCCGCTCGGCTCCGCGCGTACGAGCTGGCCGATCAGGTCGTCGGCGGTCTGGCCGGGCGCGCTGAACAGCACCCGCACCCCGCGCGGCGCCTGCACCGCCACCGGCGCGTCCAGCTCCGCGCCGTCGAACACCACGGTGACCTCGGCCTTGGTCTGCGCGTGGAGGACGCCGACGCCGGAGACGAGGCGCGAACGCTGGTCCGACAGCGGGAGATCGCCGTAGCCGGTCTTGGTGACGTTGTAACCGTCGACAATGAGGTGGACCTGCGGAAGCATGAGGAGCTGGTCGAGCAGTGCGGGATCGGTGTCGGCCAGCGCGCGGCCCGGCAACGTACGGTGTCCGGGCCGCTGGGGGGCGACGCCCCCGACCGTGTCGGCCGGCCGGGTGATGCCGGTCGGCAGGGCGATCTCCTCGCGCAGGCCCTTGGCGGCGTCGGTGAGGGCGTCGAGCAGGACGCGCAGCCGGGAGTCGTCGAGATTGCGTCCCTCACGTGCGGCCCGCCGGGCGTTCTCGGCCGCCGACTCGGCCTGGGACAGCCTGGCTCGCAGCCGCCGCAGCTCGGCTTCGGCGGCCGTCGCGGCCACGGCCGCCGCCGTACGGTCCTCCCCCGCCTGGCGGTCCAGGTCCTCCGCCCGCGCGTGCTCGCGCTTGGCCCGGGTGCGGCTCTCGTGCAGCTTCTTGCGGAGCTCGGAGTTCTCGGCGCGTGAGTTGCGCAGCTCGGCGCGGAGCTTCTCGATCTCCTCCGAGCGCGTCGCCCTGGCCGCGGCGATCTGCTCCTGCAACTCGGCGAGCTTGCGCACGGTCTCGGCCTCGTCGGCCGCGAGCGCGGAGCGCTCCAGGTCGCGGCGCGCCGTCTCGACCCGCTCCGGCCAGCCTGGCGGCCGCATGAGGTACGCCACGGCGGCGACGTTCACCGGGTCCGCCGCGGCCGGGAGCGTGCCCGCCTGGAGGGCGGCGGCGAGCTCTGGCTGGCTCTCGCGTGCGGCCTCGGCGACGCGTTCGCGGAACGCGTCGTCGTTCTCGAGCTGGGCGGCGATCGGTATGGCCGCCAGCCTGGCGCGGCGGCGCGGCTCGAACCGGGCGACGCGCCGCAGCGGCGCCGGGATCTCCTCCCCCGGCAGCGCGCCGACCACATCGGCGGCGAGCTCGATCACCCGTTGCCGGACCGCCTCCGGCAACGGTTGGTCGAGCCGCTCGCCCGCGCCCGTGTCGATGATCTGTCTCCTCACGAGTGATCCGGTCACGGGCCAGGAAACGCGCCGCCGGCCGCCCGTACCGCCGTCGCTGCCCAGGGTAGACGGCACGGCACCCCGGAGTAGGCGATCCCTCGACGAAACGCCTGTCGCCCGGCGGGTGAACGGCCGTATGGCGTGCCCTCGCCGCATGGTCCCCGAGGCGCCGGCCGCCGCGCTCCTGGCGTGGCTTGTCAGTGCCCGGTCGTACGGTGCCTGCCATGGCCTCCCAAGGCCCTGCCGTGCAGGGCACCCTCGAGGATCTGGGCACGCCCCTGATCGGTGTCACCTTCGTCGTCGTCGACCTGGAGACCACCGGCGGTTCGCCGCACGAGTCGGCGATCACCGAGATCGGCGCGGTGAAGGTGCGCGGCGGCGAGATCCTCGGGGAGTTCGGCACGCTCGTCGACCCGGGGTCGCCGATCCCTCCGTTCATCACCGTGCTGACCGGCATCACCCAGCAGATGGTCGTCGCCGCGCCGCGCATCGACCGGGTGCTGCCCGCGTTCCTCGAGTTCGCGCGTGGAGCCGTGCTGGTGGCGCACAACGCGCCGTTCGACATGGGCTTCCTCAAGGCCGCCTGCGCCGAGCAGGAGCGTCCCTGGCCCGCGCCCGCCGTCCTCGACACGGCCGACCTGGCACGCCGGCTCCTCACCCGCGACGAGGTGCCCAACTGCAAGCTGTCCACGCTCGCCCGCTTCTTCCGTACGGGCACCGAGCCGTGTCACCGCGCGCTGGCCGACGCGCGGGCCACCGTCGACGTGCTCCACGGGCTGCTGGAGCGGGCCGGCGCCTTCGGCGTGGAGTCGCTTGAGGAGCTGATGAGCTTCGCCCGCGCCCCCACCCCGGACCAAAAGCGCAAGCGGCACCTGGCCGACGCGGTGCCGGCCGCGCCGGGCGTCTACATCTTCGAGGACGCGCGCGGCGAGCCGCTGTACGTCGGCAAGAGCGGCCGGCTGCGCACCCGCGTCCGGTCCTACTTCACGGCGTCGGAGACCCGCCGCGGCGTCCGCGAGATGATCGGCATCGCCGAGCGGGTCCGCACCATCGTGTGCGCCAGCACGCTGGAGGCGGAGGTACGCGAGCTGCGGCTGATCGCCCAGCACAAACCGCGCTACAACCGCCGCTCCCGCCATCCCGAGCGCGCCGTGTGGCTCAAGCTCACCCCCGACGCGTTCCCCCGGCTGTCCATCGTGCGCGAGGTGCGTGACGACGGCGGCTCCTACCTCGGCCCGTTCGGCAGCACCCGGCTGGCGGAGGAGGCACGCGCGGCCGTCCACGACGCCGTGCCCCTGCGCCAGTGCACCCAGCGGCTGACGCTCCGGGTCATCGCCGAGGGCCGGGCCGCCACCTGCGCGCTCGGCGAGCTCGGCCGCTGCGGCGCGCCCTGCGAGGGGCGGCAGACGCCCGAGTCCTACTCCGAGCACGCCACGTACGCGCGCACCATCCTCACCGGTGACGTACGCCCGGTCGTGGCCGCGGCGCGGGCCCGCATCGAGCGGCTCGCCGAGCAGCTCCGCTACGAGGAGGCGGCGGCACAGCGCGACCGCCTGGCGGCCTTCGTCCGGGGGGCGGCGCGCTGCCAGCGCCTGTCCTCGCTGGCGGGCATCGCCCAGCTCGTCGCGGCCCGGCCCGCCTTCGACGGCGGCTGGGAGCTGCACGTCGTGCGGCACGGCCGGCTGGCCGCCGCGGGCACCGTCCCGCCACACGCCCACCCGGTGCCCTACACCGAGGCGCTCGTCGCCACGGCCGAGACCGTGCGCCCGGGCCCGGGAGCCGCCCCGCGGGCGTCCGCGGAGGAGATGGAGTGCGTGCTGCGCTGGCTCGACTCCCCCGGCGTACGCCTGGTCGAGGTGGACGGCACGTGGAGCTGCCCGGCACACGGCGCCGAGAGCGTGCGCCGCTGGATCGACAACGCTTACCGCACCCCCGATTCCCGTATGGTTAAGCGCGCCGGTCGGCCGATGCGTTAGGAGCAGGGGTGGCGCTGCCGCTGTACGACAACCAGCCGACCCGGCGCGCGCCGCTGATGACATACCTCCTCATCGCGGCCAATGTCGTGATCTTCCTGCTGTCGCCGGTCGCGTCGATCGGCCACCAAGGCGAGACGGACACGCAGCGCAAGTGCGACCAGGTGACGTTCCTGCTCAAGTACGGCGCGGTGCCCAAGGAGATGGTCGCCAACCGGCAGGAGCCTGTGCCGGAGGAGATCGTCTCGGCCTGTCACCCGAAGCCGTTCCACAAGCGCCCGTGGTTCTCCGCGCTGTCGTCGATGTTCCTGCACGGCGGGGTCTCCCACATCCTCGGCAACATGGTCTACCTGTTCATCTTCGGCGCGGCCACCGAGGACCGGCTGGGACGGCTGAGGTTCCTGGCCTTCTACCTGCTTGTGGGCTACATCGCGGCGTACGGCTTCGCCCTGACCTACCCCGGTTCGCTGACGCCGCTGGTGGGCGCCTCCGGTGCGATCGCGGGCGTGCTCGGCTCCCACCTGGTGCTCTATCCGAGGTCACGGACGATCGCGCTCGTCCTGCCGTTCCTCCCGTTCCGGCTGCCGTCGTGGGTGCTGCTCGCGCAGTTCTTCGTGTTCCAGTGGTTCAGCCTGGGCGACCAGAGCCAGACGGCGTACGTCGCGCACATCTACGGCTTCGTGGCGGGCATGATCTGCGGCATGTTCGTGAGACGCGGCGGCCTCGCCCGCAAGTCGGCGGCGCTGAGCTGGCAGTGAGCCCGCTCCACTAGGCTTTCGGCACGGCCGCGCTCGACCACCGCAGGAGGACCTCGTGATCACCGCCATCGTGCTCATCAAGGCCGACGTCTCGCGCATCCCCGAGGTCGCCGAGACCATCGCCGGGCTCGAAGGGGTCAGCGAGGTGTATTCGGTGACGGGCGACTTCGACCTGGTCGCCCTGGTCCGCGTACGCCAGTACGAACAGATCGCGGACGTCATCCCGGGCAGCCTCAACAAGGTCCACGGCGTCACCCACACCGAGACCCACATCGCCTTCCGCACGTACTCCCAGCACGACCTCGAAGCCGCCTTCTCCCTGGGCCTCCCCGCCGCCGACTGAGCACAACGTCCCGGGCGCGTCCGGATGAGCCAGGCCGGCACTACGCCGGACCCGAAGCGCGTGGAGCGAGGACTCGACGTGTGCCGAGCGATCCCCGGCCGACCTACCGCCGGGCGCCCATCCTGCGGCAGGCGGGGCGGTTCGCGCCGGGTAGACGGCGCGGGGAGAGACGTCAGCGGCCCGCTATCGGTGTTTCGGTGGCGGGCCGCCAGTAGCCGGTCAGCCTCGGCTCAGCTCCTTGTGGTCGCCGCCCTCGACCGCCGCGTCCTGCGTGCTGTCGTCGCCGTTGGCTCCGGGAGCGGTCACCTGGGGCTCGCCGTGTCCGTCCGCGTGGCCGTTGCCCATCGGGATGTCGTCCGCGGTGAAGGCGTTGTTCAGTGCCTTGCGCGCGCGGGCGAGTGGGCCGCGGGACGCCGGTGACGGGATGCCGTTCTCGTCCTCCCCGGCGTCCGGCAGTGCCGCGGGTACGGGCTTGCTGCGCAGGACCGCCTCGGCGTTCTCCTTCACCGGCTCGTGCACCTCGACGAACTCACCGCTCGGCATCATCGTGATGATGCCGGACTCCACACCGTGGTCCAGCTCGGCCGCGTCACTGCGCTGCAGGCCGATGCAGATCCTCTTCGTGATGAAGTACGCGATGAACGGGCCGACGATGACGGTGACGCGGAAGATCCATGTCGTCCAGAACAGCTGGACGTGGAACTTGTCGGCGAGGACGTCGTTGCCGCCGGCCAGCCACAGCAGCCCGTAGAAGGTGACGGTGGCCATGCCGACCGAGGTACGGAAGGGCGCGTTGCGCGGGCGGTCGGCCAGGTGGTGGATCCGCCGGTCGCCGGTCGCCCACTGTTCGATGAACGGCCACAGCGCGGCGCCGGTCATGATCAGCCCCAGTGGTACGAGGGCCGGGATCAGGACGTTCCAGCCGATCGTGTGGCCCCACAGGTTGGTCTCCCAGTTGGGCATGATCCGCAGCGCACCCTCGAGGAAGCCCATGTAGAAGTCGGGCTGTGAACCGGCCGTGATGGAGTCCGGGGTGTAGGGCCCGAAGAGCCAGATCGGGTTGATCTGCGCGAACGTGGCGAGCCCCGCGATGACCGCGAACGTGAACAGGAAGAACGCGTTCGTCTTGATCAGGAAGACCGGGTAGAACGCCTTGCCCGTGACCGTGTTGTTCGACTTGCCCTTGCCCGGGAACTGCGTGTGGCCCTGGAACCACATGATCATGAGGTGCGCCGCGACCAGGGCTAGGAGGAGACCTGGTACGAGGAGCACGTGCACGGTATAGAGCCGTGGGATGAAGTCATGGCCCGGGAACGCGCCCCCGAAGGCGAAGTAGAACAGGTACGTGCCCACGATGGGGATCGACTGCAGGACGCCCTGGGTGATGCGCAGGCCCGTACCGGACAGCAGGTCGTCCGGCAGCGAGTAGCCGAACAGGCCCTCCAGGATCGCGAGGGTGAACATCGTGATGCCGATGAGCCAGTTGATCTCACGCGGCTTGCGGTATGCGCCGGTGAAGAAGATCCGGAGCATGTGCACCATGATCGAGGCGAGGAACAGCACGGCCGCCCAGTGGTGGATCTGCCGCATGAGCAGACCACCGCGGATGTCGAAGCTGATGCGCAGCGTCGAGTCGTACGCCTCGCTGACGCTGACGCCGTTGAGCTTGGTGTAGCTGCCGTGGTAGATGACCTCGGACATGCTGGGCTTGAACCAGAGGCTCAGGAACGTCCCGCTCAGCAGCAGGATGACGAAGGAGTACAGCGCGATCTCGCCCAACATGAACGACCAGTGGTCGGGGAAGACCTTCTTCATCTTGCCGCGCAGGAATCCCGCCGTGGCGAAGCGGTCGTCGGCGTAACCGACCGCGTCGTCGATGGGCTTGGGGGGTGTCGTCGTGCTCATTTCGCCGCTCCTCGCTCGCCGCGCGAATCACCGATGAGGGACTTCGGCGAAGGCAGCGAGCCGTCGCACCGGATGCGTGCTGGGATGAAGCTCATACCGTTCATACCTTGGGCCTCCCGCGCTCCCAGAAGCTCGGGCCCACCGGCTCGTGGAAGTCGCTCGTGGCGATGAGGTAGCCCTGGGAGTCCACGCCGATCGGCAGCTGGGGCAGGGGCCTGGCCGCCGGGCCGAATAGCACCTTCGCGCTGTCCAGCGCGTCGAACGTCGACTGGTGGCACGGGCACAGGATGTGGTGGGTGGTCTGCTCGAACAGCGCCGCCGGGCAGCCCACGTGCGTGCAGATCTTGGAGTAGGCGATGATGCCGCCGACGTGCCAGTTCTCCCGGCCCTTCTTGACCTTCAGCTGGTCCACCGGGAGGTTGAGCAGCAGGACGGCGCCCGTGGCGATCTCGTCGAGGTTGTCCTCGGCGCCCTCGGGGACGACGGTGATGATGCTGCCGGGCGAGTTGAAGTCCGAGGCCTTCAGCGGCTGGCCGGTGCCGTCGACGACGAGGCGGGTGCCGTTCTTCCACGCGGTGTGGCGCAGCTTCTTCTCCGGCAGCGGACCGAGGTCGCGCAGCAGGACGAGCGGCAGCAGGCCCAGCGGTGCGGCGGCCAGCAGCAGCGTGCGGCGGAGCAGCCGCCGCTGGCCGAGGCCGCTCTCCCGGGAACCCTCCTGGAGGTACTGGTTGAAGACCGCACGATCCTCCGGCGTGGAGGAGATCGAGTGCCTCTCCTGGACGATCTCCTTGGTCGTCACCAGGTGGCGGACCCATATGGTCAGGCCCACCGCGAGGCCGAGGAGGATCAGCGTCATCGCGGTGCCCAGCGTGTAGTTCGAGCGGGCCGCGCGGTTGATGTTGCCGACATGCCCCGGCCACACGGCGTAGAACACGATGAACGCGATGCCGGCGACGAAGCTCAGGGTGAAGAAGGCGGCCGCGACGCGCTCGGCCCTGCGTGCCTTCTTCTCGTCGAGCACGTAACCGGTGCCGCCCTGCTCCGGCTCGTCGCCGGGCAGCAGCTCCTGGGTGCCGACCGGCGACGGAGTGCCGATCACGCGCTTGGGGACGCGCCCCTCATCTTCCGGAGTGGCGCCGCTGGTCTCGTTGTTGTCAGTCATTGTGCTTCTTCTTGGGCTTCCTGGCAGTGAGCCACATCGCTGCGATGACCATCAGTCCGATTCCGACGAGCCAGCCCGCGAGACCCTCGGCCACCGGGCCGATACGGCCGAGGCCGCTGCCGCCGGGGTTGACCTCGCTGCGGGTCTGGGTGACGTAGGCGATGATCGCGCGCTTCTGCTCCGGCGTGACGGTCGTGTCGTTGAAGACCGGCATCGCCTGCGGGCCCGTGATCATGGCCTCGTAGATCTGCGTGGGCGTGGCCTTGTCGAGCGGCGGGGCGTACTTGCCGCCCGTGAGTGCGCCGCCGGATCCGGCGAAGTTGTGGCACTGGGCGCAGTTGGCGCGGAACAGCTTGCCGCCGAGCGCCGAGTCGCCGTGCGCCGGGTCGACCTGGTCGGCCGCGGGGACCGGGGGGCCGCCGCCGAGTGAGGCGATGTACGCCGCCAGCTGGCGGGTCTGCTCGTCGTTCAGGATCCGCTTCTTGCGCGGAATCTGCGCGCCGGGGTTCATGGCGGGCATCCGGCCGGTGCTGACCTGGAAGTCGACCGAGGCGGCGCCCACACCGATCAGGCTGGGCGCGGTCCGGGTTCCCTGGGCGTTCGCGCCGTGGCAACTGGAACAGGTCTGGTCGAACAGCGCCTTGCCCTTGGCGACATCCTGCGCGGACACCTTGGTGTCAGACGCCTGGGCGCGGTCGGCGCCCGGCGAAGCACCGGCGTACACCACACCGATGATCGCAAGCGCGGCCAGCACGACGGCGTAGCCCGCCCACGGGCGCCGGCGCCATGCGGTGAACCATTTCACGGAAGAGTTCCCCAGTTCTGGATCAGTGCAACAGCTCGATGATGTAAATCGTGAAGAACAGCCCGACCCACACCGCATCGACGAAGTGCCAGTAGTAGGACACGACGATGGCGCTCGTCGCCTGCTCGTGGGTCCACCGCTTCGCGGCGAACGTCCGTCCGAGCATGAACAGGAACGCGATGAGGCCGCCGGTCACATGCAGACCGTGGAAGCCCGTGGTCAGGTAGAACACCGATCCGTAGGCGCTCGAGGAGATCGTGGTGCCTTCGTGGATGAGCGAGCGGTACTCATTGAGCTGGCCGGCGACGAAGACCGCGCCCATGAGGAACGACAGGAAGTACCACTCGCGTAGACCCCACTTGCGGAGGTTCAAGGCGCTTCCGAGGCGTCCGACCTGGCCCCGCTCGGCCGCGAACACTCCCAGCTGACACGTCACACTGGACATCAGCAGGATGAAGGTGTTCACCGCGGCGTACGGGACGTCCAAGTGGGCCTCTGGCCACTTGCCCCCGTCACCCATGGTCACCGACCGGATGGTGAAGTACATCGCGAACAGTGCCGCGAAGAACATGAGCTCGGACGACAGCCACACGATCGTGCCCACGCTCACGAGGTTGGGCCGGTTGGCGCGGGAGCGGGGTGCGCTGTCAGTCGCGGATACTGTTGCCACGGGCAGCATTATTGCGGCACCTGCCGACCAGATGACGCAGGACCCCCCATTGGGCGTGCTCCGCTCCTCCCCGCGCGGCCTCTTCCAGGCCGTTTTCCGGTGATCAGGCCGCTACCGAACATCCGTCGTGGCCTGTGGTGGTCGTACTGGTCGTGGCTGCCGTATCTCGCCCGGTAGCATTCGCTACGTGCGTGGGGCCTCATCGCGACAATCGATGATCACCCGGCCCCGCAGGCGCCGGCAGTGCGCGGCGTGACCACGTCCTTCCAGGAAGGGGGAGGCGCAATCCCTCCCCGGCCACCCGCCGGGGCCTCCGCGCCAGAGTTCAGATGAAGATCCTCGTTTACAGCCACGACGCGAACACCCGCGCCCAGGTGCGCCTCGCGCTCGGCCGCCGGCCCGCTCCCGGGCTCCCGCTGGTGGAGTACGTCGAGATCGCCACGGAGCCCGCGGTCTTCGCCCGCCTCGACCAGGGCGACATCGACGTCGCCGTCCTCGACGGCGAGGCGCAGCCCGCCGGCGGCATGGGCATCTGCCGCCAGGCGAAGGACGAGATCTACAACTGCCCCCCGATCATGGTCCTCATCGCCCGCCGTGACGACGGCTGGCTCGCCACCTGGTCACGCGCGGACGCCGTCGCGGGCCAGCCCATCGACGCGGTCGCTCTCGCCGAGGGCGTGGCCGAGCTGATGCGCAGGCGCGCGGGGTCCGGCACCGGCACCGACACCGAGCTGTCCCGCAAGTAACCACGCCAGGGAGCGTCCGGATGGACCCGCGTACGACGTGGCCGGCCCTGCTCGACGCCCTGCTCAACGGGCAGGCGCTGTCGGCGGACGAGACCGCCTGGGTGATGCAGGAGATCATGTCGGGGCAGGCCACCGACGTTCAGATCGCGGGCTTCGCCGTAGCGCTGCGGGCCAAGGGCGAGAGTGTCGCGGAGGTCGCGGGCCTGGCGACGGGCATGCTCGCCAACGCCACGCCGATCACGGTGCCGGGACCGGCCGTCGACCTCGTCGGCACCGGCGGTGACCAGGCTCACACGGTCAACATCTCGACCATGGGCGCGATCGTCGCCGCGGCCGCGGGCGCGCGGATGGTCAAGCACGGCAACCGGGCCGCGTCGTCCTCCTGCGGTGCCGCCGACCTGCTCGAGGAGCTCGGCGTCGTCATCAACCTGCCGCCCGCCAAGACGGCGGAGGTGGCCGGTGAGATCGGTATCACGTTCTGCTTCGCGTCGCTGTACCACCCGGGGTTCAAGTACGCCGCCCGTACCCGCAGCGAGCTGGGCACTCCGACGGTGTTCAACTTCCTGGGCCCGCTCACCAACCCGGCCAGGCCGACGGCTCAGGCGGTGGGCGTGTTCCATCCCCGCATGGCCGGGGTCATCGCGGGCGTCTTCGCCGAGCGCGGCTGCTCCTCGCTGGTGTTCCGCGGCGACGACGGGCTCGACGAGCTGACCACGACCTCGACGTCGGTCATCTGGGTGGTGCGCGACGGCACCGCCACCGAGACCGTCTTCGATCCGGCCGCGCTCGGCATCCCCCGCGCCACCCGGGACGACCTGCGCGGCGCGGACGCCCGCCACAACGCGCGCGTCGCGCGGGCGGTGCTCGCGGGCGAGCCGGGCCCGGTGCGCGACATCGTGGCCCTCAACGCCGCCGCGGCACTCGTGGCCGCGCAGGGCACTCCCCCGGCGGAAGGCCTGACCGAGGCGCTCCGCGACGCGTACACCCGTGCCCTGGAGGCGATCGACTCCGGCCGCGCCACCGCCCTCCTGGAGCGCTGGTCCGACCTGACGCAGCGTCTCGCCGGCTAGGGCCGGCCCGTACGGGGCCCGGTCAGGGGCGGGCGACGGCCTGTGCGGCCGCGCCGCCCGGGGCGGGCATGCCCTGGCCGTACGACGTGCCCAGGAGGCTTCCGGACAGCCACTCCGGCCACGTCAGCTGCCAGTAGCCCCAGCCGTTGGCCGGCTGCAGGGGCCGCCGCGTGCCGGTGACCTCCACGACGTCGCCCGGCCGGGTGTGGCGGTAGAACCATCGGGCGTCGCGCGGTCCCAGGTTGATGCAGCCGTGGCTCACGTTGCGATGCCCCTGGTCGCCGACCGACCACGGCGCGCTGTGCTCGTACTCCCCGCTGTCGGAGATACGGACGGCGAAGTACACGTCGTGCCGGTAGTGGTCCGGGCAGCCCGGCGGGCACCCGACCGACGCGGAGTCCATGACGACGTGGTGGTTCTTCTCCATGGCCAGGTGGACGCCGCTGGTCGTGGTGTAGGCGAGCCGCGTGCCCTTGCCCATACTGATCGGCATCCGGCGGACCCTGTGGCCGTTGATCCGGACGTTCTGGTGGTGGCTGCGGGCGCTGGCCACGGTGATGCGTGAGTCACCGACGCCGAAGCCCATGGTGACGTCCTGCGCGCCGTACGCGCGGCTCGTGAGCGGCAGGCCGGACAGGTGGGCGAGCAGCCGGACACGGGTGTGCGCCGGCCAGTACGTCAGGGGACGGAACACCACGTCCGAGGCGGAGAACCAGTGCCAGGCGCCCCTCACCGGGACCGACGTCCGCAGCGAGAGGGAGCGTTCGACCGCCGCCCGGTTCTCGACCGGCGCGGCGAAGCGCACGATGATCGGCATTCCCACGCCGACCGTGGCGCCGGCCTCGGGTGCGACGACCGTGGCCGCGATCGTGTGGGCGACCCCGCGCGTACGGAACGTACTGCGCACCGTGGTCAGGCGGCCGTCGGCTCCGGCGACGGTGGCGAGGAGGGTGTACGACCGGCCTGGGCTCAGTGCCCACGTCGGCCACCACTGGGTGCCGTCCGGGCTGATCCGGCCGTCCAGCCGCCCGCCGCCGGCGAGGGCCACCGAGCGGATCCGCCCGTTCCGCGCGCGTACGGTCACCGGAGCGTCCGGCCGTACGGCGCGTGCCCCGGACGGCGACACCACGACGACGGTGGCGGCGCGGGGCGGTGCCGGGTGCCCGCACGCGGGCGCGCCGAGCAGAAGCACGCACGTGGCGACGGCCGCCCCTCGCCTCATTCGCACCCCCGCCCGTGAGTCCGTGCCGAGTAAACGCGAAGACCGGCGCCGCCTCTCGGCGACACCGGCCTGCGTACCGTTTCTTGGGAGACCTCAGTGCGAGAAGTGACCCCGGTAGTACTCGAAGACGAACCCGATCGCGGCGAGGATCACCGCGAGCATGCCGATCATCACCAGCCACCAGCCGATGACGACGCCGAGGCAGGCGGTTCCCGCGGCCAGCGCGGCGAACAGCGGCCACCAGCTGTGCGGGCTGAAGAAACCGAGCTCGCCGGCACCGTCGGCGATCTCAGCTTCCTTGTCGTCCTCCGGCCGCTCGCCGATCCGGCGGCCGGTGAACAGCAGGTAGAAGCCGACCAGGCCGGCCAGGCCCACGGTGAGGGCCAGCGCGGTCGTACCGGTCGGGTCGTGCGACCACAGCCAGTAGATGACGTCCATGACCGCGAAGAACAGCGCGCAGAAGACGAACAGATAACCTTCGATCTTCATCGTCAGTCCTCCGTTCCGGCGCCGGCGGTCACGGCGGGCTTCGGCTCGGTGTGCGGGTAGTGCAGGTCGAACGCGGGCCGCTCGGACCGGATCCGCGGGATCGCGGTGAAGTTGTGCCGCGGGGGCGGGCACGACGTCGCCCACTCAAGGGAGTTGCCGTAGCCCCACGGGTCGTCCACGTTGACGCGCTCACCGCTCCTGGCGGTGATGAAGACGTTCCACAGGAACGGCAGCATCGAGATCGCCAGGATCAGCGCGCCGATGCTGGAGACCATGTTGAGCCCGGTGAACTGCTTGGCGTAGTCGGGGACGCGCCGCTGCATGCCCTCGGCGCCCAGCCAGTGCTGGACCAGGAAGGTCGTGTGGAAGCCGATGAACAGCAACCAGAAGTGGATCTTCCCCCACGTCTCGTTGAGCATCTTCCCCGTCATCTTCGGCCACCAGAAGTAGAAGCCGCCGAACATCGCGAACACCACGGTGCCGAACAGCACGTAGTGGAAGTGCGCGACGACGAAGTAGGAGTCGTTGAGGT